>CAYWKN010000115.1:0-7542 GCA_964458765.1 uncultured Verrucomicrobiota bacterium
ACGTTGTGGTTCGCCAAGTTCCGCCCAATCATGTCGATTAAGCAGGTCGTTTAAGGGTATCCGTTTAAGAGTGTCGGTTAAGTGTACGTTTAAGGGAACACGTAAGCGCCTTGCGGTATCACACTTAACCGCCTTCTTAACCGCCACTCTTAAACGGATACCCTTAACCGGCTTACTTACACGATTCCTCCTGTTAGACCAACCACAAGACCTGGGGGCCACCCACTCAAACCCCTGAAGCCCCTCATGAAAGTCCGGCTCCAGGCAGGAGCCCCGCCCACCGCCGATCTCGCGTTCCTATGCCTGGAAGCTATCGTAATTGACGACTTCCTGCAGCGGCTTGCGGCTCTTGCCGCGCACGGGTTCCGTCGGAAAGCCCAGCGGCGTCATCACCAACGGCTCGATATGATCCGGTATGCCAAGAACACGCCGGACCTTGGCGGGCTCGAAGGCGCCAATCCAGCAGGTTCCCAGTCCGATCCCGGCGGCGCACAGGGTCATGTGATCCATGGCGATCGCGCCATCCACATCGGCGTAGTTCTTGCCGTCAAACCGCACCCAGGCCTTGGCGGGATCCACACAGACGACGAGAATCACCGGCGCCGACCAGAACCACTCCCGGGGATAGGCTTCGCCCAGTGCCCGACGCTGCTTCGCGTCACGCACCACAATGAACCGCCACGCCTGACGGTTCGCCGCGGAAGGCGCCATACGGCCGGCCTCCAGCACCATCTGCAGCTTGTCATCCGGAACGATGGTCTTCGCGTAGGAACGCACGCTGAACCGCTGCCGCGCCAACTCAAGGAATGTCATGACTCTGCTCCTTTCCCGCACGCCGGTCCGGATCCGGAACGGCCGTTCACCACGCGGTCACGGCCGCCAAGATCCGTCCGCGCCGCGACCGCCTCATAACCATTCTCGCGAAAGAATCCCACAACCGCGGGGGCCTGGTCAAAACCAATTTCCACAAACAGCCAGCCGCCGGGCTTGAGGACCCGCCGGGCTTCCTCCGCCAGCCTCCGGAGCAATTCCAATCCGCCGTCTCCCCCATCCAACGCCGCCCGCGGTTCGTGGTCCCGGATCACGCGCGGCAGGCGCGAACAGGCGTCCGAGGCGATGTACGGCGGATTGCTGACCACCGCATCCAGTTCGCCGTCGCCGAATCCGCCAAGCAAGTCCCCCTGCCGGAATTCGATCCGCCCCGCCACTCCGTTCCCTTCCGCGTTCTCCCGCGCCAGTTCCAGCGCGTCGGCGTGCAGATCCACCGCCACGAAACTCGCATCCGGCCGCTCCCGGGCCAGGCTGACGGCCACGCACCCTGTGCCGGTCCCGACATCCGCCACCTTGACATTGCCGGGCGCCCAAAGCTCCCGGCATTCGAGCGCCGTGGTGACCAGGGTCTCGGTGTCCGGCCGTGGAATCAAGGCGCGCCGGTCCACCTTGAACCGGTACCCCATGAACTCCACGTCTCCCACAATGTACTGCAGCGGCTCGCCAGCCGCCAGGCGCCGGATCCCGTCCCGCATCGGCGCCAGTTGCGCTTCGTCCAGCATCGTCTCGAACCGGACGTACAACTGCATCCGCGAACACCGCAGGACATGACTCATCCACTGCTCCGCCTGCAGCCGCGGATCGGAGACTCCCTTGCCGGCCAGGTAGTCGGCGGACGCCTGAAGGACATCCAGGAGCCGCTTCATGCCTTGGCCGCCGCCATTTCCCGCTGGACGCGCAGCTCCACGTCGTGGTCGCGCAACGCCGTGATCAACTCGCCGATCTCCCCCTCCATGACGCGGTTCAGCGTGTAGATGGTGAAGTTGATCCGGTGATCCGTCAGGCGGTTCTGCGGGAAATTGTACGTGCGGATCTTCTCGCTGCGGTCGCCGCTCCCGATCTGCGTGCGCCTGAGGTTGCCGCTGCGCTCCTCCTCCTGCCGCTGCTTCCAGTCCAGCAGCCGCGCCTTGAGCACGTTCAACGCCTTTTCCTTGTTCCGGTGCTGCGAACGCTCGTCCTGGCTCTGCGCCACCAGCCCGGTCGGAAGATGCGTCACCCGCACCGCCGAGTAGGTGGTGTTGACACCCTGCCCGCCCGGCCCGGAGGAACAGAAGATGTCCACCCGCAACTCGTCGGCGGGAATGACGATGTCATCCACTTCGTCCACCTCCGGCAGCACCGCCACGGTGGCTGCCGACGTGTGAATGCGCCCGGACGCCTCTGTGACCGGGACCCGCTGTACGCGATGGCACCCGGATTCGTACTTGAGGACACTGTACACCTGGCTGCCTTCCACGGAACACACCACTTCCTTGTACCCGCCGATCGTGGAGGAGCTGGCGTCGATGACGCTGACCTTCCAGCCGCGTCCCTCGCAGAAGCGGTTGTACATGCGGAAGAGATCCGCCGCAAACAACGCGGCTTCCTCGCCCCCCGTACCGGCCCGGATTTCGAGAATGACGTTCCGATCGTCGTTCGGGTCCGGAGGCAGCATGGCCGACTGCAGTTCCTTGCCGGCCTTTCCGAGCGCCGTCTCCAGGCCGGCAAACTCCTCGGCGGCAAGCGCCTTCAGGGTCGGATCGGCATCCTCGCTGGCCAGCAGCTCGCGCTGTTCCTCGTGGTCGCGCTTGAGCTTCAGGAAGACTTCGGCCTTGTCCAGAACCCTCCGCAGCCGGGCATGTTCCTTGACGGTGTCGCGGAACCGCTTCTGGTTGGCGGCCACTGCAGGATTGGCGATATCCGCCTCCAGCGTCTTCATGCGACTGGACAGCTTGTCTATGTATGCCGTGTCTATCACCTGCCGCCGTCCGTTTCCTTACGAAGCTGTCCCGCCATGCGAGGACAGAAAAAGGGCCAGAACGCCGCCATGGGCTTCTGGCCACCGCCGCAACGCAACGACTACTTCTTGGCGTAACGCTTCCGGAACTGCTCCACGCGCCCCTTGGCGTCCACCATGGCCGTCCGCCCCGTATAGAACGGATGGCAGGCCGAACACGCGTTGACGTGGAGTTGCTTGACCGTTGACTTGGTCTGGAAGATAGATCCGCAACCGCAGGTAATCGTCGCTTCCTTGTATTCGGGATGAATATCCTTCTTCATGGCTCAACCTTTCCTGAAAAAACCGTGACTTTATACCCGATTACCCCTGCCGACGCAATCTCTTTGTTTTCAGAAATCCCTTGCTTCCGGCGGAGGCCATCGGTATCAAGCTCCCATGCAATTTCCTGCCGCCAGGAAACAGATGGCGATTCTCGCGCTGCCAGCCCTCCTGGCCGCGATTGCGGGCTGTGCCCCGCTGCGCCGTCTCCCGCTTGCGCCAGCCGCGCCCCGCCCGGCGGAGGCGGTACCGGCCCCCCCCGTCATTCTCGTGCAGCCCTCCACCTCCGTGGCGGATCCCGCCGAGCGGAACTATGGCCAGCGCATGGCGGTCAAGCTGGCCGGCTGGCTCCGCGAGTCCGGAATCCCGGTCACACTCCGGGATGACGACACTGTGGCCCGGAGCCTGGACGCCGGCACCCGCGTGGTGGTTCTGGTGTCCAATCAGGCACTGGGAAGCGGGACGCTCCGCGGCCTGTCCCGGTTTGTGCGGCGCGGCGGCAAGCTCGTGGTGTTCAATGCCACCGATCCGGATCTGGCATCCCTGATGGGCGTCAGGCTTTCCCCCCGCGTGCTGGCCGCCCGCCCCGGCCAGTGGAGCGCTTTCCGGTTCACCGGCGAGGCCCCTCCGGGGACCCCCGCCCGGATCCTTCAGGATTCCCTCGGACTCCGCCCCGTTCATCCGGCGGCCCCATCCGCACGGGTTATCGCGTGGTGGGAGGATGCCGCCGGACGCAGGGCCCCGGAACCCGCCTGGGTACGGTGCGAAGCCGGGTTCTGGATGACCCACATGATCCTGGAAGGCGATGTTCCGGCCAAGAAACAGATGCTGACCGCCATCCTGGGCGCCTGCGATCCCCTGCTTTGGAAGGCGGCGGCAGCGCAGGCGCTGCAATCCGCGGGAACATTGGGCCGTTTCCCCGATGCCCGGCAGGCGCTGGCCAGCCTGAAACAGCGCCCGCATCCGGCGCACGCCGCACCGAAACTCGCCGCCCTCCAGGCGCAGGCGGAACAGCTCACGGGTGAACTTGTGCGACTCTACCGCCTGGGACAGTATGACCGCGTGCTGACCAGCGCCCGTCTCCTGGATACAGCCCTGATGGAATGCTATGCGCTCACCGCTTCCCCCGTGCCGGGCGAATTCCGCGGCCTGTGGAATCATTCCGGAACGGGGTTATACCCCGGCAACTGGGAGGCCACCTGCCGGATCCTCGCGCAAAACGGCATGACCGCCATCTTCCCCCACGTGCAGCGCCCGTGGGCAGCGCATTACACCCGGACAAGCCTCCCGGTCTCCTCTCTCGCGGCCTCGCAGGGAGATCAACTGCAGGCCTGCCTCCCCGCCGCCCGCCGCCACGGCATCCAGGTCCACGCCTGGGTCATCTGCTGGAATCTCGAGGGCGCCCCCGCCTCCCTCCTGGATCAGTGCCGCCGCGAGAAACGCCTGCAGGTTTCGAGCGGAGGCGAGTCACTGAACTGGCTCTGCCCGTCCGATCCCCGCAACCGGGTATTTCAAAGGAATGCCGTTCTCGAACTGGCCGGACGGTATGCGGTGGACGGCATCCATCTGGACTACATGCGTTATCCCTCCAAGGATGCCTGCTATTGCTCCGGCTGCCGCCAGCGTTTCCAACAGGCCGCCGGACTGACGCTTCGCCGCTGGCCCCTCGACGCCCAGACCGGTCCGGCGGCGGAAGCCTTCCGGCGCTGGCGCGGCGATCAAATCACAGGATGGCTGGCGGAAGTGCGTCGGGAAATGAAGCGCCTGGCGCCTGACATGAAACTCTCCGCCGCCGTCTATCCAGGCTTTCCCGGCTGCCGCGACTCCATTGGACAGGACTGGGGGGAGTGGGCGCGTCGCGACCTGGTGGATCTCCTTTGTCCCATGAGCTACACGGAAAAGACGGCGCAGTTCGAACAGTGGTGCCGGACCCAGGCGGCCTTCCCTGGCGTCCACGCCAGGCTCCTGCCGGGAATCGGCGCCACCGCGAACGAAAGCCGCCTGAATGCGGCGCAGGTGATAGACCAGATCGCGGCGCTGCGGCGGGAATCGCTGCGGGGATTTGTGTTGTTTGACGCCAACCGCACCGTCGAGACGGAAATCCTTCCGTTCCTGCGCATGGGCGCCACGGCCGAGGCTCCTTGAGCGGGCTTCAGGCGGCGGGTCCTTTATCCGCCGACGCCCCGCCGGCCAGGCACCCTATCTCCTCGCACGCCTTCTCGAAACAGCGAGGGCACAGCCCATGGCTGATCAGCGCGAGAGAATGCTCCGAAATGTATTCGTCCAATTGTTCCCACACTTCGTCCGCAACCCGGATCTTGCGGCATTCGGCGCAGACCGTCAGCAATCCCCGGATGATCTGTTTCTGCTGGACGTAGGTGTGGCCTACGGTAACGATCGCGGTGACCATTGTCGCCACGGTGAGAACGCAACCGCGGAAGATATCGGGTTCCCCCGAACTGCCTCCGAACCACAAGGCCGCGATGTCTATAACCTCATTCAGCCAGATCACCAGAACAAGCATCACGAATGCCATGAACTGCCAGAACGCGACGGAAAACAACCCGTCCCCTTTTTTCGCGCGACGCTTCTTGATTGCCATGGGTGCCAACCCCTTCGTCTGAGTGCCGGGCCAAATGGCTCCTGCCTCCACAGTTTCAGCGAATTATAGCAGGATTCGAGGGCTTGCGGAAATCAAATCTCGGACCGCGCGGGGGCCGGGCATCTCCCGGTATCCTCGCGCCGGGACGACAGGGTCATCCGCCGGCGCCTTCCTCCTTGACCACCGTCTTCAGCGACTCAACCACGGCATCCACCAGGCCATCCGCGGAATACGGTTTCTGCAGGAACGGCCATGGCCTGGCCTGGATTTCCGGCCAGCGATCGTGGACATCCAGGTAACCGCTGGTCAACAGCACATGCATGCCGGCGCTGCGCCCACACAGGGACCGGGCCAGTTCCAGCCCGTTCCCATCCGGCAAGACAATGTCGGCAAACACCATGTCGAATGCCATGCCGTGCCGGGTGTAAACGGCAAGAGCCTCCTCCCGGTTGTCGCAGGCAAACACACGGAACCCCCGGTCCTTCAGCGCCCGCGCCGCGAACTGTCGCACAGCATCGTCATCCTCGACCACCAGGATCCGAATGCCCCGGAATTCCGCGGGGATCCGCAGCGTCTCGCGCCTCAACAAGCCCTGGGCCTCCTCCGCTTCCGCCACCGGAAGATAGATCCGGAACACGCTGCCCAGGCCCACTTCGCTGAAAACGTCTATCCAGCCGCCATGCTGCTTGACAATCCCGTACACCATGGCCAATCCCAATCCCGTGCCCTCGCCCATGGCTTTTGTCGTGAAGAAGGGCTCAAACATGTGGGCACGGGTCTCGGAATCCATGCCGACACCGGTGTCGCCCACCGAGAGACAGACAAACGCACCGGCATGCGCGTCTGGAATGTGCAGGATGTCCTCTTCCACAAACTGCGCCTCCTGGGTGGAGATGGTGACAGTTCCCCCGGAAGGCATGGCATCGCGCGCATTCACCACCAGGTTCATCAGCACCTGTTCGATCTGCCCCGCATCCACCCGCACGGAACGGATCCTCGGATCCAGGGTGAGGGCAAGCCGGACGGATTGCTCCAGCAGGTGATTGAGGAATCCGGTAACCCCCTGGACGATTTCGTTGATGTTGCGGACACGGGGATCCATAACCTGCTTTCGGCTGTACGCCAGCAGTTGCGCCGTCAGGGTGCCGGCGCGCTTGGCCGCCTTGTCGATTTCAACGACATCAGCCCGGTTGGGATCGTTCTCCCGCATGCGCCCCAGGAGGATCTCGCTGAATCCCATCACGGCCTGCAGTAGGTTGTTGAATTCATGGGCCACGCCGCCCGCCAGACGACCCACGCTTTCCATCTTCTGGGCATGCAGCAGTTGTTCCTGCAGATGCTTGCTCTCGGTAATGTCGGCGGAAACGCTCAATACAGCGGGCTTCCCGTTCCCCGCGGGCAGGAACATCGTCTTGGTGGTCTGCATCACATGGAGCGTCCCATCCGGCTCCTGCCATGTCTCCTCGGGAATGATAACGGGGCTGCGGGCTCGCAACACCTCCGCATCGGTCGCCTGGGCCAGTTCCGCGGGGGCCGAAAACGCGCCTGCGATCAGTTCGTCCGGTGTCTTCCCGCTCAGTTCCGCGAACCGCCGGTTGACCAGGATGATCCGTCCCTCGCTGTCCCGCGCATAGATGGCCTGCGGCACGATATCCATCACCTGCCGCAGGTTCTGTTCGCTCACCTTCAGGGCACTCTCCACGCCTTTCCGCGTGGATACATCCCGAATGATGCTCAGGATCAGGCGCTCCTCGCCCAGAATCACCGGCGTGGCGCTCACCTCCACCGGGAACTCCACCCCGCTCCGGGCCCGGTGTACCGTCTCGAAAAGGATAGCCTGTCGGCCCGCCAC
>CAYWKN010000116.1:0-7427 GCA_964458765.1 uncultured Verrucomicrobiota bacterium
CATGACAACAATCCCGCCACTGGATCGTGAAGCCCGGCACATCGTTCTCGCCCGCCACCCCCGTCTGGTTCACATCGGACGTGTCGTCAAGGTTGTCGTCATCGTTGTTCAGCAGAAGGACCCCGCGCCATTCGACCGTTCCCGTGGCATTGGTGACGCTCCCGGTGGTGGAAACCGGATTCCAGTCCACTCTTCCTTCGCACCAGTGCACATCAGTGGTGGCGGAGGCGCCGCCCGACGACAGGCCCGACGGCGTAAAGGTCAATACCACATCATATGGCATGGGATCCCAAAGGGAGCCGGTGATCTCGAAGGACACATTGGTGCCCCGCAACCCGCTCCAACCGCCGCTGCACGCCTGCCACGCATACATGCCCGCCACGGCAGGCTCGATAACCGCGTCCACCCACAGGTCGCTGCCGTGCGGCCAGTCCGGCGGCATGGCGCCGGACTCCGGATTCCACAGGCAGGCGGTGGGTGCCTCATTGGTCGTTCCGAGTAGGCAAATCGAAACCTTCGGCGCGGACAGGGTCGCGCCCGATGGCGATGAATTTGTGGGGAATGATATCATTGCGCCCAGCAGGTTCGTTGCACCGGAAAGCAGGCTCGTGCCGACAGGCGACACGCCGTTGACGGTCATCGTGACGGTGACGGAACAGGATGCCGGATCGTTGGGCCGGGTATCGGCCAGCGAGAGGGTATAGTTGTGGCCCGGCGTCAGGCAGACCGTGCGGGTGAGCGTCCCGTTGGTGCTCCATACCCGGAATTCCCGGCTCCCCAGAAGGAAGCGGGCGCGGCCCTTCAGGCCGGTTCCGCTCTCGGTCATTGTCACGGCCACATCGTAGGATTGAGGGTCGGTCTTGTTGTCCGTCGCGTCATTGGGAGACGCATCCCCATTATCGCTTACACCATCGCCGTCGGAATCAGCGATGAAGGGTTCTGTGCCATTCGCCAATTCCCAGGCATTGTCGCGCCCATCGCCATCCGGATCCGTCGAACCCGGTGACATCCCATGCAGGAAGGCCTCATAATCCGAGATACCGTCCCCATTACTGTCGAGGTTGTGCGGGTCCGTGCCGTGGACCTGCTCCAGGGCGTTCGTCAGGCCATCGCCATCGGCATCCAGCGCGCCGTCGGCCGCGTTGGTCGGATTGAACCCGTTCGCTGCCTCCCAGGCGTCGCTCATTCCATCGCCATCGGAATCCGCCGCGACGGTGAGCGTGGCGACGGAACTGGTGGCAATCCCGGCCACGTTGCTGACAAGGACGGAATACCCCGCACCAGTCTCATTTGTGGTCGCGGCGGTGGTGACAAGGGCGGAATTGGTCGCTCCGGCCATGGCCACGCCATTGGTGCGCCACGAGTAGAAAAGCGGGGCGGTGCCGCTTGCCGTCACAGCGAAGATGGCGGAGTAACCGGCGGTGACGGTGACATTCGTGGGTTGCGCCGTGATGGCGGGCGGCTGGGCGAATTGGGCGGCAATCGTGTGGTTGGAAAGCACGTTCATAAAGGCGTGGTTGGAGACCGCGCCGACCGAGACCCCGTCGACGAGCACATCCACGAGGTTCCAGCCGCCGGAAGGCGTGATCGTGAAGTTGGTGGTCGAGCCAGGCGGCACGAGAACCGGTCCGGCAGGCGAGATCGAGCCGCCAGTTCCCGCTGACGCCTCGATCCGGGCGCGCACAGTCAGGGTCGCGACGGCGCTGGTGGCACAGCCGAAGATATTGCTGGCGACAAGACTGTAGCCGGCGCCGTCATCGGACACAGTTGCCGGCTGCGTGGTACAGGAAGCGTGAAAGGCCCATGTTCCGAAGGCGGAGGCATTGGCTCCGGCAATCAAGCCCGAGGAACCGGCGATAGATTCCCCACAGCGGAGCCACTGATACGACAATGACGTTGCGGGATCCGAAGCATACCGTCCCTGACACGAAACCGCCGAGACGTCGAAAGAAGCGGCCTCGCCGATCGCAACAGTCGTATTCGTGGGTTGCAGGAAGATCGACACCGGCGAGGATTCCGCACAAAGCACGTTTTGGGAGACGACCTGAAGAGGCATGGATGTGCTGGACCATAGGAGTTTCGCGGCCCAGACAATGCCGGTCCCGAAATCGTCACTGCACCGCATCCAGATGTCATATTTCCTGCCCGCCGCAAGAGGGATGGAAACGGCAGTATTTGTCACTGCTACCACCGGGTTGGTCGAGACGCCTATCAACGGCCATCCATCCACCACCAGATCCACAGGACCGGAGGCGACGGCCGTGAACGTATAATCCGCGGTTGCGGGCGCTGCCACCTTGCCCCGCCACACCACCGTCGCATGATTGTAACTGGCCGCATACTCTATTGGGAGTGGCGCAGTATCGAAGTCCACGCAGGGGTCCACTCTTGAGTACCATTCAACACTGGCGCCAACAGGTTTGACACGAAACTCATATTCCCCACGCAGACCCTGGGCGGTGAATGTGGCCAGCACCGTGTGATCGGCGACGATATTGGTGAAGACGACATTCGTCACGGATCCCGCCGAGACCCCGTCCACCATGACGTTGCTGACGGCGAACCTATCCTCGGGACAGACCACAATATTGGTCGTAATGCCGCAGGGAATGACGAGGTCCTCATTCGGCGAGAGTGTCCCGCCCAGCGTTGCAGCGGAACGGAGCAGACAGTCCCGGCGCAGGACTGCCGCCGCGCTTGTCACGCACCCCTCAGGGTTGCTGACAATGACGCGGAATGCCATGCCGTTATCACCCGCCGCCGGCACACAGGTGGCATTGGTCATGCCGGAAATCGACATGCCGTTCTTCTGCCACTGGTAGCAAAGCGGGGATGAGCCACCCGCCTCGACGGCAAATGCCCCTTCCTCCCCAACACCAATCACGGAATCCTGCGGCTGTTGCAGGATCACGGGGGCATAGGAAACCGTCTGCGACACAGGATCCGTTCCCAGCCGGATTTCCTGCCCGTCAAGCAGGCCGTCGGCATCCGAATCGGAGTTGGTTGGGCAGGTATCCAGCCGGACCAGGGCGTAGCCCTCGCCGTTTTCCATGGCGCCGAAGGAAAGGAAGCGGGTCCTGATGAAGCAATCGGGCACGTTGCCGAAGCCGTGCAATTTCCCATCGGGGGTCGTATAGAGCGATCCATATGTGGAAGCAGAAATGGCCGTGGCGTTTGTGGCGTTGGCGGGTACAGCCGTTTGTCCCGCGCCGTTGTCGCCCCAGGCGAGAACATGGCCGTTGGACAGCAACGCAAGGCAGTGGTACGTGCCCGCCGCCACGCCAATGACGTTGGTGGCGTCCGGCGGAACGTTGGTGACGCCGTACATTCCATACGCATCGCCCCAGACACCCACATGGCCATTGGTCAGTGCTGCCGCCCCAAAAACGCCCCCTGCCGCCACTGCTATCGCGCCAGTGACTGCCGTGGCCCCCGAGATCTCGCCATACCCATCCGAGCCCCAGCCGGTCACACGTCCATCGCCCGCCAAGGCCAGGCCAAAACTCGATCCAGCCCAACACGGATCGCCGCCAGCGGACACGGCTATCGCATTCGTGACGGTCGAGGGAACGTTGGTCGAACCGAGCCCCTCGCCATTCCCCCAGGCAAGCACACCGCCATTGCCAAGCGCGGCCAGGCAAAGACCATTGTACCCTGCCCCCCCTGCCGCGGACACGGCAATAGCGTTCGTCACCGTCGCCGCAACGGCGCACTGGCCAAACGTGTCGTCGCCCCAGGCCGACACCGTCCCGTTTGAATGCAACAACAGGACATTGGCCGACCCAACGGACAGGCTGACGCCATCCAGACGATTCGAATGGATGGTCACCTCTCCCGGCGATGTCCACGAAATGACGAAAGACGTTGTCTCCAAGGAATCGGACAAGCCGTCGTTATCCGAATCCGGATCGTTCACGTCCGTTCCGTGAGCGAATTCTCCCGCGTTCGACAACCCATCCTGATCCGCGTCAAGCGCGCCATCGGCGGGATTGAGAGGATCGAACCCATGATCAAGTTCCCACTTATCCGGCATCCCATCGCCATCCGTGTCGGCAACGCCTGGGTTTGTGCCCGTGGCGCGTGCCTCATCGCCATCCGATAGGCCGTCGCCATCCGTGTCCACACCAGGAAGGAACGAATCCGCAGTCACGGGGTCGTAGCCGTACGCCAGTTCCAGGCTATCATTCATCCCGTCCCCGTCGCTATCCGGCGCCCACGGGTCGCACCCCGCCTCGAACTCCTGGACGTTGGTTAATCCGTCGCCATCCGCGTCCCTGACACCGTCTTCCCCAAGCGCTGGATTGAACCGGCGCTCAATTTCCCATCCGTCCGGCATCCCGTCCCCATCGGTATCGGCACTTGCCGGGTCAGTCCAGTACACGGGCCGGAACACAAGACTGAGATTTGACCAGACGGCCTGCGGCTGGTCGGCGGAATACTCGCACACCCGGTCGGGCAACGCTTGGAAGCCCACGGTGGCGGACCGCCCATCCGCACCGTCTCCGGCCAGTGTGCCGTAGTTGAACCGCACGGCGGCTTCCGCCTTCGTCAGGACCACTTGGAAGTCGAGTGACGCTGACGGATCGTCCCACCTCGCGAGTTTCCGCCATGTGACCACGTTGGTTTGCGCGCCTGCCCCAAGGAACAGGCAGGAAACCGATGAATCCGGGCCAAACACCACGTCATCCCAGAAAGGCGCGGCAAAGACCGATGGAACGTCAACGGCGGGGAGCGCGGTGTTCATGTGGGCCGTCGCGCCAGCCCCGAAACTCAGGTAGCCATGGACTGACGCAAACACCTCCGTATAGGAGGTGCCGCAGAAGGCCACGGTTTGCGTCAGGGGTAGCGCAGCGTATCCATCCACCATCCTCGAATCGTAATAGCCCGCTTCAGACCAGACGGCAAGCGGCTCGGCATTGCTGTCGTCGATCCAACCGTTTGTTTCCACGCACACCACGTAGTCGAAGGCGGGGAAAAGCGGCGCCGTTTGCTGGCTGGTCCAGTGCGCCTCCTCGTTATCCAGCAAACCGTCGTCATCGCTATCAGGCGACAGGGGGTTTGTCCCGTAGACATATTCCTGGGTATTGGGAAGTTCGTCCGCGTCCGGATCGGCAACCCCGTCGTAATTCGTGATCCCGCCAAAGCATTGAACCTCCCAGCGATCGGGCAGCCCATCGGCGTCACAATCGTCGGTGAGCGCGAAGGAAACACCCGTGACCAACGAGGTGGATGCGGCAACCAGTGACGCATAGACACCGCAAGCCTCACCAAGTTCATAGGCAAGGCTCCCATTTTCGTCGCGCCACGCCTTGATCCAGTAGTTCGTCGCGTTGGAGAGGTTTGTCACCGCATATGCGCCAGGCTCCGTGAGTGCGGTTGCACTCATGAGTGCCCAGCTATTGGAGTCTGTCACTGCCACCACCCGAATCGTACCGGTGGAAGATCCGTAATAGGCAATGGCACCGGTTATCGTTGTCCGGAAGGACAGCGGATCCTGTGGATCAGTGCCCGTCACATACTCCATCCTGTTATTGACGCCGTCACCATCCGAGTCTTCGACAGCATCAGCAGCCGTGACCGGGGACAGGCCATAGCGAACCTCCCAGCCGTCCTGCATCCCATCCCCATCCGTGTCAGGGTTGCCGGGATCGGTGCCCGCTGCGTACTCTTCCGCGTTGCCCAGGCCGTCCCCGTCGGGATCGGCCCCGAGTTCCCAGACGCCGTGAATCTGGTTGGTCGTCCAGTCGCCGTCCGTCAGCCGCACGTCGTCCAACACGCCCGAAAACACGTTGCTCGCCGTGCTGGCGACCGCCGAACCGAGCCTCAGGACATTGGCGCCATGGGAGATGTTCCCGAAACCCGTGCCCCAACTGTAGTTGGTCTCGGCCTTGAGTTGCGCATCCACATACAGGCGCTGCCAGGTGCCGTCATAGGTGCCGACGATGTGAACTGGCGCCCCGGACGTCAATACGCAGGGCCAGCCGACCGTGCAGGCGCCTCCGGACTGGAACCGGAAGACAAGGGATCCATTCTCGTAGCCCAAGCAGTATCCCTTGGTCCCGAGTTCCTTGCTGATGAATGTGGCCGACATGCCGTTGCTGTAGGCAATGGCCGGCTTGATCCAGAGTCCTATGCCGATATTGACGGGTTTGAGTGCCGTGCTGTCCGGAACCTGCACATACGTGTTGGTCCCGTCAAATTGAAGGCCGTTGCCCACCACGCCCGCCACCCAGCCTGTTGCCGTGAACCCATTCAGGATGCCGGTGTTGGTCCCGACGCTGTCTGCGGCGTTGGTCCCGCTGGTCTCTCGTCGAGTTTCCACCAAGCCAGGGTGTCGGAGGCGGCCCCGCCTGCCGACGGGTCGAGTCCGTAACGGACTTCCCACCAGTCGGGCAGTCCATCCACATCGTTGTCGGGATCGGACAGCGTGATATCGATGCCGGTGACGTTGGTGTCGAGCATGACGGGATTGCCGATGTATTGCCCCCAGGCTTCCCACCCGGCGTATCCGGATTCTGTCGAGGGCGGCACGCCGTCGCCGTTCGTATCGCGCCAGGCCCGGACCCAATAGGTGGCGCCTGGGGGGAGATGGGTGATCGTGTACGCGCCGGGCGCGCCATTGGTGGTCACACGCGACCAGTTCCACGTGGCGGCGTTGGTGCAGGCCGCCACCCAGATGACGCCGGTCTGGGGGCCGGTGTACGCGATGGTGCCGCTGAGGTTCCACGGGTGGCTCTGGCCGTCGCCAGGATCGGTTGCCGCGTCGTATTCCTCCTGATTGGTGTACTCGTCGCCGTCAGGATCGGCGCCGCCCGCCTGGTTGGTGACGCTTCCGAAATGGGAGACTTCCCACCAGTCGGGCAGTCCGTCGGAGTCATCGTCCGGATCGGACAGGGAAATGTCCCTGCCGGTCAGCCGGTTGGTGATGACGATGGCGGCATTGGTGTGGATTCCCCGGGCTTCCGTGGCGTTGGTCAGCGCGTTGGCGGTCGTATCCACCCACGCCTTGAGCCAGTAGTTGGTCTGTTCAAGGTGCGGAATGCGATAGTTGCCGGGCGCGGCGAGCAAGCATCCGGCGTTCGTGCTCCAACTGCCCTCCGCCGTCACGGCCACCACATGCACCGTGCCGGTCTGCCTTCCCGCGTAGAAAATGGTTCCGGAGAGGCTGGGCGGATCGTTTTGGTTCGTGGGGTTATGCCCGTTGGCGACCTCCCAGCCATCGCCCATGCCGTCGTCATCCGTATCCACCGTCATAGCGCCGGTGGCCCAGGTGAGTTCACCCTCGACATAAGCGCCGTTCGTGTGCGCCCCGCCGGGATAGGTGTTCGTGCTGACCACGCCGCTGTAACCATCGACCAGGCCGTCGCCGTCGCTGTCATTGTTGGTCAGGCTGGTGTGATAGAGGTATTTCTCGCGGGCGTCGGTCA
>CAYWKN010000117.1:0-4959 GCA_964458765.1 uncultured Verrucomicrobiota bacterium
GCACGCGAAGCGAGGCGAAACGACTCTCCGGGGAGTAGATTTCCGATGGAACTGCGATCCACCTTGGCGTCCCTCCGCCGGAGTAAGGCATACACATGGTCACAAGGAATTAGACGGGCAAAAGGTGAAGGATTGTGATGGCAAACCGACCATTCTTGGGATTGAACTCCGTCAATCGATCCGGCGATTGGTCTGTGGGTCGAAGAAGTGCGCCTTGTCGATGAACACGGCGGGCTCGGACGTGTCGCCCACCTTGAACTTCCGATGCGCATCCACACGACTGATGAAGGTGGTGTCGGCCAACCGAAAGTAGATGTAGGACTCCGACCCCATCGGTTCAACCACTTCCACGACGGCTCGGATGCGGGGGTCACCGGCCAGTTGTTCTGCGGCGGCGGATCCAATATCCTCCGGTCGCAAGCCTAACGTGACGGGTTTGTCACGGTACGCTGCCAGAGCCGCCTTGTACTTGTCCGGCACTGGCAACCGCAGTCCGCCGACACCCTCGAACGTCAGGTTGCCCTGACCGCCGCGAATATGCCCCTCAAACACATTCATCGGCGGCATCCCGATGAACCCGGCCACGAAGCGGTTGGCGGGGCCGTCATACAGGCTGATCGGATCGGCCACCTGCTGGATCAACCCGTCTTTCATCACCACGATCCGCTGCCCCATGGTCATCGCTTCGACCTGATCATGGGTCACGTAGATCATCGTCGTGCCCAACTGACTGTGCAACCGGCTGATCTCCACGCGCATCTGGACGCGCATTTTGGCATCCAAGTTCGAGAGGGGTTCGTCAAAGAGGAACACCGCCGGCTTGCGCACGATGGCGCGTCCCACCGCCACGCGCTGCCGCTGCCCGCCGGACAGCGCCTTGGGGCGCCGTTCCAGGAGTTCGCCAATACCGAGAATGCGGGCCGCTTCCTGTACGCGGGACTCAATTTCCTTCTTGGGGAACTTGCGCAATTTCAGTCCAAACGCCATGTTTTCGCGCACTGTCATATGCGGGTACAGGGCATAGTTCTGGAACACCATGGCGATATCCCGGTCCTTGGGCGGAACGTCATTGACCACGCGGTCGCCGATCTTGATGATCCCGCCCGAAATCTCCTCCAGTCCCGCGACCATGCGCAGCGTGGTGGACTTTCCGCAGCCCGACGGCCCCACCAGCACCACGAACTCGCCATCCTTGATCTCCAGGTTGAAATCATCCACGGCCTTGACGTTGCCGGGATAAATCTTGTTCACATGCTCCAAGATGACTCTTGCCATAGCGCCGCCTAACCTTTCACCGCGCCCTCAGTCAGGCCGCGGACAAATAGTTTCATCGAAAACACGAACAACAGAATGATCGGAATGCTGGCGAGGGCGTAGCCGGCCATCAGCGGTCCCCAGAACTTAAGATACTCCCCGGCCATCCGTAACAACTGCACCATCACCGGAAGCCGCGTATGGTCGCGCATCACGATCAACGGCAGAACGAACTCGTTCCAGGCGGCCACGAACTGCATAACGCCGACAGTGCCCAAAATAGGTCCCGAAAGGGGGAGCACCACGTTCTTGAGTTGCTGGAAGTGGCTGGCGCCGTCGATCTCGGCCGCCTCATAGAGATCGCCGGGAATATCCGCCACGAAGTTGCGCAGCACAAAGACCCCGAAGACCTGGCCGGAGGCGGCCCCGACCAGGATGAGCGCCGAGAGCGTGTTCAGCAGGTTCAGGTCGCGCAGAAGCCGGAAGAGCGGGACGAGGTTGGCGATCATGGGCATCATCATCAGAATCAGGATGGCATTCCAAAAGAAGTTCGAGAGAGGCATCTTCTGACGGGCAAAGAAGTAGGCCGCGCACAGCGCGAAGCACAAGGTTAGGACCGTGACACTCGTGGAGATGAACACACTGTTGGCGACGGTGGGCATGACCAATCGCCAGGCCTCCGCCCAGTTCTCGGGATGGAAGGGGGCGGTCAGCGCCGCAGGTGCGGCATAGAATTGCGTGTTGGTCTTGAAACTGACCACGATCATCAGGTAGAGGGGCAGAAAGGCGAAGGCCAGGACCGCCCAGATGGTCAGGTGTTTGTTGAACCGCAGCACCCCCGCGCCGACGCGGCTAAGCGATCGATAGACCGGGCTACTGCGTCGCTCGATCAACCGGCGGGCGCGGTCGTCAGTTTGTGCTGACTCAGCCGCCGTCACGGCGCGAGGAGCGGCCGGTGCGCGCCGTGACCGGAACCCCGCGCGTTCCGGGTTCATCACCCACGTCAACAGCTTTTGCAGCGCGATCACAATCACCGTCAGGATAATGCCCACCGCGCAGGCATAACCCATCTCCTGCTCGACGAACGCTTTGCGGATCATGAACAGGGCAGGTACCGTGGCCTTGCCACCCGGCCCACCGAACATCCCCGCCAGGGCCATGACCATGCCGGCATCCTTGATGGTTTCGATGATGACGAACACCAGGAGGAGGTAGATCGAGCCCATGATCAGCGGCAACTCGATCCTGATGAACTTCGTCCACCAATTCACGCCGTCAATGTCGGCGGCCTCATAGACATCCTTGCCAATGCTCTGGAGCTTGGCCAGGTGCGTCAAAACGGCGAAGGACCCCACCCACGGGAAGCCCCACACCACGCAGGCCACGAGAATCAGGCGAGGGTCCCCCAACCAGGCGGGCGACTGCCCGGGCACAAAGATCCCGCCCCAGTTGAAGAACTTGTCCAGATGCGAGAGGACATCGAACAGTCCGGTCGAATACAGGAAGCGGTTCAGATAGCCTGAGGTTGCCTCAAAAAAGAAAGAGCGCCAGATCAGCACAACCACCAAGCCGGGGATCACCATGGGAATGACGAACAGGGTCCGGTAGATGAACTGCATCCGCACACTTCGACAGCGATGAATGCACACCGCCACCAGCAGCGCGGGGATCATCTTCACCACATTCCAGCCCCCCAGCAGGAAGGCGACCTTGAACGATTGCCAGAACTCTGTGGATTGGAGGAGACTGACGTAATTCTGAAACCCCACATACTCGGAAATGTCCGCGCCGTTCCAGCGGAAGAAACTGTGGAACACGCCGCTCGCGGCCGGGTAGTAAAGGAACAGCCCGATGAGAACCAGCGTTGGGATGACGAAAAGGTAAATCTCCCAATGGTGCTTGATCTCCCGCCATTTGATATCGCGTCCCGCCATGGTTAGTTGGCCTCCTTCGACTGCAGGCGCTCTCGGACCCTGGCGAGCGCTGCAGGAGTGAACTCATAGGGTCCAACCGCATTGGTTACAGTACCTTCATTCAGCTTTCTTTGCAGCAACGCCGCGCCCAATCCCGGGACCAGCAGGCGGCTGCTCGTCATCTGGCGATACTTCACTTGAAGCGACTGCGCCTCCAGGCCCTGGCCCGTCATCAACCGTGCGCGGAAACCGGCCAGGAATTGCTCGTCGCGGGCCATTCCGCGACGCCGGTTGCGCTGTAACTCTTCGTACTCGCGTGGTCCGTGTTCCAGGTAGAAGGGTGCGAATTCATTAGCCAATTGCTCATATCCGATCTGATGAACTTGAAACAGGGAGGTGAGTTGCTGCCATTTGATGATCGTTTCACCGCCGAGCGTGACAGGCATGGCGCCATAGATACCTTCAAGGTTCGGTTCGAAAGCGCGCAGGAGCGGCGAAAGACTGGTTCCGGCGATGGCGGGAATCCAGCCGATGATGCGGTTGAGTTCCTGGTTTCCGGGCTGACTGCCGACAAATTGAAGGAAATCCAGCGCCACCTCCGGGTGCTTGCACGTGCGCGTGATGGCGAACGGAAACTGTGACGAGGGTCGCTCGTAGACCGGTCCCTCGACAATGCCGCCAAACTCGGGATCATCCCGGGTCGGCATCGGAAACTCCATGACGCCCACCTCAAATACACCCCGCGCCTGCTCCTGCAGGCTTCCCGCATCCCACGTGCCCGTGGTGATAAACACCGCGCGCTGTTGGGCGAACAGGAATACGGCCTCGTCGCGACCCAGACCCGTGAAGCCCGCCTGCATCTGCTCCGTCAACTCCCTCAGCATGCGGAATTTAGCCGAAAAGGGCGGAAAATCGAAGCCGATCCGGCCGGTCTTGAATCCGACGAAAAGTTCATCGTTGCCGACGGCGCCATCGCGGTTGAAGTCCACGCGTCGCACGGCCCCGTAGGTGAGCGGCTCGCACATGAACCCTTCCCACATACCCACATGATAAGCCGATCCTGCGATGGGCGTGTACGGTCTTCCACGGTCGTCCTTCCGGCTCTTGATGGTCTCGCAGGCACGCAGGAACTCCCTGTAATTTCCGGGGGCCTCATCCAGGCCGGTCAGTTTCTTCAGCAAGTCTTTGTTGTAGAAGGCCCTGATTCCGAATTGTGCGAGCGGCACGAGCATGTACTCCTGCAACTCCTCGACGTAACTGTTGCGCATGCCATCCTTGTACGTCTTCCGCCAGGGCACCCCTTCCAGGTCCGTGCCGCGGTTGTAGGGGTTCGGTTGATTCACGGAGGCGGTTAGCGGCAGGAAGTAGCGACTGTGGAACCCGAGCAAGACATTATACGGCAGTCCCAAGCCGACCTCCATCATGTCCGGGGCCGTTCCGCCCATGAGTTGCGTCGTCATCCATTGCCCGTACGTCCCCTCGGGTATCGCATCCTGGATGATGTAAACCTCCGGGTGAAGTTTGCGGTATTCCTGCGCCATCCGGTCGAAGGCCTCGCGCACGCCCGCCTCCAATTGCCAGTGACCGATACGTAAAACGACTTTGGCATCCGCCGGCGCCTGCGTCTGCCGGGACATCAGAATCGCCACCACCGACCAGAGGAACGTGGCGCTGACCACCAAAAGGGCGGAGTAAGTTCGGAGGAAGTGCCAGGCCTTGGCAATCCGCGACGCTTTGGGCGTTGGATGTTGAGTGTTGGCCATTGGATTGTCTTCGTTCATTTCCCCTTTTC
>CAYWKN010000117.1:5059-7336 GCA_964458765.1 uncultured Verrucomicrobiota bacterium
TTCCTGTTTCGCCAGGAAGACCCGCTGCTCCTTCGGATACTCGGCGATGAGTCTTCGATAGTACTCACGGGCCAGCGCAAAGTCGCCGAGATCGAACTCCGCCACCGTGGCCAACTGCCAGTAGATGGCGGAGAGGTCCTGTAGCGGATTGAGCGGATCGATCTCGGCGGCCTTCGATGCCTTGAGCATCGCCGCGAATCGTTTGTCAGGCAGATTGAGCACCGTGCAGCAATGCGCGACCAGCCCATAGGCTGAACTGAGCCACGGGCTCTTCGGATGGATCTCGATGAACCGTTCCAGGGCCGCGAGCACCTCGCGGGTCAGGTCCACATCTGGAGTTTCGAGTCGGGCCGCCTGCTGGAACAGAAACGCTTCCTCTCCGGCGGAATGGAAGGGAAATCGGTCGATCACGTCTTGGTACGCCAACACCTGCGCGTTCAATTCGGGGGATTCCCCGGCGACCGGCATAGCCTTCATCCGCGCCAGCGCCAGCCAACTCCAAGCCGCCAGATCGTTCGTGGGCGCCAAGGCAATGACCTGCCGGAACAATTGGGCCGCCCGGTCCGGATCCTCTCCGGGCCGGCGCAGATTCCAGGTCGTCGCCAAACCGTACAGCGCGCCCAGATGCTCCGGTCCCCCCTGCGGCGCTTTCTTCATCGCAGCTTCAAAGTCTCTGGTTGCAAGGCTGAATTCCCCCAGCCGGTAGTTGTTCCATCCCGAGAGAATCAGCGTTTCAGGGCGTCCGGTTTCCTGATGCTTGGCACAGCCCAGGAGAACCAGCGCCGCCATGAGTACCCCTGGCAGACCCACCCGCTTCAATGCGTTCCGGACGCTATCCGGTCGCCTTCGGCGGTCGAGGCCGACCGCCCTCCAAATAGTTTCACCGACACGTGTCTGCATTGCGTCCTGATTCATTTCGGAAAATCCGGAAAAATGTCCGCCCCGCCGATGACCCGGCTGATATCCTGATCCGGATCGCCGTCGAGTTCAAGTTTAACCACGCTGACCAGGTCGTCAGGTGATTTTGGCGGCAACCCGGAAAGGATGGTCTGGTTCCCCTTCTTCTTGACCCCGAGCCCCTGTCCCGTTGTCAGCAACGTAGCGGTTCGGATGCGGTTCGTCAGCCCGCCCAGTACCAGTTCGCAGCCGGGATATTTCTGAAGATGAAGATACATCGTATTGCCACGGACCGTCGTCGGCCCCCACAGATTCCACATCAGGTTATGCCGGCGCGAACCGTAGATGCTCTCGCCATGCACGCGCAACCAGGCGCCCACCCGGCGGAGTATGCGGGCGCTCTTCTGAGGAATCGCGCCTGCCGGATCCGGCCCGACGTTCAGCAACAGGTTGCCCGCGCCACCGGCCACGCCCGCTAGCGTCAGTACGACATCACGTGGAGACTTGTACCGGTCATCGCTCGGACAGTAGCCCCAGCTTTCGTTCAGGGTCATGCACGCCTCCCACATCCGGCCGGCGGCAGAGGCGTGGGCGTTCTGCTCGGGCGTGGCAAAGTCCTCGGTCGTCATGGCCCGGTTGTTGATCAAAATCTGCGGCTGCAAGGAGCGAGCCATGGCGTTCAGATCCACGGCCCGCCACTCGGCTGGACTGTAACACTGGGGCAAGTCGTACCACAGGATGTCAATGCGGCCATAGTCCGTCATCAACTCGCCTACGAGCGCGTGCGTGTACTGCATGAACCGTTCGCGGGCGGCAACGTCGCCTTGCCAGCCCTTCGCCCAGTCAGGGTTGTACCAGTCGCCCAGGGAATAGTAGAGCCCGACCTTAAGACCGGCGCTGCGGACCGCCTCCACATATTCGGCGAGCAGATCCCGCCGGGCGGCGCTGCGCGTTGCATTGAAGCGGCAAGTCCGGGAATCCCAAAGACAGAATCCCTCATGGTGTTTCGTGGTCAGCACCATATACTTCATGCCGGCGTCAACGGCGAGTTGTGCCCAAGCCTTGGGATCGTACTTGCGCGCGGTGAACTTCCGAGTGAGGCGCGAATACTCCTTCATGTCCCAGCGTTCTCGATTGAAGGCCCACTCGCCATGGCCAAGCACCGAGTAGAGTCCCCAGTGGATGAACATGCCGAAACGCGCCTGCGAAAACCAAACTGTGCGATCTGATGGATTCATAACTTACTCCTTACGTCTGCTCCCCCACCAACCGTTTCGCGAATAACCCGGCGACCGGATTCGCGGCGACGCGGTCGGCTAGCATTACCTGGCAGATGCGCCAAGCGCCTGTGCCATCGCGTTTTTCGGCGGTCGCCAGCGC
>CAYWKN010000118.1:0-7309 GCA_964458765.1 uncultured Verrucomicrobiota bacterium
GCCGGGGTTCGGGTCGTGTTCCTTGCCGTGAATGCGTCCTATTCGCATCGCAGCCTGGCGGCATGGTGTCTGCGCGCCATGCTGGATGAATCCCGTGTGAGCTGGCACCCGGTGGAGGCCACGATTCACGATGAACCGGCGGAAGTGCTGAAGCGTGTGAAGGCGTGTGCGCCGGATGTTGTGGCAACGACCTTGTACTTGTTCAACACGGTTCATGTGCAGCGCGTGCTGGCCGCCGTGCGGTCGGCCTTGCCGGGGTGCATTCTTGTGGCGGGCGGGCCGGAGTGTCTGGGAGACAACCGGCGGCTGGTCCCGTCCGTCGTGGACGTGGCGATCCGCGGGGAAGGCGAAGGGGCGTTCGCGGAGTGGCTTGCCGTGTTCCACGAACCGGCGAAGTGGCGCGGGATCCCGGGCGTATGTTGTCTCGCGGACGGCGTCTATTCGGACAACGGCGCCGGCAGAACGCTGGACAGCCTGGATGCAATCCCGGCGTTCTACCCGTTGATGCTGCGGGACTTCGACAGGCCTTTTGTTCAACTCGAAACGTCGCGCGGGTGCCCCAACGGGTGTCTCTTCTGCACCAGCCGGAGAGTCCGGTTGCGGTACAAGAGCATGGACCGCATCCGGCGGGATCTGGCGGATATCCATGCGGCGGGCATTCGGGATGTGCGCCTGGTGGACCGCACCTTCAACCTGCGGGAGGACCGCGGACTGCGCCTGTTGGAGTTCTTCCGCGGCTCGTACCCCGATGTCCGTTTTCATCTGGAAATCGATCCGGTTCTTGTGACCGCCGCATTCACCGAGGCATTGCGCCATGCTGTGCCCGGCCAGTTCCATCTGGAAATCGGCGTGCAAAGTCTGGAGCCCGGTGTCTATCCGCTTCTGGAGCGCAAGGGCGATCCGGGGCGGGTCATGGAGGCTGTGCGGACGCTTTGCGGGATGACGCACTTGCGCTGCCATGCGGATCTGATGGCTGGACTGCCGGGCCAGACCCTGTCAGGGCTATTGGAAGACGTGAACCGTCTGGTCCTGGCCGGGCCGGAGGCAATCCAACTGGAGCGGTTGAAACTCCTGCCGGGAACGCCGCTGGCCGAAACCCCCGGGCGCTGGGGGCTTCAGGCGTCCGACTCTCCGCCCTATGCGATCCAGTCCACGTCCCGGATGGGGCCCGGCGACCTGCGCATGGCCGATCGCGTGGCCAAGATCCTGGACTGGTATCACAACAAGGCGCCGTTGCGGGAGGTGTTTGCGGAGGGGGTGCGACGGAGGCCGGAGTTTGTTCGGGAATTGTGCGAGCACTGCGAGGGGCGAACGGCATTTTCGACGTGTCCGGGGTTGGAAGCCCGGTTGCGCTTGCTGGATACGTTCTGGGCAGGCCGCAGCGAGCCCATGCGCCACCGGGTCCGGTATCTGTGGTTCCGGCATGGATGCAGCATGCGCAACGGGCTTTGCCCGACGGAACGCTGGAAGGCGCCGGTGCCGGAGGATGCGGAGCTGGTCGAGGGGACCGGCGCCGGGAAGGTGTCGCGGATATGGAGGGTTGTCCTTGAAGCGCCCCACTATTTCTGTTTCGGCCGGGGCGAGGCAGGCGGGCGGGCGTTGGTGGCCGTGTACCGGAGCCGGCATCAACAGGCCGACAGGACCTTGCCCATCGACTGATCCATGCCGTCTATGAACTGGTTGACGCTAAAGCGCTCCGCCTGGCGGCGAATGGCAACGCTGTCCCACCGGCGGGCCTCGGCGCGCCGGACCGCGTCTATCAAGGCGGAAACGGACTGCTCCTGGAAGAAGACGCCGGACACGTCGGGGCTGACGGTTTCCAGGGCGCCGCCTTTGGCATAGGCCACGACCGGCCGTCCGCAGGCCTGGGCTTCGAGCGGGACGATCCCGAAATCCTCTTCGCCGGGGAACACCAGGCAATGGCAGTTCCGGTACAGGTCGAGCAATCGGGCATCGGGCTGCCAGCCGAGAAACTCGATGGAGGGGCCGGCCATGCGCTGCAAGGCGGCGTGCTCCGAGCCGATGCCCACGATCTTCAGGGGACGATTCATGCGGGTGTAGGCTTGAACGGCCAGGTCCAGCCGCTTGTAGGGCACCAGGGCGGACGCCACCAGGTCGAAGGAAGCTGTGGCAGCGGGTCCCGGAGTCCAGCGATCCAAGTCCACCGGCGGGTAGACGACATCGGCCTCGCGTCCGTAGAAGCGGGTAATCCGGTCCCTGACATGGTGGCTGATGGCCACAAAGCGGCGGACCCGGGCGGAAGCGGCCCGGTCGTTCTTCCGGAGCCAGGCAAGGATGGGCCGTGCCAGGAGGCGTTTCAGGGGATTGGCGCCGAGGTACTCCCCGTGGAACAGCCATGCGTAGCGCATGGGAGTGAAGCAGTAACACAGATGAGGCGTGGAGGGAGTTGTGCGGATGTTCTTCGCCACGCAGTGGCTTGTGCTGATGAGCAGGTCGCCGGCGACGGGTGGAAAGCGCTCCATGGCTGCCGGGAACAGGGGGAGCAGGTGGCGGTAGTGCCGCAGGATTCCGGGGACCCCCTGCAGCCAGGAAGTGCGGATGCAATGGCTGTTGATGACGGGGGAGATGGCTGCGCGGTTGTGGATGAGGGTGTGGATGGGAGCGGAGGGAAACCCCTGGCAGAGGATTTCCAGTACCCGCTCGCCGCCCCGCATGCCGGTGAGCCAGTCATGGCAAAGGGCGACGTTCAGGGCAGACCATCGGGCGGGGAAGGCCGGAGTCATGGTTGCCCCTCCGCATGAGGCGTGGCTGATCCCAGTTCCTGGTACAAGGCCAGGGTGTGGCGGGCGTTATCGGCCCACGTGAACCGGGCGGCCTGGGCGAGCCCCCGTTCGGAGAGTGTGCGGCGCAGGGCCGCGTCGTTGACGGCGCGGGTCATGGCATCGGCGAGAGCGGGGATGTCGTCCGGCGGGGCAAAGAGCGCGGCTTCGCCGGCGACTTCCCGGAGAACGGGGATGTCGCCGCAGATGACGGGAGTGCCGCATGCCATGGATTCCACGACAGGAAGACCGAACCCTTCGTAGCGGGAAGGCAGGATCGTGACAGCGGCCGACTGGTAGGCGCGGACGAGATTGTCGGCTGCCTGGTAGCCTACCCGTTCCACGTAGGGAGCGAGGTTCAGTTTCCGGATGCGTTCCCCGGCGCCCGGGTAGCGCGGATCGGGGGGGCCGATCAGGCGCAGGCGCAGCGGGATCGGGCTTCGTGCGCGGGCCAGGGCGAAGGCCTCCATGAGATTCTCGAGATTCTTGTAGGGATCGCTGCGCCCCACATAGAGGACCGTGGCGGGGGAACCGGCGGGCGGGGAACCGGCGGGCGGAACCGGCGGGCGGAACCGGTTGGAGACTCCATTGTGGATGACAACAACGGACGCATGGCGTTCCGCGGGAATGCGCAAGTGCTCCAGCACATCCTGCCGGGAGGCTTCGCTGACGGTGATGATGCGGTCCGCGCGGCGGCCCACCTCCAACATCAGGCGCTTGTACACGGGGAAGAGGCGTGTCTTGATGGCATTCGGGGTGGCCTGCGGGAAGAGAAGGGGGATCAGATCGTGGATTGTGGCGACGCAGCGGATGCGGCCGGTCCTGTCGCGGGGAAAGGCGGCGAGGGGAATCATGTAGTTCGTGGAGTGATACACGTCCACACGTTGGCGGCGCAGGTGGCCGGGCAGAAGCAACTGGCCCCGCGGCGAGAAGAGGCTCCACGGGACAACTTCCGGGCGGAAATTGGGCTTGTCCGTCAATTGGCAGTCCATCCAGGTGCGTTCCGCCAGTTTGCGGTCGGAAAAGAGGATGATGAAGCTGTTCTCATGGTCCAGCCTTGCCAGGTGCCGGATCAGTTCAACGGTGTGGGCACCGATTCCCGAGATCTCGTCGAATATCCAGCGGGCGTCGAGGGCGATTCTCATGCGAGCACCTGCCGGTATATTTCGAAGGTCCGCCGTGCGGTCTCGCGCCAGTCATATTGAGCGGCATGTGCCGGCCCGGCCTGGGCCAGCGTCCGGCGGCGTGCGTCATCGGCAAGGAGGCGGGTGAGGGCATGGACCCAGGCCTCGGCGTCGAACGAATCCAGGGTCACGGCGTTGGGTCCCAGGACTTCCGCGAGGGAGCCGCCGGTGGAGGAAACCACAGGTGTGCCGCAAGCCATGGCTTCCAGCGGGGGGAAGCCGAACCCTTCGTAGAAGGATGTGGTGATAAAGAGTTCGGCGCCCGAATAGAGCGCCGGGAGGTCCTTGTCTTCGACATATTCGAGGTAGCGGATATTGCCGGCCCGAGGGGATTCCCGCAGGCGGCGCAAGATCGGTTCGAATTTCCAGCCGCGCATGCCGGCGATGACCAGGTCGCCGTCGAATTCCGGAAGACGGTCGAATACTTCGAGCAGGAACTCCAGGTTCTTGCGGGGTTCCACGGTGCCGACGGTCAGGAGGTAGGGTTTCCCGATCCCGAGCCGGTGGCGCAGGGAGGCGATGGTCTCGTGGCTTGCGCGGCGGCATTCAGGGGCGATGCCCAGATGAACGGCATGAATACGGGCGGGATCCACCTTCAGGCAGTCCGCGATTTCGGCCGCGCTGAACCGGGAGTCGGTCAGGATGGCATCCGCCCGCGCGACAGTCTTGGGGATCATGGACATCAGGTAGCGGAGATTCCGTTCTTCGGCGAATTGCGGGAACCGGAAAAAGCTCATGTCGTGAATGGTCACCACGGTGCGGCCGGAGTGCACCGTGGGAATGACGAAGTTCGGGAAGTGATACAAGTCGGCATGGCCCGCGAACCACTCGTAGGGGGGCCACGACAGGCGCTTCCATGCCTGCTGGATGAACCGGCCGGGAATATGGCGGCAGGGGCAGGGAACGGTTCCGGGGGCCTGGAACGACAAACCGCGGCCCTTGAAGTCGAAATAGAACAGGCGCACGGCATCCTCCCCCGCGAATGCGCCAAGGTGTTCGACAAGATGCTTGGTGTAGCGCCCCACGCCGGCCCGTTGTGCGACCGCGGGCTGTATATCTATGCAGATTCGCATTGCTTTCCTGATTCAAACGATTAGAAATGGAGGTTCATTCTATGCGTCGGCGCGAAAACAACAAGCATGAAGCAATTTGAATCATTCCGGGCCTCGGAAGTGTACTGTCCCAAGTGCCGCACGGTGCGCCCCCTGCGGGAGCGGTTGCTGCTTGTCACGCCGCGGTCCGAGATTCACGATTACCGCTGCGTGGTCTGCGGGGAGTCTCTGGCGAGTCGCGAGACCACGGCGGCCTGGAAGCCGCCTGTGCCGGGGAGGCGCCGATGAAGGCGGGACTGTACGTGGTGGGAACGCCGATCGGGAATCTGGAAGACATCTCCGCGCGGGCGCTGGCGGTGTTGCGTGGCGCGGATGCGATCCTGACGGAGGATACGCGGCATACGCGCATCCTGCTCGACCGCTACGATATTGCGAAAGTCGTGGTGAGCTGCCACAAGTTCAACGAGGCGGCGCGGGTGGAGGGTGTTGTGGAGCGCATCCGGGGAGGGGCCGCGCTGGCCCTTGTGACGGATTCGGGAATGCCCGGGGTTTCCGACCCGGGTTCCAGGATGGTGTCGGCCTGCCGTCGTGCGGGCCTGCTTGTCACAGTGCTCCCGGGGCCTTCCGCGGTGACGGCGGCAGTGGCCTTGAGCGGGTTTACGGGCAACGGATTCCTCTTTGCGGGGTTCGCGCCGCGGAAGAGCGGCGCGTTGGTCCGTTTGCTGGAGCAGGTCAGGGATGTCCCCGTTCCCGTTGTGCTGTTCGAGTCGCCCTACCGCCTCCTGAAGCTGCTGGATGCCATTGGCGCCGTTCTGGGAGAGCGGGAACTGTTTGTCGGGCGCGAGTTGACCAAGAAGTTCGAGGAGACGTTGTGGGGCGCTCCGGACGCGATCCGGCGGGCGTTTGACGGGCGTTCCGTGAAGGGGGAGATTGTGCTGGTCATCGCGGCGCGCGTTGACAGTGCCGGTGACAGGTGCTAGCCTGAACCGCATTGGATGGGAGAGCGGGCAGTATGGACAATCAGGGCGACAGTGTCAGCGTGGCCATTCGCGGGAAGACCGCGTATGTGCTGGTCTGCGGCAGGGGCACGTTCAAGGTCGGCCCGGCGCTCAAGGAATTCGGGATGGCGGCGATGGACCGGGGCTGTGATTGTATTCTTGTGGAAATGAGCGGCTGCACGGGGATGGATAGCACGTTCATGGGCACTCTGGCAGGACTTGCCGTGCGGATGAGCAAGCAGAACGGTGCGCTGAAGATCAGGAACGCCAGCGATAAGAACAAGTTCCTGATCAAGATGCTGGGGTTGCGGGCGTTGGTGGACATTGTCGAGGAGGGGGACGAAAGCGATCATCCGCCCCGCGCGGCGGAAGAACTTCCGGAGGAGCAGGACAAGCGTGAGCTCACCGAGGCGATGATTTCGGCGCACGAGGTCCTGGTGGACGTTGCGCCGGAGAATGTGGTGAAGTTCAAGGACGTGCTCTCGTTCCTGCGGGAAGACCTGAAGAAGACCGGGGCATCGGTGGCGCAGGGGCATCCGGCTCCGTAAGAGGGTGTGAGACGATGGAGTCGGGCAAGAAAAGGGATTACTACGAAGTTCTCGGCGTCTCGCGCAATGCGGGCGCCGACGAGATCAAGAAGTCCTATCGCCGCCTGGCGATGCAGTATCACCCCGACCGCAACCAGGGTGACAAGTCCGCGGAAGCCAAGTTCAAGGAGATCAGCGAGGCCTACGAGGTGCTGAGCGACGAAGGCAAGCGGCGCCAATATGACCAGTTCGGCCACGAGGGGATGCGTTCGACATTCGGTCCGGGCGGGTTCGATTTCTCGCGCGATTTCACGCATGTCTCGGACTTGCAGGACCTTTTCGGGAGTCTCTTTGGCGAGACGGGAGGCGTTTTCGACGAGATGTTTGGCGGGGGGCGCCGGACTTCCCGCACAGGTCCGCAGCAGGGGGCCGATCTGCGGTTTGATCTCGAAATCGAATTTGAAGAGGCCGTTTTCGGTTCCCAGCGCGAGATCACGCTGCCGGTCACGGAGCAGTGCGGGACCTGCGGGGGCAGCGGCAGCGAACCGGGTGCTTCCGAGGAGACGTGCCGTCAATGCGGCGGGCGCGGTGCGGTTGTGGCCTCCAGCGGCTTTTTCCAGGTTCGGCAGACCTGTCCCGCGTGCGGCGGCAGGGGACGGGTCATTACGAAGCCGTGCCGGGAGTGCCGCGGCAGCGGCCGCCAGAAGGCGCGGAAGCGTCTTTCCCTGAGGATTCCACCGGGTGTCGAGACGGGTTCGCGGCTACGGC
>CAYWKN010000119.1:0-7281 GCA_964458765.1 uncultured Verrucomicrobiota bacterium
ACCCCTTGATGATCAACGGACTCTTCGTCATGATCGGCGTCGTCACCGGCGCCGCGTCCGTCTTCGGAGCCGGCACATCCACCGGAGTGTCCGCGAACACCGGCGAATCGATCGCCACGTCGGACTGCACGTCCACGTCCGTCTCCGGCTTCTGGATGATCTCCTCCTTGATCTCGTCCAGCTTCACCGTCTCCGGCGTCATCATCACCACTTCCACGGTCGCATCCTTCTGCAACGCCTGCCCCACCGCGAACGTGACCAGGACGAGGATCACCAGCAGGCTCACCCCCATCGCCGTCCCCCACGAACTCAGGAACCGCGTCATCTCGAAGCGCGCGAAACGATACTCTCCCGAGCCCTTCGGCGCCCGCAGGCCTTTCATCACCCGCTGCCAGTGCTTCCAGACCCCTTCATCCATCAGCATCAGCGGGGTGTCTTTGTCCAGTTCACTCATTGCTGTGACTCCCTACATGCTCATGACCGAAAGATTCTTCAACCCCAGCTTGCTGCACAGGTCCAGCACCTCCACCAGCATCCGGTGCGGCGACTCCAATGCGCACTTAATCACCACCGTCTGGGTCTTGCTGATATCCGCCAACCGCCCCATCATCTTCTCCAGCGATCCGAAACTGATGACCCTGTCGTTCAGCGTGAACCCGTTCTCGTAGATGCCGATCTGCAACAGGTCGGTCTTCTGGGTCTGGGGCGCCCGCGCGTCGGACTGCGGACGGTTCACATCCAAATGGGCGATGACGTCCTCGGGTTTCAGCGAAATAATGAAGAAAATCAGGAGCTGAAACACGCAGTCAATCATCGGGGTCATATCAAGTTTGGGTTCTTCCCCTTTGGACCTGGCCATGACAAACCTCCCTTATCCGCCCTTTTTCTTCAGCGCCGCGAACTGGATCCGCCACACTCCCGCGCGTGTGCAGGCATCCATCGCCCGCTTGACATAGACATGTTTTGTCCGGCGGTCGGCCCGCAACAGGATCTGCACATTGTTGTTGCCGATCCGGTTGACCGCCTGCCGGACGATGCCGAACAGGGTTTCCTCGTTCATGACGACCCGCCCGATGCTCAGCGATCCCCGGTCGTCCACCTCCACGATCATCGTCCCCGGCGCCTTCTCCTCGATCTTCGGGCCGTTGGGCGACTTCGCCAGTTCGATCTTCTCGTTGATCTGGTCGTTGTCCAACTTGAACGTCACGATAAAGAAAATCATCAACTGGAAGACGCAGTCAATCATCGGCGTCATGTCCATGTTAATGCCGTATTCCTTGTTTCGTGCCATTGGGCACCTCCTCGCACGGGGTTCCCGTCACGCCACACAGCGCGACAGGAACACATTGCCGACTTGCCTACTCCGCCACCACTTCCACGTTCCGGAGATCCTTGATCAAATCCATCGTGATTGCCTGCATCCGCAACGTCGTCCGGTTGGCCAGGTTGCGGTACACCGTATAGGAGGTGATGGCCGGAATCGCCACGCACAACCCCGCCGCGGTGGTCCACAAGGCTTGCGAAATGGCCAGGGCCAGGACGCCGATGTTGCCGGCACCCATCGTGGCCAGTCCGGAAAACGCCGCGATCATGCCTTGCACCGTTCCCAGCAGGCCTAGCATCGGCGCCAGCGAAGCCGTAACCGACAGCCAGGCAATGTGTTGCATCAGCCGCTCACTCTCGAAGTCGGCCGCCACCTGCACCGCTTCCTGGATCGTATCGAACCCTTCCTCCACATGGCCGAAGGCCGCCAGCAAGATGTTCGCCATCGGCCCCGGCTCGTCTTTGCACTCCTGCAAGGCCTTGACCACGTCCCCCTGCGACATCGCCTCGGTCACCTTCGTCACCAGGGCGGGAGGAATGATCCGCTTGGCTTTCACCGTCATCGAGCAGTCAATCGTAAAATAGATGCATGAAATCAGGCTGCCCAGCAAACCGATCCAGATGAGCACCCCGAGGAATCCGCTTCCCTTGATCACACCCCAGAAGCTGGTGTCAACCGATTGCTTGCCCTCTTGCTGGGCCGATTTCTCCAGTTCCATCTGTCCGGCGGGAGCTGCCGCAGGGCCCGCCGCCGGAGCCGCCGCCGGAGCCGCCGCCGGAGCCGCATCCTGCGCCCAACAGGCCGAAATCATCGCCATCCCGATCACCACCGCCAGTGCCAGACCGATCCACCTGCTCATACGATTCTGCCTCCTCATGTTGTATTACTCCTTATTCCGCAATTATTACACACATCCCTCTGTTTTCAGATTTTCCCGCTCAACTTGGCCGCGTATTCGCTATCCTTGTATTCCTGCACCAGCTTCTTGCGAAGTTCGTCCGCCCTCGGGTCCCGCAGATCCTCCAGGATCTCGGCCGCCTTGAACAACGCCTCCGGCTGGACTTCCTTGATGTTGTCGAACAGGATCACCACGCGCAAATAGTCCAGCAGCGCCGCCTCCTTCTGCCCTCCGTCGCGGCTCATGTTCCCCCGCATCATCATCGCGGCGGCCACCATCGGGCGGGACCCGCCCGCCACAACCTCGTCCAGTTCCTTCTTCAGGGCCGCTCCCCGCCCGGCCTGGAGCAGAACGCTCCAGTAGGTCCGCGTCAAATCCACGGGAATTCCCGCCTTGGGCATGGACGACATGTAGCTTTCCAGCGCGTCCGCCGCCTTCTTGGGCTCGTTCTGGCCCAAATAGGCCTTGGCCAGCATCTTCCGCGCCTCACCGTCCCAGTTCAGCATCCGGTAACTCGTCGCGATGCTGTCCAGCACCGGGATCGCCGCCGCGAACTGCTTGGCCTCCACCATCGCCACGGCCTTGTCCCAGTCCGCCGGCTTCTTGATATCCAGCCTCTGCACCTGGGCCTTGGGAATCGGCAGCACGGGGCCTTCCATGGTTTCCACCCGGTAGGCCTTTTCGCCCTCGCGCCACTGGATGCTCCGGGCCTTGAGCGATCGCCCGTTGACGAGATAAATCGTGTCCTGGGCCATGACCGACAAGGCCGTCCCCGCCGCCAGAACGGCCAGGACCGCCAGTTTCCCGATCTTCCTGTTCTTCATGCCTGCCTCCCTCTTACTTGGTCTCCGCCGGCGCCGGCGCCGCGGGTTGTGCCGTGATCATCTTCATCTTGGCCTGGTCGCGCCACTGCCGCGCCTGCTCCAGCAGCCGCCCGCGCGGGAAGGCCTTGAGATACGCCTCCGCGCTGTCCAGCGCATCGCTGTACCGCTCCAGTTCCAGCATCAGCGGGATGCCATCCTCCACCGCCTTCTCGTACCAGACCGCCACCTTCCCATCCCCGGGATCCTGCAGCAGAATGATGCGCACATACGAGGCCATGGCCTCGATCTTCTTGCCTTCCAGCAACTGGAGTTTGGCCGTTTCGTAGTCCGCCCGCGCCCGCAATCCCGCCTCGCGGATGAACTTGCGCGCCTGGTTCACCGCCGCGGCAGCTTTGTTGAACGCGATGGCCTTCTTCGCCGCATCCACTTCCTTGGCCGCCACTTCCGCATGGGCCCGGCTGAGCAGGAAATTGGCCTCCACCGTGAAACCGGAATTCGGATACTTGGCCAGCAGATCGTCCATCGTCTTGACCACCCCGGGCCAGTCATTGACGGCCGCCAGCGCATTGCCAAGCCCGACCATGGCCGGCTCCCAGATGGACCGCTGGTCCACCGCCTTGGCCGCCTGCCGGTAGAACTTGGCGGCCGCCTCGTACTGCCTGGCATCGTGAATCACGCCCGCCGCCTGCAGGAACTGACCCGGCGTGAACTTCGCCGCATCGGCGAGCATCTTCTCGAAGACGACCACCGCCTTGTCCATCTGCCCGATGTCCATCAGGCTGCGCGCCATCGCGAAGGTCACGTTCTTGGCCTGCTCCGAGTCCGGAAACTCGCGCGCCAGACGCGAATAGGCTTTCTCGGCCTCTTCCGGCTTGCCCTGCAGGAAGTAGATCGTCCCCATGGCGCTGAGCGCGGGCGCCGCCAGATCGGACTTGGGAAAGTCCTTGAGAAACGCCGCGAAGCCCTCGAGAGCCTTGCCCTGGTACACCGGCAACTGCTCCGCCGGTTCCTTGAGCCGCGAATAACTGAACGCGCGCCAGAACTGCGCCACCTCCAGGGTCTTCTTGTTGCGGGCCTGGTCATCGGGCGTCGGACCGTACTTTTCAGCCTCCTCGGTCAACGCCTTGACAATGCGGCTGTACTCGTTCAGCGCCGGGATCGTGGCGCCGGTCTGGCGCAATGCATCCGCCAGCTTGAGCCGGGAGGCGATCTGCTGCGGCGAAGGCGACAGGATCTCGATGTGCTGGGTCAACAACGGCACGGCATTGCTGTAGGCGCCCGTCAGCATGTGGCAGTTCGCCGCGCGGCTGAGCGCATCCACGAAGATCCTCTCCTTGGGGAACTTCTCCATCACCGTCTCGTAGGCTTTCAGGGCCTCGGCGTACTTCTCCTCCCGGAACTTGGCCTCGCCCTGCCGGAACACCACCACCGCCGCCCGCTTGTGCGTCGGGAACCAGCGGAAGAAATCGTCGTTCCACACCCCGGCCCGCGTCTTGTCGCCCACGCTGTCGTACTCCGCCGCCGCCGCCAGCACCATGTTGCCGGCTTCTTCCATCAGGTCGTCCGCGGCGCGCCTGTACCGCTCGCACAGGTACCCCGCCAGCGCGTCGGCGGAATAGAAATCCTTCAACTGGATGTAGGACCGCACCATGTCACCCAGCGCGGCCACCGCCCCCCTGATGTCGGGGAACGTGTTGAGCACCGCGCTGTACTTGCCCAGGGCCCCCTTGTAATCCTGCTGCTGGAACAACACCCGCGCCTCCTTGAGCAGCACATCCACCACTTCCGCCAGCTTCTCCATGGGCAGCTTGCCGACCGTGAATCCGCGCTCCGTCAGCCATGTCGCCAGCGCATCCCCGCGCTGGCCGGCGACCGACGACCAGGAATTGGCCGGATACTTGAGCAGCACCGTGTAGTAGTGGCTCATGGTCTGGCGCGCCAGTTCGATAATCTTGTCGCGGTTCCCCTGGGCATCCGCCTCGACAAGCTTGCGGATTTCCTCCTCGCCCATCTGGGCCAGCATGTACCGGCACTGGGCCATCGGGCTGTACCGCATCCCGTCCGGCGTCTCGCGGAGCATGTTGTCGATCTCCTGCAGGATCGTCATGTAGTCCGTGATGGTCTTGCGCGCCGCCGCCTGGTTGCCGTTGATCGAGTCAATGTGCGCCAGCATCACCACCGTCTTGCCGAACGCCACGTCCACCCCGCCCCACTGGATCTTGGTGGCGATGGTCTTGCATTCCTCGAAATACTTCTTCCGCGCGTCGCCCGAACTCTTCTCGCCGAGCTTGAGCAGCAACTCGGCCATCTCGGTGAGCACCGTGCGCTCGACGTCGGGCTCGGGCTTGCTGAGCAACACGTACCGGTAGGACTGCACCGCGCCCGGCAGATCCTGCGCGTACAACAGCATCTGGGCGAACTTGTACGCCGCCTCCCCGTAGAACTTCCGCAGGGCCTCCGGCGGACCTTTGGGATACTGGGCGAAGAAGGTGTTGTAGTGCATCTTGGCCCGCTGCATCTGGCCGACAGCGTAGCAGGCGTCGGCAAACGCCAGCCGCATCGCCAACCCCTCCTCGCTGTCCAGCGGCAACCCCTTGATCAGGCCTTCCGCCTCGTCGAACTTGCCGGACGCCGTCAGCAACCGGATCTTGACCCCCGCCGCCTCGGCCTTGGCCTCGGGATGCTTGACCAGCAGTCGCTCCATGACCTTGTTGGCGTAGTCCGGAAAGCCCAGATCCATCAATCCGGCCACGAAACGGACCTCCTGGTCCACTTCCTGGGAGACTTCCGCGGCGGCGGGCAGCGCAGGCAACAGGAACGCCAGCGCCACACCAAGCCACCCAATCGATACCCCGCTCGATCGGTTTGGTTTCATCCGACACTTCTTACCCTGTATCCAGACCGGAATCAATCGCTTATTGTCCATCGGGCGCGACTCCCTTGCTTGTCTATTTCTTTCGCTCCCGCCGCGCATGGCCATGCCGCGGGCAGGCGGGCTGCACCCGCGAAACCGTCTCCCTCGGCGCGGCCAGCCAGCCATCCGAAAACTCGATCACATGCCCCTTCTCCACCAGCCACCGCAACTGGGTCGAAAACTCCTTCGCCTCGGGCGACAATGCCGCCTCCACAGCGGGCGTCCCCTCCGCCACGGGGGCCCCCGCCAGCCCCGGCCGCAACCCCGCCAGCATCTCCTGACGGTGACAACCCGCATGCGCCGCGATGTAGTCAATGATCTCCCGGATCAGCGGCACCGCCGTCGTGGCGTCGATCGCGCTCGGCTCCACCGCCGTCAGGAAGGTATGCCCGTCGCCTGTCTTGAACGTATGCAGGCCCAGGTGCCGGAAGGCCAGGCGGACGGCCACCGAAAGCTTCAGCGGGAACCGCATCTCGCGCTGCACCGCTTCCTCGACCGCGCCCCGCAGCACGGCATCCTCGAGGGACGGCACATCCGAGCCGGGCATGATGAAGTGGTCGCCCTCGTGGATCGCCTCCGCCAGGCAGTGTTCCCGGAACCAGGTCTCGGCCTCGCCGAACCGTGTGAAGGACACCGCCTTCTCGCCCTCGCCGAAGTGATACGTCACCTGCCGCCGCATCTCGTTTTTCCACTGTTCGACCGCCGCCGGATCGTGCACCGTCTCGACCTTGGCGCGGTAGGACTCGACCGGCATGTGGGCATACCGGCTCTTGTGCACCTCGAGCAGCCGGTCGGCATAGCCGTGGTAGTTCGGCGGTCCCAGCAGGGTCCCCGACAGTCCGCAGCGCGCCACGCACACGAAATTCCCCTTGGGCGGCTCGGCTTCCTTCTCCTCCTTGCGGCAATAGCGATCGAAGTGCCTGGCGAACACATGCGCCGCCGCCGTCTCGCGTTCCAGGAACACCGCCTTGCATTCGGTGCACTGGAAAAGCTTCGGCGCCGGCGCGCCGCCTTCCCGCGCCGCGATCCGCACCGCGAAAAACTCGGGCTTGGTCAGGAAAAGCGCGGAGACCTCGAACAGGGAATAGGCCCGCAGGGACCGCGCCAGCCGGTGCGCCAGCGGCGCCAGCCCGCGCCGCTCGGGAAGAAACGCGATGTCCAGACCCGCCAGCCGTTCGTCCGGCTTGGATTCCGGCGCCGGAGCGGCGGCCGGACCCTCGGCCCGGAAATCCCGCCGGTCGCGCCCGTCGCGCCGCGGAGGCCGCGCGCCCCGGGAATCGTCCCGCCGCCCCCGGTCGCTCCGCTGCCCGCGCTCCCCGCG
>CAYWKN010000120.1:0-6940 GCA_964458765.1 uncultured Verrucomicrobiota bacterium
GCCCTCCTGGCGGAGTCGGCTTACGAGCGGGCGGTCTTGTCCGTTTCGATCGGGGCGAACCCCACCAATGCTGTGACCAGCACAAACACGGTGATCCGGGGTGCGTTGCAGGAGATTACTCTTACGGTTCCGGCCGCCGGGGTGACGGGCAACGTGGCTATTGTGTCGGTCCCTGAGGTTGGCGCGCCCGTAGTGCTCTACAGCAATGCGGCAGTGACTGCCTCGGTTATCTCTATCCCGAAGTTTGACGGCAACGGTGTTGTGTCCACCAGCGGGGTGAATGATGTTGTGCTGGTGGGGGACCAGGTGAGGATGACGGTTGTTCCCGTCTCGGTTTCGATGGGTGTGGTATGGAAGGCGGCAATTAAGTTCGCCCGATGAACGGGCGGACTGTGAACAAGAAAAGGAAACGAGGGTAGGAAGATGGCAAATACATTCAATGGTATGGTGGTTGAGAACGTCGCCCGCGAGGGTTTCAAGGCGTTTCTGAAGGCGTTGACTCCGCTTGGGGTGTTCAGCACGGACCTTTCGGCTGACATCGCGCAGCAGGGCACGGTTGTCAACACGCGGGTCGTCCCGGCGTCGAGTGCCGCCGTGGATCTGCTGACCAATGATACGGCCAGCGGCGACCGTGAGCACACGAACATTATCACGGCGACGACCACGACGGCGGTTCCGGTGACCTTGAACCAGCAGCCCATCACCGGCTTTGAGCTTACGGACTATGACATGGGTCGTATTGCTTCCGGCGTGATGGCGGACACCAAGGACAAGATCATCGCCAACAAGGCGTATGCCGTGGCGCATTATGTCCTGAAGTATTGCTTCAACCTGATTATCCCTGGGACGTACACGAATACCGCCGCCTTCACCGGCGCGGCATCGGCGTTCGATATGGATGACGTGGTTGATATGGCCGACGCGGCCCAGCAGCTCGGGTGGAACGCGGATGACGGCAAGAACTACCTGGTTCTTGATTCGTCCTACTACGCGGCCCTGAAGAAGGACAACGCGATTCAGGACCTTAGCGCATCGGGTATCCCGGTTGTGCAGAACGGCCAGTTGCCGAAGCTGGATATGTTCAATGTCCTGTCCGCCCCGGTGATCCGCGACGCCACCACGGCGTATGACGCGACCAACTATGTGCGCGGCTGGATGTGCCGCCCCTCCGCGATGGCCATTGCCATGCGCCAGGTGCCGTGCCAGGACAGCAACGCCATGATGGAAGTTCGGACGATGAGCGATCCTGAGTCCGGTGCCACCCTGGTTATGCGCGCGTGGTACAGCCCCCGGTACGCCAAGTCCTTCTGGACCTTCGAGACGCTGTTCGGCGCCGCGGCGGCCCAGGTGGCGGCTCTGTCGGTCATCAAGAGCCAGTAACCGACGGCAACAACAAGGGCGGGTGAGGGGTGAAGGCCCCCGCCCGCTGTAATCAGAAAGCGAGGCAGTAATGCGAGTCTCCGTTGTGATAGGGCAAACGAGGTCGGGCGGCTGGGAAGCCCTCGCCCTCCCGGACAAAGACATCGAGGGGCAGAAGGCCCTCGTCAAGTCCTTAATTGCAGGGCGTGGGCGGATCGGGTTGGGGCGCGGGGCGAAAGCCTACAAGCAGGTGTTGCGGTTTGACAGCTACACCAAGCGCGCGCGGTTCGATGAGGTGATGCCTGCACCGGTGAGTGAGTCCCCCGTGGCGGTTTGACGGGGAAGGGAAGATCGAGCGGGGGCTGTCGTGATAAGCGGCGGCCCCTTTTTCATTTATGGCCTTGAGCAAAACAGTGATGGCGGCGGACCTGGCGTTTATGGTCGGGGACCTGGCGGACGAGATTGTCATGGACCAGCCAGACGGCCGGACGTTTGCGTGTCTTGCGTCGTCTGGTACGCAGGTGCGGCGACTGGCGGAGGAGGGGCTTGTCCCTGAATACAACCTATCTGTAACCGTGCAAAAAAGCCTGCTGGTTAATGGGGTGGGCGAATCCGATCCGTTGGAGTTGCGGCAGAAGTTTACCCTGACCCGTAGTGGCCTGAAGTACCGGATTGAGGAATTGACGGACGACCCCGGCGAGGCGGCTGTGACGGCCCGGTGCGTGCAGGTGACCGCATGAGTGTGACCTTGAGACTGGATACACGCCAGTTTCAGGTGGCGATGCGTGAGTACATGGCGGAGACGAAGCGGGATTCCGCGTCGGCGCTGAACCGGCAGGCCCGTAACTTTGCCATTAAGTGCATCCAGAACACCAAGCCAGCCAGGGGCGCGGCGGCAATTCGGGCGTTGCAGAATGAGCCGTGGTGGCCTCGGCTGGTGGCGAAGGTGATTGGCACACAGAAGGGGGCAGGTGCGGGATCCAAGGCTTTTCAGGCACAATATGTGGCAGCCGAGCGGGCACGGAGATTGGCGGCGGGCGGGCACAAGAAGTCCTATATGCTGTCGAAAGAGGAGTCATCCTATGCCAAGTATGCCCGCAAGGTGTCCGGGCAGATACTCAGAAGCCGCACGGCGGCAATTTCATTCTTGCGGTTTTTCTTCCGTGTGTTGGCACAACGGATATCCACAACGACGGGGCAGCCTGTTCCTGGCGGCAAGTCCTTTTCCGGGTTTCGCCCGTCGGTATCTCCCGCATCGGAGAGTCGGTTGACGGTCGCGCTATCCAATGTGTACGAGTTCCGGCGCCGCGGTTCTAAGTCGGCGGCCAGCGCGGAGCGGTTGTTGCAGACAGCTATGCAGACGGGGTTGGCGGCGACGGTTGCGGACATGAGGGATTACATATCCAAGCGAGTGGCGGCGCGATCCGCCCAGCACAGCGGGGGGGCGTAACATGGCGGCTCCATATTGGGACTTGCGGCGGAAGGTGGCGGACCGGGTGCAGAAGTGCCTCATTGCAAACAGCGGCGGAAAGCTGGTTGACCCGTCTACATGGGAGGGTACGGAATCCCAGGTGCCTGTGCGTGTCGGGTTCACAGCGGACTCCCTGGACACACTGCCCGTGATCGTGGTGGTTTGTGACAAGTCGAGCAAGACGTTCTCCGAGGTCTCCGCGCAGGATGACAACACACGGACGGTGATAGGGCGGGTCGTCATCAAGACCCCCACGGACACGGGCGTTATCACAAGTGATGAGACCCCGCCGGAGGACGTGCATAACCATTGGGTTGCCGTGGCGTATGACATCCTGAACCAATCGGACATCATCTCGCTGTTGCAGGCCGGTGCGGTTACGGATTGTACGGTGCAGGCGTTTGACCTGACAGACGAGACGCAAGACGTACAGGGCAACGTGTTCATTTCTACGCATGAGTTTGAAGCGGTGGCGATGCCCCAATGAAGGCCGACCGGATAGCGCTGGGGTTGCGGATCGGGCAGATGGTTGACCCCGCTTTTTTCGTGGCGTGGACAGAGGCCCTTCTTGGGGCGGTTCGGCCAGGGGATAAGGTACTCATGCCAGCGGTTCACCTTCCCCACGCGTGTGCTTGCAACGTGCTGGCGGCGCGGTTCCTGCGGACGGCATGTGACGCCCTGCTGCTGATTGATGACGACATGGTATTTCGGCCGGGGGATATAGGCGCACTGCGCGCAACGGACAGCCCCCACGGGATCCTGTCCGGGCTTTTCACCAGTCGGCGCGAACCGATCCGGCCTATTCCGATGCGGTGGAACGGAAAGGGGTTTACCGGGGTGCCCCTAGATGACTTCCACGGTGTGATTGATGCCGACGTGGTGGGGTTTGGGTTCACCTTGATTTCCCGTGCGGCGGTTGAATCTGTGGCTAATAGTAGAACGGACGGGCTTGGGGGTTTCCGGTGGACTAACTCTCACGGGGAGGATGGGGAGTTTTGCACAGCAGCAGCGGGGCAGGGCTATCGGGTCGGGGTCAACTGCGACGTGGTTGTGGGGCATCGGGTGGCATATACGGCGCGGTGGAATGCCGCGGACATGAGTGTTGAGATGGTGAATGAGGATTTTGGGATGTTTGAGAAAGGATAAAGGTTATGGCAACAACGCAACTTGGTTCAACTCTGATTATCGGCGGGCAGCGCGCGCTCACCAATTATATCGTGTCTGAGGATACGATCAACGACGCCAACGTGGTTTCTGAGGATGTGGAAGATGCTGATGGGAAGCTGGCTACCCGGCTCGTGTTCCGCAACGAGGCGAAAATCCGGCTGTCCCTGATTTGCAAGACCGGTGCAACCCCGGCCGCCGATTTCCCGGTCGGGGCCATGTGTGCGCTGACGGGGTTGACGGGCTACTTCGTGGATTCGGCGCCCATCGTCAAGAGCAAGAGCGCGCAGAAGGTGACTGTGGATATGACCCTCCTCGGGGTGTAAGGAGGGGTTCCCGTGCCGTCCAACCCGTTTTTCCAGGCGGCCTACTGCCAACCCCCGCGAGTCCTGGGCGTTCAACTGCGCCCGTTCTCGTTGGGGCACTTGTTGCTTCTGGAGGGGCTTGGCAATCCTTTTGTAGCGTGGGGAACCGGCAGCCGGGCGGAACTGTTTGCCGCCGTGCTGGTGTGCTCGCGCACGATGGCGGAGAACGGGCGGGTGTTGTTCGGCGGGCGGTTGCCGTTGTGGCGGCTGGTCTGGTGGGCCTTACGTTGGCCCGAACGGCGGATCGGCCCCGAGCGGGACGCATTTGTGCGATACCTGGCGGACTACACCGCGACCCCCGAGCATTGGGAAAGCGAAAGCGACGGTAAGGGGTTTCGCGCGCCGTGGCAGTATCACTTCGTCCTGGTGCTATGTCGGGAGTTCGGGATGGGATGGGCGGAGGCGTGGAACGCACCGGTAGCCCTGGCGCGGTGCTGCTACGACACATGGGCCGAGACGCAGGGGGATAAGAGTCTGATTTCACCGGAGGAACAGGACGGGATTCGGTTCCTCAACAGTCAGCCGGGAGTGGAGCAATGAGCGCGACAGCGAGAATCATGGCGTTCCTCGGGATGGATCCCAGCAACTTCAATCGGGGGGTAGATCAGGCAAAGGCCCGGATGACGGGCTTTGAGGGCAGCGTTGCGTCCATCAACCGGATGTTCAGGTTCGCGTTCGGTGCCGAGATCATCGGGCGTATTGTGCAGGCGGCTGACCGTATAGGCGACCTTCAGAAGCGTGAAGGCATCGAAATTATCAGTCCGGCGCATCTCGCTTCGATACAGCAAACGAGCCGCCAACTGGAAATCATCCGGGCGCAGATGTCGGGGATGGCTGTAGAGGCGGTGGGGCCTTTGATTTCCGGGCTTTCGGGTGCTCTAGCCTTTTGGAAAGAGATTTTGTCTGGCAGAGGGCTGATCGCGGCTGAAGAGGCAAGGGACAAGGCCGCGTTTCCGGGGCAGGCGTCGCGTGGTGCCGAGGATTTGGCAAAGGCCCAGACGGCACTTAATGCAGCCTTGAAGGAGTACGACACGTTCCTCCGGTCCACCTTCAATGAAGCTGAAAAATTGCTGGATATGGAGAACCAGCGCGCCGATGCGCTCAAGCAGTTGCGGATCCTTCAGCATCAAGTCGACCCGGATGAAGTAACGAAGGTTCAAGTCCAGACAAAACAGGCGGAAGTTGACACGCTGACCGCCCGGATTGCACAGGCCCGGCAGAAGCAGCAGGAGAAGGCGGCGGAAGAACAAGCCAAGATGGAACAGACCATCTCTGACACACAAGCCAAAGCCGACGCCACACGCAAGAAGAACGCCTATGATTTGTTAGACGCAGCGGGGCGGCGTTTGGCGATCGAAAAGGAAATCGCGGCATTGGATGCCGAAAAGGCGAAAACAACCGACCGGCTGAAGCTGGCGAAAATGGACGCCCAAAGGGCTGAGTTGGAGGGGCAGCTCCAAGGGTTGAAAGATGAGCCTGTTACACCGGAGAAGCCCCATGTCTTTAAGGCGCCTGTTGACCAGTTCCGCCGGATCGGCGCCAACGTGTTCGGGGGCACGACGGTTGACAACACGGCGAAGAAGTCCCTCTCCGTGCAGGAGAAGATGCTGGTGGAAATGAAGGCTGTCCGTGCCGCCGCCGAGCGCAGCAAACAAGGAGTATTCTAATGGCAACAGCAATAGGCAACAACCTGACGACGCGGGTGGCGCAGAAGAACAGCCCGCGCAAGCGTATTACGTCCGAAGGGACGTTTTGGGAGTACCGCTACACGCAGAAGGTGGGCACGTCCGTAACCGAGACGATCGGCGCGGAGTTCCCCTCGTCAAGCGGTCTGTATGTTTCGGAAATCGCCCTGGAGCCAACCCCCGGCGGGGGGTATGAGACGCTGGTGATACTCAGCGGCCCCAAGAGCATCGGTGGCGGGGGAACGCCTCCGCCTGCTGGGACGGTCTGGTTTGAGGCGGATGCCAACCCGATCGAGATACCGATTGAGCAGCACCCCAACTACGGCATATCAGAAAGCGAGAAGTACGAGGACGGGCGGTATATCCCGCTCATTAATGGCACCCCCAAGCGTGGGGTTGAGTCCTACCTTGTGCCCCAGCCGACATTTACGCGGTATGAGATCCTCAATTCCTTTACGTTTTCCGAGGCGAACATTGTTTCGGCGGTCGGTACGCGCAATGCCCCCACAGGGATGACATCCCCAACCGGGAACAAATGGCTCAAAACGCGGCTTTCCGTCCGGCAGAGTGGCAGTGTCTACGAAAAGGCGGAAACGTGGCAGTACGCCTCCGCAGGATGGGACACGGACATCTACTCATGAGCGAGCTGTTCAGAGAACCGGGACGCGGAGACGACATCCTGTCGGCGTTCAAGCGCCTTATGGCTGTTGTCCGGCGGGAGCGCGTCACGGCGGGGGACGGCATCGTCGTCAAGCAGACCGAGAGCGGCAAGACAATTTCCGCAATTCGGCAGCATTCCCCCGGCGGCTCCAGCGTTCTATTCTCGTTTCTCACCACGGATGACAACAGCGGAACGGAAAACGAAAACCCATCTCTGACAATGGAGCCTGGCGACG
>CAYWKN010000121.1:0-6926 GCA_964458765.1 uncultured Verrucomicrobiota bacterium
GAACAAGGCCGGAAATGGTCCGGCTTGACGAATTAACGCATTCGTCCGGCTATTTGCTGCGGCGGGTATTCAGGAGGAGTAGAAAAAACGACCATGTGTTGGATGGCGTTTGTAGGGCCAGCCGCGTGTCATCCCGGAGGGTTAACGAAATGGATAAGAAGCAGCAAGAGTTCATCAAGAAAGTCTGCAAGAGTGTTGAAAACAACAGCACGCGTCTCATGGATGTAGTGCGCGCGGTGCAGGCGCAATACGGCTGTGTGTGCAGCGAAAGCGTGGATCTGATCGCGGCGGAACTGTCGCTGCATCGTGTGGAAGTGCAGAGCCAGGTTTCGTTCTATGCCTTCCTGTCCGGAACCCCCAAGGGGCGGACAGTGATCCGGCTGTGCAATGACGTCATTGACGTGATGAACGGCGTGGAAACCGTGGCGGGGGTGTTCAGCGAGGAGTTGGGGATCAAGCCCGGGGAAGTCACGGCGGACGGCGCGATCAGCCTGGAGTGGGCGCCTTGCATCGGGATGTCGGATCAGGCCCCGGCGGCTCTGGTCAATGACGTGGTGGTGACGAACCTGGACAGCGACAAGGCCCGTACGATAGCCCGGCAGATCAAGGCCAAGGGCCCGGCGGCGGATCTGGTTAAGACGCTGGGTGACGGCAATAACGCGCACGACCTGGTCAAGGCGATGGTGCAGAACAATATCCGGGCCAAGGGGGCGGTGATTTTCGATGCCTTCCAGTCCGGTTCGGCGCTGAAGAATGCGCTGGCGATGACGCCGGCGGAGGTGATCCGGGACGTCAAGACATCGCGTCTGCGCGGTCGTGGCGGGGCCGGATTCCCGACGGGAATGAAATGGGATTTCACGCGGCAGGCCAACGGGGCGGTGCGGTACGTGGTGTGCAACGCCGATGAAGGGGAACCGGGGACATTCAAGGACCGGGTGGTGTTGACCGAATGTCCGGACCTGTTGCTGGAAGGGATGACGATCGCGGGGTATGCCATTGGCGCCGAAACAGGCCTGCTCTACCTTCGGGGTGAGTATGCCTATCTGCTGGCCTTTCTGGAGGATGTCCTGGCGAAGCGGCGGCGGAAGGGGTTGCTGGGCAAGGATGTCTGCGGCAAGAAGGGGTTCTCCTTCGATATCCGCATCCAGATGGGCGCCGGCGCCTATGTGTGTGGCGAGGAGACGTCCCTGATCAGCTCCCTGGAAGGCTTGCGCGGCGATCCGAAGAATCGTCCTCCGTTCCCCGCGCAGAAGGGGTACTTGGGATGTCCCACGGTGGTCAACAACGTGGAGACGTTCTGTTGTGCGGCGCGCATTCTCGACAAGGGGCCCGGGTGGTTCGCGCAGATGGGGTCGAAGGGAAGTCCGGGGACCAAGTTGTTGAGCGTTTCCGGCGATTGCAGTCGTCCCGGTGTGTACGAGGTGCCATTCGGGATCAAGGTGAAGGACCTGCTCAAGATGATCGGGGCGGGGAATGCGGCGGCGGTGCAGGTCGGCGGTCCCTCCGGGACGATGATCGGTCCCGGGGAATATGAACGAACCATCTGCTACGACGATCTGGCGACAGGCGGATCGCTGATGGTGTTCGGACCCGATCGCGACATTCTCGACGTTGTCCGGCGCTTCAACGAGTTTTTTGTGGAGGAAAGCTGCGGGTACTGTACGCCCTGCCGGGTGGGCAACCAGCTTATGAAAGAGGCGCTCGGGCGGATCGCCGCGGGCAAGGGTGAGCCGTCGGATCTGGATTACCTGCAGACGCTTGGGCAGGCGATGAAGGTTACCAGCCGCTGTGGCCTGGGCCAGACGGCCTGCAATCCGGTGCTGAGCACGCTCAAGAATTTCAGGGCGGTGTACGAGAAGCGGGTCAAGGCCGACAAGGACGGCTTCAAGCCGGCGTTTGACATCAAGGCGGTGCTGGCGGAGGCGGAAGCGATTGCCGGGCGGCCTTCGGAACATTTTGGATGAACGGTCCGTGGGGCACGGTGGATGGTTGACAGGAATGGAACCGCAGGCGCGGATGCAAGAAAGGTCGAGACATGAGTGAGAAGATCACCTTTACGATTGACGGCAAGACGGTCCATGGAAAGCCGGGGATGACCATTCTGGAGGCGGCGGACAGCAGCGGTGTGTATATTCCGCGCCTCTGCAAGGGGCCGGGATTGAAGCCCCGCGGGAGTTGCCGGGTTTGCACGGTGATGGTCAACGGCCGTCCGCAGGCCGCCTGTACGCAGCCGGCGGCCGAGGGCCTGGTGGTGGAGAACAGCACGCCGGCCATGCTGGAGTACCGGCGCAACCTTGTGGAGATGCTGTTTGTCGAGGGCAATCATTTCTGTCCTTTCTGCGAAAAGAGCGGCAACTGCGAACTGCAGGCGCTGGCCTACCGGCTGGGAATCCTCTCGCCGAGGCATCCTTACATGTTCCCGAAGCGGGATGTGGACGCAACGCATCCGGACATTATGGTGGACCGGAACCGGTGCGTGTTGTGCGGGCGGTGCGTGAATGCGTCGCGGGATGTGGACGGCAAGACGGTGTTCGAGTTTGTCGGGCGGGGCGGCCACAAGCGGATCGAGGTGGATGCCGAGGCGGGGTTGGGCGCGACGGGCGCGAGCGCCGGCGACAAGGCCGCGGAGGCTTGCCCGGTGGGGTGTATTGTGAAGAAGAGAGTCGGTTACGCGGTGCCCATTGGACAGCGCAAGTACGACAAGGCGCCCATCGGCGCGGAAATTGAGAAATAAGGAGAACGCGATGTCAAAAGCCAAACCCAAAGTCGCCACAGCGTCGCTGGCGGGATGTTTCGGATGCCACATGTCCATACTCGACATTGACGACCGGATCCTCCAGTTGATTGACCTGGTGGATTTCAACAAGTCGCCGATTGACGACATCAAGGAGTTCACCGACCGGTGCGCGGTGGGGTTGATCGAGGGCGGATGCTGCAACGAGGAGAACGTGCGGGTGCTGCGGGATTTCCGCAAGCACTGCGATATCCTGATCGCCGTGGGCGAGTGTTCCCTGATGGGCGGTCTGCCGGCCCTGCGGAATGCCGTGCCGTTGAAGGAATGCCTGCGCGAGGCCTACCTGGGCGGGCCCACGGTCTACAATCCGACGAAGATGATCCCGAGCGACAAGGAACTGCCGTTGCTGCTGGACAAGGTGTATCCGATCCAGAGCGTGGTGAAGGTGGATTATTACCTGCCCGGCTGTCCGCCGCCGGCGGACACCATCTGGCAGGCGCTGGTGGCGTTGCTGACCAACAAGCCGCTGGAATTGCCTTACGAGTTGATCAAGTACGATTGAGGAGAGCCGGTAGGCCGCAGAGCACAGACCGCAGACCGACAGGATGGGAAAGGGCTGACATGAGCGCAAAAACGATGAAGAGGGTGATTATCGAACCCGTGACCCGCGTCGAGGGGCATGGGAAGGTTTCGTTGCTGCTGGATGACAAGAACCACGTGAAGCAGGCCCGGTTGCACATTGTGGAATTCCGTGGTTTTGAGAGGTTCATTCAGGGTCGTCCCTACTGGGAAATCCCGGTGCTGGTGCAGCGGCTCTGCGGCATCTGCCCGGTCAGCCATCATCTGGCGGCGGCCAAGGCGATGGATGTGATCGTCGGCGCCGACACGTTGACGCCGACGGCCGAGAAGATGCGGCGGCTGATGCACTACGGCCAGATGTTCCAGTCCCATGCGCTGCATTTCTTCCACTTGTGTTCCCCCGACCTGTTGTTCGGGTTTGATGCCGATGTGGCGATCCGCAACGTGATCGGTGTGGCGCGCAAGTATCCGGACCTGGCGGTGCAGGGCGTGATGATGCGCAAGTACGGGCAGGAAATCATCAAGGCCACGGCGGGCAAGAAGATCCACGGCACGGGCGCGATTCCGGGCGGTGTGAACAAGAACCTGTCCATTGCCGAACGCGACCTGTTCCTCAAGGACATCGAACAGATGCTTGCCTGGGGCCGCAGTGCCGTGAAACTGGCCAAGGACTACACCGTGGAGCACCTCCAGAAACTGGCGCCGTTCGGGTCGTTCGATTCCAACCATCTCTCGCTTATACGCGCCGACGGCGCCATGGACTTGTACCACGGCAACCTGAGGGCGATTGATGCGGCCGGCAAGAAGATCTTTGACCAGGTGAACTACCAGAAGTACTACGACTACATTGTCGAAGAGGTCAAGGACTGGTCGTACATGAAGTTCCCCTTCATCAAGAGTCTCGGGCCGGAGAAGGGTTGGTACCGGGTGGGGCCGCTGGCGCGGTTGAATACGGCGGACTTCATTGACACCCCCGAGGCGGAGAAGGCGCGCAAGGAGTTTGTGGCCGTGACCCACGGCAAGCCCAACAACATTACGATGGCCTACCACTGGGCGCGCATGATCGAGACGCTGCATTCCATCGAGAAGATACGCGACTTGTTGCACGACAAGGACTTGCAGGGCAAGGACCTGGTCGTTACCGGGACGCGTCGTTCGGAAGGCGTTGGCCTGATCGAGGCCCCGCGCGGCACGCTGTTCCATCACTACAAGGTCAACGAGCAGGATCAGGTTGTCATGGCCAACCTGATCGTCTCGACCACCAACAACAACACACCGATGAATCTCGCGGTGCAGAAGGTGGCCGAGGATCATATTTCCGGCCAGCCGAAGATCACGGAGGGATTGCTCAACCATATCGAGGTGGCCATCCGCGCCTACGATCCATGCCTGTCCTGCGCCACGCACGCGCTGGGGAGGATGCCGCTGGTGGTGGAACTCTTTGATCATGAGGGCAATCTGGTGGAGCGCCGCGAGAAGTGAGGGTGCTGCTGATCGGGTTCGGGAATCCGGGGCGGAAGGATGACGGATTGGGCCCGATGCTGGCCCAGAGGTTGGAAGGGGTTGGCCTGGAGGGGTTGGACGTCGATTCGGACTACCAGTTGACGGTGGAGGATGCGGAGTCGGTGGCGCGGTACGATGCGGTGGTGTTTGCGGATGCTTCGGTGAATGCGGAGGAACCGTTCGAGTTCAAACGGATCCGGCCGGCAGGAGCGCCGGGATTCAGCAGTCACAGCGTCGAACCGGAAGCGGTTCTGATGCTCGCCAAGACTCTGTTCGGGCGCGAACCCGAGGCCTATGTCCTGGGAATCCGGGGGTACGAGTTTAACGATTTCGGGGAGGGACTTTCGGAGGGAGCGGCGGCAAATCTGGAGGCCGCGGCGCGGTTTGTGCGCAAGCAGGTGAAGCAGTGGCTGACGGGTGGCGGTTAATGGTTGCTAGGGAGTGGGGAATGGGGAAAGATGTGGCGGCTTTGTGTTGCAGGCGTTGAGTTCAGTTGTGAAAGGAGATTGCGATGAAGCGGGAAAAGCCGTTGGTGTTGTGCGTGGACGATGACGCGGATTTTCTGGACTCGATGAAGACGATCATTGAGAGCGGGAAATATGCCGTGGAGACCGCCGGAAGCGCCGAGGAAGGCCTGAGGAAGTTCAAGGCCATCAAGCCGGATCTCGTGGTGGTGGACCTGATGATGGAGGAAGTGGATTCCGGCGTGAATTTCGTCAAGGAAATCAAGGCCTTGGGGCCGATCCCGCCGGTGTATATGCTGAGTTCCGTTGGCGATGGCCTGAACCTGAGCACGGACTACAGTGCCCTGGGGCTTTCGGGTGTGCTGCAGAAGCCGATCAATCCGCAGATCCTCCTATCGACGCTGAAGGCCAAGCTCGGCAAGTAAGAGCGGGGGCGGACCGCCGCCAGGCGGCGGGGGCGCGGTATTCCTTCCGGACCTTGTCAGGGGCCCGGTTCTGTTCCCTGTCCTTGTTCGTCGGTTATTCCGGTTCCTCGCCCAATAGGAGGCGTACGACCGAGTTCGCCTGAAGATGCGCCGCCACACCCACCCGTGGCGCCATAAGCCCGCGGCCCGGACGGGCATCGCTTTCCAAGTCGCCCACCACATAGACGCACGGGCTGAGCCTTCGTACGCGGATCGTCCCGCCCGCCCCGAACCCGGCCAATCCCGAAGCCAGCACGATCGGCTTTTCCGGGAACGCCCTCCCGAAGCTCTCCAGCAGCATGGCTTTTTCCTCGGCCGAATCGAATGCCTCGACCATGACGTCCACTTCCTGGAACAGCACCGGGATATTCCGCGGCGTCAGCCGGACGGCATGGGGCACGACCTGAACGTAGGGGTTGATGCGGCGGAGATTGGCAGCCAGCGCTTCGACCTTGAGAATCCCGATCTGATCCACGAAATACTGCTGGCGGTTCAGGTTGGAAGGTTCCACAACGTCAAAATCGGCTACGACCAGGCGACCGACGCCCGTCCGGGCCAGGGCCACCGCCACGGCGGACCCGAGCCCGCCCGCGCCGGCGATGCCTACCGTAGCCGCCTTGACTCTGGCATGAACGCCCGGTGTGTGGCGTGCCATCATGAGGGCTTCGAGTTCGGCGCCGTCCGGCGCTTCCCCGCGGCGGATGAACACGATCCGGTCGCCCTCCCGCAGTTCCCGGTCGGCGTTTTCCGGCGACCCGTTGCAGACGATCAGATCGGCCTGCGGCTTGATGCGGTTCCGCAACTCGAGAAGGCTGGTGCCTGATGCAACATCCAATTCGCGCTCTGCCACAAAGATTTTCATTTTGAAAAGAACCCCAAGCTTCCCGCGGCGAATCCCAGCAGCGCATGCCCCGTCCAAACCGTGATGCCAGACATAGTATACCTCCGGGGTTTCCGGAACGCATGCCGATACGGTCATAATCGGCATCCTCCCTGCCGATGTCAATATCCGCCGGTCTGCAACGGCAAGAGTGCGGCGTGTGCAGGTTGTGGATCGGCTGACGGGAAATACTTCAGCATCAGTTTCATGTGATGCTCGGTCGCCCCTGCATTCTCGTTAGTCATGCGCCAAGGCCCTGGCACGCTTCAAACGCCGGGTGCGGGAAATCACCCGGCGCAACC
>CAYWKN010000122.1:0-6915 GCA_964458765.1 uncultured Verrucomicrobiota bacterium
TCTGACCGCCGTCAGGCGGCGCTCATAACAGGCCGAGAACTTGTGACTGTCGAGACCTCAACAGAAGCGAAGAGAAAGGCGGTCCGCGCATCGTGAGCCGCACCCAATTGCGGAACGAGGTCTATCAGTCCCCGGGTGTCTGCCGTGACGATCCGGCGCTCAAGCCGCGCATTGGAAAGGGTAAGGGACTCCGGCACCCGCATCAGGACCTCTGCCGGCGGTGGCGGAAGCGCATACTCCACACCCCGGGCCCGCAGTTGCGGCTTGCCTGTCTCCGGCAGGAAGAATGCCGTCCACTGCAACGGCCACTCCTGCAAGGACGCAACGCCTGTGTTGGCGCCAGCCAGCGCCTCGACGACGGAACCAGCCCAAGCGCCCTCGACGCCGTCTATCGCGGCTCGCCACTCCCATCGAGTCCCTGCCGTCAAGTCTATCGCCGTTTTACACATCGCGCTTCCAGCCTCACATGTCACGGTATTCTCAACACCCACTTGGCCAGGAACATCAGCGGCGTGTAAACCAGGATGTAGACCCAGAGCCAGCCCAACGAAAACTCTTCCCGCCCGAAAACCGCAAACGGTCGCCAGAACACCGGTTTAGTCTTTGGGATCGGGTAGATCACCTTCGCGCTGCGAATCGTGCCGCCCGCCTTGACAAATGCCTCGGATGACTCGGGTGGATAGCGGTCACCCAACAGCACAGGCAGGACAATGGACTCCTTCCCTGCGGACACGGTGACCGGAAAGCGACCGGCGACACCGGACGCGGCATACACAGTCCAAGTGACGGTTTCCGGAGGCACACCGGCGCGCAGATAGGCGCCGAGATCGTCCAGCAGCTCGCGCCGCGTACGTTCAGCGGCCGCCCCACGGCGCCGGGCACCACCAGGATATAGCCGGCCTTGACCGCCCGGGCAAAGTCGAGTTCGCGGCGGATGTAGTCAATCGCCGCCTGCCGCTGGATGGCGCGGTTGGAGGAGAGGTCGTTGTCCGGCGAGAACATGCCGCAGATGCCCGCGACCTTGACGCCGTGGTCGCCAAGGATCTTCAGGGTCTCTTTCGGTTGGTAGCCGAGGTCGGGACCGTAGTGGTTTCCGTGCAGCTCGATGAACGCCACGCCGTGCTTGGCCAGCCGCACGGCGGAGTCCGCCAGCGGCTCGATCCCGAACCCCCAGTTGCTCCAGGAAAGGTTGAGGCGTTGCTGCAGTCGCGCCGGGCTTTTCCGCTTCAGCTCCTGAAACGCGGCATGGATATTTGCGTTCTTTCGTTCGTAATTCTGTTTCATCGGCTTTATCGAATTAATCCACAAAACAAAGGCTATCATGGCCATTCAAAACCGCACATTGATAGAATGACAATTTTCATGTATATTTTGACAGATGAACAATAGCACGGATAAGAACCGGCTAAAGCCGGTACACCAACACCGGAATGCGATGTTTTCAGCCCGTTGGTGTACCGCCTTCAGGCGGTCTTCGGCCATAATGAGAATTGCTGCAAATAATGGCTCCGAAACATTGTCTCATAGCCGCGTCATGCTCAAGGTCTGTGAATAAAATGTTCCCTTAGCCTGTCACCTTGTTCCCATTTGCGTTCTGCGCCCCATAGTTGAACAGCGCCTCCACGTTGACGCCGCTTTCGAAGGGGCGCAGGTTGTGCATGCGATTGTCGATCGTGTTGTGGTAGGCCCGACCGTCGGCGGTATAGGACTCGCTCCATGTGCCCCAGCAGCCGACCAGGCCGGGGGCGACCAGCGCCTCGTACACCGCGTGGCGCAGCGGATCGTCCAGTTCGGTCAGGGCGATGAGCAGGTAGCCGGATGCATGGCCGCAGAAGTCCCCGTTCAAGCCGCCCGGCTGGAGCGGCAGGTAGCCCCGCGCGTTGACAAACGCCTTCATTGCCAGGGCGCTCTGCCGGGCGCGTTGCGGCACCTCAAGGCGGGTCTGGAAGTACATCGGGAAGAGATGATAACTCGTCAGCCGCCGCCGCGGCTATTCGCCGTCCGGGCTGCGGTACCAGTCGTAGAGCCCGAGATCCTCGCGCCAGAAATGACGGTCCAGCGCCGCGCGGAACTGCCGGGCCGCCGCCTCGGCTTCCGCCCGGGCCGGCTCGTCACCGACCCGCCGCAGGTAATCGGCGGCGAACTCGGCCGCATCGATTGCCAGCAACACGGATGGCATGGACCATCCGGACGGCGGATCGTCCAGGATGATGCCGGAGCCGCCGGAGTCGGTTTCGTCCCCGTTGAACAGCAACCGCCAGTCGTGCGCCTGCCCGTAGCGGATCTGGACCTCCAAGGCATAGCGCAACGATTCGTCACAGGCGACGAGTGTGTCCAGATCCCCCGTGAGCCGCAGGTAGTCGCGCATGACCAGCAGGTACAGCGCGGGGGTTTCCGCCGACCAGTTGTCCTCGTTGCCGAACCCGGAGAAATACCCCTTGCCCCCGATGTCCGCGCAATTGGGAATCCGGAACACGCCCACGTCCTTGAGCTGGAGATACTTGCCATGCACCCAGCGGATGAAGCGCGCGGTCTCCGCGGTGTGCCCGGCGGTCATCAGGCCGCGCAGCACGCTGTGGCAGTCGCGCACGAAACCGCGTTGGTAGGTGCGGGGCGTGGCCATGATGCCGCCCTCCGCACCCTGCTGCATGCGGATGTTGACCAGGTTCGACTCGACGATGTCGCGCACCCGGGGATCCGCGAAGAGGTTCAGGTCCCGGCCACGGGCCAGCCACGACTTCCACTCCGCCAGGCAATCGGCCACATCCCGCGCCACATCCCGGCCCCGAATGCCCGCCAGCGCCGTTTCCGCCGACACCGAGGGATTATGGGCGACGTGATACAGCCCGGACACGCGGCATTGGCCCGGGGCGATGGTGGCGGGGGTCGTGGCAAGCACAAATGCGCCATCCTGCCCAACCACCGGCGCGGCCGCCTCCGACCACGATACGACGATGCGATGGATGTCATCCTGCCGCAGGTCAAGCGCGCAATCGCCGACTCGTTCGGTCACGGTGCCCTTGTTATGGATCCAGACGATCTTGCCGGGTGGTGCCGGGCGTACGGTGGCGACCGCCGCGACGGTATGGGGCCCGGCCGCATCCGTGGCATCCACAAGCAGGACCCGCGCCAGCTAGGGTTGGCCGTAGGGGGCAAGATCCACGCAGGCGACCGTGAGATCGCCGATGCGCTTGACGCCGTAGTACACCCCGCTGCCCCGGGCCCGATGAAGGTTCCAAACGCCGGCATGCGTGACGCCGTCGATCACCACCCCGAGCGTAGCCTCCCGAATGAACGTCAGGCTGGTGTAGTCGGGGCCGATGAGATAGTCCCAACGCCCCGCTTCATCACCGCCGGCCCCGATGAGTCCGGTACCGATGAAGCTGGGTTCGAGCGGGCCGAGGTGGGGCACCTGCGGGGGGAGCGCCACGCCGGCGATCCGCGGGGCGGCGGCCACGGCGCCGCGCGCAAAGTGGAATGACTCCAGATCGACCGGCAGCGACCGTGGCGAAGCGTTCACCAGCCACAGCGTGCGCACCCCCGTGGCGCCGTACACGCCGGTGGTCACCGTCGTCCAGCCGGTGCCGGTATCACTCTTGCTGATGGCGAGCCCGCCGATCTTCAGGCCGTGTGGACCGTCCAGCCGCAGTTCCACCAGGCCGGCCTCGTCCCGGGCGCGAAGGCGCGCCACAAACTCCAGGACGCCTGGTTCGGCGCCGAAATCGAGGTTGTCGAAGGCGATGCACGCCCCCCGCCCGGTAAGCGCCACAAACGGACTTCCGGCACGGTCCTCCGCCTCGCAGCAAAGGCCGCCGTGATTCTGGTCCGGCGGAAAAACCTGGATCCGTTCATCGGGATTGCGTGGGGATGGTGATGACATGCCGTTTCCTTTCATTATCGGAGGGTGTCAGGAGTGAAGAATCCGGGCTCAACCGCAGACCGCATCTTCCCGTTCGTGGAAATAGCGCGCCGTTTGTCCCACCAAGTGGTCGAGCAGCGTCGGGTCAGGCTTGCCGTTCATGGCCGGGTAGGGATCGCCTCCAGGGCCGAGCGGCTCGGGCGTGACGTAGCAGCCGGGCTGGTTGTAGCCAATGCAGTAGAGCGCCATGATCAGCGTGTCCACGTCGAGCGCGCCGTCGCCCAGCGCACAGCGGTTGGAATCGGCCATGTGCAGGTTGGTCAGGCGATCTCCCGCCGCCAGGATCGCCTCGCCGATGTGCGACTCGCCGGATTGCATGTGATAGACATCGCCATTGATGTGCTGCACGCCGGGATGGTTCACCGCTGCGATGTACGCCTGCGCATCGGCGATGGTGTGGCAGAAACTGACCTCGGCGGCGCGGATCGGTTCGATCGCGGCGCGGACGCCGGCTTTCTGGAAGTCGCCGGCCACGATACGCAGCGTCTCGGTCGAGCGGAAGAACTCGCCGGCATCATAGGCCTGCGGCCGCCCCACGGCGCCGGGCACCACCAGGATATAGCCGGCCTTGACGGCGCGGGCAAAGTCGAGTTCGCGGCGGATGTAGTCGATCGCCGCCTGCCGCTGGATGGCGCGGTTGGAGGAGAGATCGTTATCCGGCGAGAACATGCCGCAGATGCCGGCGACCTTGACGCCATGGTCGCCAAGGATCTTCAGCGTCTCCTTCGGCTGGTAGCCGAGGTCGGGACCGTAGTGGTTTCCGTGCAGCTCGATGAACTTCACGCCGTGTTTGGCGAGACGCGCCGCAGAATCGGCCAACGGCTCGATCCCAAAGCCCCAGTTGCTCCAACTCAGGTTGAGCCGGTTCTTCAGCCGCTTCGGTTTCTGCTTCTTGAGCTCCGCGAATTGCGTGCGAATGGTTTCGTTCTTATTCTCGTAGTTTTGCTTGCTCATACTGATATCCTCATTGATCGTCTCGTTCTGTCAAAACTTCCCCTGTGTTTTCTTGTCTAACTGCCTTCTTTGAAACGGGTTAGCGGCCGTGCTGGCTTCTCCCCCATTTTCCTGGCCATTTCGGCCGACGAGAGCGGGCGACGAGAGCGGTGGACGATTGGGACGCTCTATACTCGTTATCCGCTCTCGTCGCCCGCTCTCGTCAACCCATTCCCCCTTTCATCCGTTTTCATTCAATTTTTGACACTACCGATCGTCTTACTCATCGAGATCTCTTTCCTGTGGTTTGTTTCAGGCCTAGCCCTACCCTTTACCCATAAGTCCTGCTCCCGAAGAAGAACAATATCCAACAGCCAACAAGGAACTCCCAACTCCCAAGTGCGCGAGGGAAAGAGCATGGCCAGCCCCTCGGGCCTTCCATTCGCCTTCCTCGCACTCTTTCCTTGGCCATTGGATATTCCTTGTTGGCTGTTGGATATTCAATCCCCATTGTCCAGAACCTATTTACGGGTAAAGGGCAGGCCTAGCCCGTGATAGGCGGCGATGGCCAGGGCCATGGAGGCCATCGACCAGTGCCGCTCCAAGTGGCGATCATAGCCGGCGGCCATGGTGTTGACGACTCCGCACAACTCCGTCTCGTCGCCGGAGGATTCCATCCGGTAGCCGCAGGCCACGGCATGCAGGAGCTGGATGTCGAGGCAATGGCGCAGGGTAGTATCGATCTCGGCCAGGGTCGCTTCGTCGCCGGTTGACCGGTGGTAATCTCGCGCCGCCAACACCAACAGTGCCGGGGTTTCCGGCGCGGTATTGATTTCCGGACAGGGACTGTATGCGCCAGCCATTCGGCCTGGGTTGTTCTCGTGATTTCCGTTATAGAGAGCAAAGGAATCGTTACCGCAGGACATGGAGTTGGGGATGAAGTTATGGGCCAGAAACTTGCGGTGCATGTAGAGCAGGAAGCGACGCGATTCGTCCGTGTGCCCTGTGGCCAGAAGGCCGCGGAGACCGCAGTACGCGTCCCGAGTCCAGGTCAGGTTATAGATCGGGAGGTTGGCCACCAATCCGCCGTCAGATGACCGATTGGTCTTTAGATAGCTGAGACCTCCTTCGACAATATCGCGCGCTCGTCCATCCGGGATTCGATCCAGCGCGAACTTGGGCGCTACGGCGGAGAACCAGGCACGCCAAGCCTTGATGGTCGTCTCGGTATCCACGGTGGGATCGATGGCTTGCAACTGGTCGAGATAAACTCTGGCGGGTCGCTGGCCGGTGTGGACCAGGTGTATAAGGCCGAAGTCCTGGCGACCGCCCGCGGGCACGACTATCGTGGCAGAGGCGACGCGGTGGCGGCCTTCGCCCTCGACGCAGACCTCTGCCGTTTGAGAGAACCCGATAAGAAGCGTGCGCTCTTTCCACAAAGATGGCCCCCAAGCCCAAGCGTTTTGGTCATGAATCAGGGAAAGGCAAGGCGCAGTGCCGTCGGGAGGTACACCAACTGCCTTAGCCACATCGGCTGTGATCCGCGCCACCACGCGTACTCTGTGGCTGGTTGACAGCGAACGATTGGTCACAGCCAACAGGCGCGTGATCCAGAACCGGTCAAAGGGCGCGGCATCCACCAGTCGGATTTCCAAGTCACCGATGGTGGCCTGGCCGTGATAGACTCCCGTCAGGCGACCACGGAACATCTCGCAGCGGAGTGGATGCGCCACATCATCCACCTCAATCGCGAGTTCCTCGTGCTTAATGAAGTTGGGCGCGGTGTAACAAGGGCCGGTTACCCTGTTCCACGTCCCGTCACCGGGGCCGCCCGCACTTACAAGTCCGCCGCCGATGCGATAATCCTCCCGCTCATTGAGCGGGGGCACGGGTTCGGGGAGGGGGATGCCGCCGACCTGGAAGGATGGCGACTGGTTGTTCTTCTCGCAGGGTCGGAGCGACGTGCTGCGGTCATTGTTGGGCATATTGTTTCTCATGATCATTCTCCTTAGGCGGTGCTCATAAATAAACTGTACATGTAGAGGCGAAGATGGTACGGTCTT
>CAYWKN010000123.1:0-6912 GCA_964458765.1 uncultured Verrucomicrobiota bacterium
GTGCCGGTCCGTCCGGGAAATCCCGGTTCCTCCTGGAATCCGGCGCGGGAGTGCTGGTCTGCGGCGCCATCTCCCGTCCGCTGATGGACTTCCTGGCGGCTGGCGGCATGCGGGTCCTTCCCTTTGTGGCTGGAACCGTGGACGAGGTGATCGCCGCGTACCTTGCCGGACAACTCCCGAACCCCGCCTTTGCCATGCCGGGATGCAACCGGGGGCGGTTTGCATGCCGGGGCGGCGGGCGGCGGCACGGAGGGCCGCTACGCGGCGGCATGCGGGGCGCCACTTGCTTTGCAACCATGAGGAGAATCGCACCATGAAATTGATTATCACAGCCACCGGCCCCGCGCTGGACGACGCGGTGGATCCGCGCTTCGGACGCGCCCGGTATTTCGTGTTGGTGGATGACGCGACGGGGGAAACCACGGCGCACAGCAACGAGGTGAACCTGCAGGCCGCGCAGGGCGCGGGCATCCAGGCGGCGCAGACAGTCCGCCGGTCTCGGCGCGGAAGCCGTCCTCACGGGGCATATCGGCCCCAAGGCGTTCCGCGTCCTGCAGGCGGCGGGCATCCGCATCCATACCGGCGCCTCAGGAACCGTCCGGCAGGCCCTGGCAGCGTACCGCGGCGGTTCGCTGCGCGAAGCGTCCGCCGCGGATGTCGAAGGTCATTGGTGAAAAGAGCAACATAAGGAAAGGAGGCGAATATGCCTGGAGGAAATGGAACCGGTCCCTTGGGAATGGGACCCATGACAGGCCGCACGGCAGGATTCTGCGCGGGATACAATATCCCTGGATATATGAATCCGGTCCCCGGACGGGGGCGGGGATTCCGGGGATGCGGCGGAGGACGCGGCGGAGGCCGGGGATGGCGTAACCAGTTTTTCGCCACCGGGCTGACCGGATGGCGGCGGGCCACCGGCTGGCAAGCGGGGGATATCCCTCAGGCGCCAACGCGCGAACAACAGTTGGACGCGCTGAAAAGCCAGGCCGGGAACCTCGAGGACGCGCTGGGAGACATCCGGAAGCGGATCGGGGAACTCGAGGCCGGAAAAACGGGAACGTGACAAAAGCCCGGGGGAAGGCCATGCCTTCCCCCGGCGCCAACAGGGATGAAACCGGAATACCAACATCTTTTCGGACCAGTGCCGTCCCGCCGCCTGGGACGCTCCCTGGGGGTGGATCTCACGCCGTTCAAGACGTGCACGCTGGATTGCGTCTTCTGCCAGTTGGGGCGGACGACACACAAGACGCTTGCCCGGCGGGCGTATGTCCCGTCTGGCTCGGTCAGGAAGGAGCTGCGGACATGGGTCCGGGGCGGTGGGCAAGCGGACTATGTCACACTTTCGGGATCGGGCGAACCCACGTTGCACACCCGCTTCGGAGACATCCTCCGGCTCGCGCGGGAGGAGACAGGCCTGCCGTCGGTCCTGCTGTCCAACGGCACGCTGTTCTGGCTGCCGCGGGTGTGCGAGGCCGCCTGCCAGGCCGACATCGTGAAGCTTTCGCTCAGCGCCTGGGATCGGCCCTTGTTCGAGCAGATCAACCGCCCCCACCCCGGTCTCAACTTTTCCCGAATCCTGGAGGGATACCGGCGCTTCCGCGACCAGTTCCTGGGCAGGCTTTGGCTTGAAGTGTTCCTCGTGGCGGGAATCAATGCCATCCCGGACGAAGCCGGGAAGATTGCCGAACTGGCCGCGCGGATCGCCCCGGACGAGATTCATCTGAACACGGCCGTGCGGCCGCCGGCCGAGGCGTTCGTCCTGCCCCTGCCCCGGAAAGAGATGGAGGCTCTGGCGGCGCTGTTCACTCCCGCCGCCACGGTGATCGCCGAATTCACGCCCGGCGCTGGCGGCGATCTCGCCGCCCGGGAGGGAGCCATTCTGGCCATGCTTGAGCGGCGCCCCTGCACGGCAATCCAGATCGCGAGGGCGTTCGGCATGCACCGGAACGAAGTTTCGAAGTACGTCGGCAACCTGTCACGGACGGGAAAACTCCGTATCTGCAAAAGCGGAGGCGCTTCGCACTACACCGCCGCACCGGGAACCGGCAAGCACAGCAGGACCTGAGGCGGCCACCATGACCATACAAATCGCCATCGCCAGCGGAAAGGGGGGGACCGGGAAGACCACCCTGGCTGCGAATCTTGCCAGCGTCCTGGCCAAAAACGGCCAGTCGGTCCAGTACCTCGATTGTGACGTCGAGGAACCGAACGGCCATATCTTCCTCGCGCCCGCGATTACAACCACAGAACCGGTGGGCATCCCGGTGCCCGTGGTGGATGGGGAGAAATGCACAGGCTGCCGCAAGTGCACGGAGATCTGCCAGTACCATGCCATTGCTGTGCTGAAAACGCCCCTGGTCTTCGCCGAACTCTGCCACGGGTGCGGCGCTTGTGCCCTGGTGTGCCCGGCGGCGGCCATTCGCGAGGGAAACCGCGCGATCGGCGTGGTCGAGACCGGGTGGTCCGGACAACTGGCTTTTGTCCAGGGGCGTCTCAATGTCGGCGAACCCATGGCGCCACCTCTGATCCGGGCGGTGAAGAAAAAGTCCCTCGCCGACGGTGTGGCAATCCTGGATGCACCACCCGGAACGTCCTGCCCGGTGGTGTCCACCGTGCGGGACGCCGATTACGTCGTTCTAGTCACGGAACCGACCCCGTTCGGGCTGAACGATCTACGGCTGGCCGTGGAGATGATCCGCCAGCTCGCGGTTCCATTCGGGGTCGTCATCAACCGGTCGGATGCCGGCGACGGGCGGGTGCGCGATTTCTGTGCGGAGCAACGGATTCCCGTTCTGCTGGAGATTCCCGAGGACCGCCGCGTGGCGGAGTCCTATTCCCGGGGGCAACTGGCGTCGAACGCCCTGTCGGAATGGCCGGCACACATGCTGCGCCTGTGGGAACGGCTGCTCGAGGAGAACGCCTGACATGAACCCATGGTACGATATCGCCCTGCATGTGACCGGCGGGGGGCAGATCTCCCGGGACGTGGCCCTGCAGATCCTGCGGTCGGATGACGACGACCTGCTGTCCATCCTGGACGCCGCGTTTGCCGTTCGTCGGCGCCATTTCGGGCGCGGGGTCCGCCTGCATGTCCTCCGCAACGCGCGCAACGGCGGTTGCACGGAGGACTGCGGCTATTGCAGCCAGTCCGCTGTGGTCCGGCCCGGGGCCACGCACCGTTCGCCGTGGCAGTCGCGGGAAGAGATCGTGAACGGGGCGCGCGAGGCCAGCCGAATGGGGGCCACCCGATACGGCGTGGTGTCGAGCGGGCGAGGCCCCACGGATACCGAGGTGGAGTCCATCGGCGAGATCGTCCGCGCCATCAAAGCGGAGGCGCCGATTCAAGTCTGCCTCTCGCTGGGCTTGCTTTCTCCCAGGCAGGCGGAACATCTGAAAGCATCCGGGGTCGATCGTTATCACCATAATCTGGAGACCTCGGAACGGTATTTCCCCCATCTTTGCACAACCCATTCCTATCAAGACAGGGTGGCCACCGCCCAAGCCGTTACAAACGCGGGGCTCGCCCTGTGTTGCGGCGGCATTCTCGGCGCAGGCGAGACGGCGGAAGACCGCGTTGACATGGCGTTCGCCGTGCGGGACCTCGGCCCCGACACCATTCCCGTCAATTTCCTCGACCCCCGGCCCGGCACGCCGCTCGACCGCCACCCGCGGCTGGGCCCCGCCGACTGCCTGCGCGCCTTGGCGCTGTTTCGATTCGCGCATCCCGCCACAGAGCTATGTGTCGCGGGAGGCCGGGAATCCTGCCTGGGGCCCATGCAGGCGCTCGCTCTCTATCCGGCGAACGCGGTGTTCACCAGCGGCTATCTCACCACGCCGGGGCAAGGGCCGGAGGCCGACCGGGACCTGATCGAAGCCGCCGGGTTCCAGATTGACGCAACCCCGCAGCCCCGCCGCGCGGCAGAGGGCGGAGCGGCAGCCAACCACACATCGGAGCCCGCATGAAGACGGCGCTGGAGTGTATTCCCTGTCTTGTGCGCCAGGCGGCGGAAGCGGTCGACATGGCAGCGACCGACGTCCGGCGGAAGGAACAGATTCTCAAACGGCTGCTTCACGAGATAGCGGCTGCGGATTGGGCTGCCATGCCGGTGTCGATCTCCCAGCGGGTGCAACGGCTCGTCCGCGAGGAAACAGGACAGGCCGACCCCTATCGCCCGCTCAAGGACCGCATGAACCGCACAGCCCTCGAACTGCTGCCCTCCCTGACCGAACGGGCGCTCCGCCATCGGGACCCGCGCGAAGCCGTGACGCGGCTGGCGATTGCGGGGAATCTCCTGGATGCCGGGTCCAAGACCCGCCTCGCGCCGGAGGAACTCCGTGAACGCTTGAATGCGATATGGGATATGCCGCTCGTCGGCAGCGTGGACGATCTCTTCCGTGCCGCCGCGGAGGCCCGGCACATCCTGTACCTGGCCGACAATGCGGGGGAAATCGTGTTTGACCGTTCCCTCCTCGATGCGTTACCCGCGCGGAACGTGACGGTTGCCGTGCGGGGATTCCCGGTGATCAATGACGCCACGCTGGACGATGCGGAAACGGCCGGCCTGGCCGGTGTGGCCAGGGTGATCGCCAACGGTTCGGACGCGCCGGGCACGCTGGTCGAGGAATGCTCCGGGGAGTTCCGCGACGAGTTCCACCGCGCCGACTTGATCATCGCCAAGGGCCAGGGCAACTACGAAACGCTGTCCGAAACGGACAAGCGCGTGTTCTTCCTGCTCACCGTGAAGTGCCCCATGATCGGCGCGGACATCGGGGCGCCGGTTGGCGCGCTCGTTGTGAGAGACAACAACACTGGAAGACCTGGCCGGAGCTGAATGCATGACCATCGCCACCTACATTTTCATCTTCGCCGTGCTGGGCAGTCTCGGAGCGATCGCAGCCGCCGGGTTTGTCCTCGCCCTACCCGAACGGCTGGCGCGCCGACTGATCCCCCACCTGGTGAGTTACGCCATCGGGACGCTGCTGGGCGCGGCCTTGCTGGGCATGATTCCACACGCCTTGGAAAGCCTGGCGTCCGGCCCCGTCATGCTGACCGTCCTGGCGGGACTGATCGGCTTTTTCACGCTCGAGAACCTGGTGCTGTGGCGGCACTGCCACGAGCAGGATTGTCCGGTGCATGGCACCAGCGGGATCCTGATCCTGGTGGGCGACGCCTTTCACAATTTCGTGGACGGCCTCGTGATCGCATCCTCGTTCCTGACCTCCGTGCCCATGGGAATCACGGCCTCCCTGGCCGTCATCGCCCACGAGATCCCGCAGGAGGCCGGGGATTTCGGGATCCTTCTCCACAGCGGATACGGCCGCCGCAAGGCCCTCCTCCTCAATGCCCTCTCGGCCTCGGCCACACTGGCGGGCGCGCTGGCAGCCTATCTCGGAATCCGCGCCCTCCGTTCCGTGGCGCCTTATGTGCTCTGCGTTTCGGCCGCCAGTTTCCTGTACATCGCCCTGGCGGACCTTGTTCCCGGGCGCCGCGGCAGAAAGGAACTCGCCGCGCTGGCCGGGGAACTGGCGCTTATCGCCGCGGGAGTCCTGACCATCGCCCTGTTGAGGAGGCACCCGTGAAGGAAATCGTGATCATCAGCGGGAAAGGCGGCACGGGCAAGACGAGCTTGACCGCTGCCTTCGCCGCACTTTCCCGGAACACCGTGATGGCGGACTGCGATGTGGACGCGGCGGACCTGCACCTGGTGCTTGCGCCCAGGATTCTCCGCCGCGAGGACTTCCGCTGCGGGCATGAGGCGGTCATCCGGCAGCAAGACTGCATCGGCTGCGGCGCCTGTCTCGCGCGCTGCCGGTTCGGCGCGGTGCGGCAGGTGGATGGAGCGGAGAATGCCTTCCTGGCCGGCGCCCGCACGGCCTGCGACAACTGCGCCGACGGATGCAAGCGCTCGTGTCCCGTCAAGTTCGCGGACATCCTGGAAGCCATGCGGGCCGCCGGTGGCAGCTCGAAGGACCACGCCTTCGCCATCGATCCGACCGCGTGCGAGGGCTGTGGCGTCTGCGTTTGGGCCTGCCCCGTCAAGGCGATCGATTTCCCCGAACGGCTGGGCGGCGAATGGTATGTGTCCGACACCCGCCATGGCCCGCTGGTTCACGCGCGGCTCGTTCCGGGCGGCGAGAATTCGGGCAAGCTGGTCAGCAAAGTCCGGGAAGCGGCCCTCTCCCTTGCCGGGGAGCGGGGAGCGGACCTCGTCCTGGTGGATGGCCCGCCGGGAGTCGGCTGCGCCGTGATCGCTTCCGTCACAGGCGCGTCCCGGGTCCTCATTGTGACCGAGCCGACCCTGTCCGGCGCGCACGACATGGCCCGGGTGCTGGAACTGGCCCGGCATTTCGACATCCCGGCCGCGGTGTGCGTCAACAAATGCGACCTGAACGAAGAGATGACGGAACGGATTGAGGTCGAGGCGCGCCAAGCCGGTGCTGCCGTCGCGGGACGCGTGCGCTACGACCGCGCCGTGACCGCCGCGCAGATCCAAGGCAAGGCCGTGGTGGAACTGCCGGACTCGGTGGCCGGCAAGGACATCCGGGCGGTGTGGGAGCAATTATGCGTGTAGCCATAGCCATCAGACCTGAAGTCCTGCCGTTCCTTGGAGTCGTCGTGCTTGGTTTCGGCCTGCTGGCTCTCATCCTGCGGGTGCGGGCAGCTCCGTTCCAGCGTATTGCCTGGCTATGCGTGCTGCCGGCTGTCATCGGACTTCTCTACCTGGTGTATTTCTTCCGCGATCCCGCCCGGACGCCTCCTTGTGACGCTGGCGCCGTCGTCGCCGGTGCGGACGGCACGGTGGCTGCCGTCGCAAACGTCTATGAGGGCGGATACCTGAAAACCAACTGCGTGCGCATCAGCATCTTCCTGAGTCTTCTTGACGTGCACGTCAACCGGGCGCCCATCTCGGG
>CAYWKN010000124.1:0-1939 GCA_964458765.1 uncultured Verrucomicrobiota bacterium
CAAATCCGAAGTCTAATCATCTCCCCCCTGAAAATCTCTGCCAAGGAGGGGAACAGGGAAGAACTCGCCCCGCCCTTCGGGCACCCCTCCAAGGAGGGGAAACCCACCCCGCCCTTCGGGCACCCCTCCAAGGAGGGGAATGCGATTGCCTGCAAGGGCTCCGCTCCCTGGCGTGTCCTGCCGTAGTGTACCCGCGTAGGCGGAAGGGGTCGGGGGTGGGTTGCACGCTGATGTGGTGTGGCGTCGGGTCTGCTCCGGCTAGGTTCAGTATTCCCGGCGGGCAAGACTGCGGGCTCCGAGCCAGAGGGGAATCACGGTGGCCAGGAGCGTAAGGATCCCCAGCCAGGCTGCCGCCGCCAGATTGCCCCGGACGAAGACCGTGTCGCTGATCCGCCCCTGCAGGTGCCAGTGCCAGAGGAGGCCGAACGGCAGGATGGAGGTCAGCATCAATCCCAGGCTCAGCGCCAGATTCATGGTGCCTCCGAACCCGGAGATGATCGCCACCGGGTTCGGCTGTTTCAGATCCAGGAAGATGGCGCCCAGTCCGGTCGCCATCGCGGAGACGGCGAGGGAGATGGCGACAGCCAGGCCGATGGAAATGGCTTTCAGGGCGGGGCCGACCTGGAGCATCCAGGTCGCCAGCCCCATCAGGGAGGCGCTGACCAGAATGATGGCGGTCGCTGCCAGCAGGAACTTGGTTATCAGGATGCGCCGCATGCCGGTCGGCGCCAGGCCGAGGATCCAGAAGCTGTGCCCTTCGAGGCTCAACTGGGGAAAGACGAAGCGCGAGGCGAGGGAGCAGATCACCGAAGCCACGCTGAAGATATTGAGAAAGACGATGAGATTCCGCCAGACATCCGGCAACGCATCATAGCGGAACGACCGGAAACTGCCAAAGTAGATGGCAAGGAGTCCGAAGAAGATCAGCGCCTGGGACCACTGGAGGGGGTCCCGGAGGAAGGCGCGGATATCCTTGAGGATCATCCCGCGGATATCGTGGGGCAGGAACCGCAGGGCGGGTTGCAGCCAGCCCAGCAGTTCCGCGGGCCGGCGCCGGGCGCCACCTTCGCCGGCCACCCGCTGCCAGGCCGGGAAGAATGTCCGCGTGCCAAGCCACTGGATCAGGAGCGCGAGCACCAGCGTGTTGGCCACCAGGGTGAGCCAGAACATGCCCCCCCGTGCAAAATCGCCGCCCGAGAGCAACAGGATGCCTTCCGCGGACCAGTGGTTCGGAGCCAGCGGGTGGGAGGCCAGTTGGAGTCCGGGCAGCAGCCGGTTCAGGACAAACGAGGGCTGGTCCTGAAGGTTGACCGGACGAAAGTCCAGAAGCGGGCGGAGGGTCAGAGCCACGACGGCCGCGATGGCGCCGATGCGGAATAGACGGCCGCGGGGCATCCAGCGGACAGCCAACAGGGCGATCAGGGTGCCGAGTCCCCCGCAGAGGAGGACAAACGGGATGGAGAATGCCGCGGTCCAGAAGGCGAAGATCAACCCCAGTTCCTCGTGCAGGGTATAGGCGGCTGTGAACGGAATGATCAGGAAGAGGAATGCCCAGGAACTCAGAAGGGTCGACTCCAGATACTTGTACGTCACGAGGGAACGGATATCCACGGGTGAAGTCAGGAGAAAGCTGGTTTCCCGGGACCGGAAGAGGGTGGAATACGAGGTCACGATGTTCGAGAGGGCCAGCATGACGCCGAGGCCCAGGAAAAAGAGGGAGAACAGGCGGCGGGTGATCATGAAACTGGCTCCGCCAAGCGCCGACAGGAAACGGAAGGCATCCAGGAACAGGGCGAAGAACCCGCCCATCAGCCCGAAGGCAAAGGCCAGGATGAAGACCACCTTGAAGACGGATTCCCGGCGCAACAGGCGCCGCAGATTGTTCATCGCGTGCGCGTCCTTGATCCAAAGTGCCGTGAGCGGGGACATGGGGGGGGGG
>CAYWKN010000124.1:2039-6847 GCA_964458765.1 uncultured Verrucomicrobiota bacterium
GAATTGTGAATGGTGGATGGTGAATTGTGAATGGTGGATGGCTAGTTGGGGATGGATAGCATCGGGCGGGCTCCGCCCTGGGTTGGAGTTCCGGTGTCCTCGCTGGTGAGCTTGAGAAAGACATCCTCCAGCTTGCCTTCGACGCCTGCCTGCCGGCGCAGTTCGTCCATCCGGCCGAGGGCGATCAGGGTACCATTGGAGATGATCCCGATCCGATCGCCGATTTCCTCGGCGAGAGCCAGGATGTGGGTCGTCAGGAGGATGGTCATGCCGCCGCGGACCTTCTGGCGGAGCAGGTCCTTGATCATACGAATGGAGTGGGGGTCCAGCCCGATGAGGGGTTCGTCGATGAACACCACGCGCGGATTGTGCAGGAACGTGGCGATATAGAGCAGGCGCTGGCGCATGCCATGGGAGAGATCGCCGATCAGCGCGCTGCGGGCCTCGCCCAGGCCGAACGAGAGGAGACTTTCCTGGATGCGTCGCGGGGTGGCAGGGTCGCGGAGATTGTAGAGGTCGGCAATGAATTTGAGGAATTCGACCGGTGTGAGCTTCTCGTACAGGAAGGGCATGTCGGGGATGTACCCCATGATGGTCTTGGCTGCGACGGGATCGGCGGCGATGTCGTGGCCGCCGATGCGGATCACGCCGCGGTCCGGCCGGAGGAGTCCGGTGAGCATCTTGATGGTGGTGGTCTTGCCCGCGCCGTTCGGGCCCAGGAAGCAGAAGAGTTCTCCGGCCGGAACGTCGAAGGAGAGATTCCGGACGGCATGTACCGCGCCAAAGGACTTATCCAACTGTTGCACGTGAATCATGATGATCAGTTCTCCGTGTCGACGACTTCGACTTTCAGGCGGCCCAGCACCCCCATGAGTTTCATCTGCTCCGACAGTTCGCCTTCAAAGAGCGAGAGGTGGTCGGCTCCGACCGCCGGTTTTCCGAGTGTCGGATCCATATCCAGCCATTGCCCGACATAGACCGAAGGCCAGGCGTGGTAGTAGAAGCTGCCGTTCTGGAACGTGAGGCCCACGCGAATCACAGCCGGAATACCCGCGGCACGGGCCAGGCCGACGAAGAGGTAGGTATGTTCGTTGCAGTCCCCGCGCGGGCGCAGCAGGACGTCCAGGGCGGAGGGCAGGCTGACGGTGGGCTGTTTCTCGACGTTCTCAAACACCCATGTGTAGATCGCCATGGCGGCGGCCAGGCTATTGGTCCATTCGCCGGTGATGGTCCGGGCCCGTTCCGCAAGCCGCGGGTCTTCGGACTGGATGAACGCGGAGGGAGCGAGGGCGGCCTTCATGTCCGGAAGCGCGGAGGCCGGCGGCAGGCCCGACGCAGGGAGGGATTCGGCTCGAACGATTACCTCCGTGACCTGGCCGGTGGAGACGACCGTCTGGCGATGGGTCCGGAGCCATTCGGGTTGAAGGGGCGCGCCGGAGAGTCGCAGGCGGGCGGAGCGCGCGGCGGACAGGCGGTCGGCGGGTCCGGTCACGGGGACGGCGAGTTGGGCGAGCATATCGCCGGCGGGCGCCAGGCTGTTGGCGGCCAGGGCTTCGTCCGGCTTGCAGGCTTCCATGGCCCAGCCGAACAGGGTCTCCTGCCGGAGGAGATTCCCTTCGCCATCGACCCACGACAGGGTCTCCATGCCCTCGAGGTTGGCGGAAAGGACGGTGGCGAGCACATTGGATCCGGCGTGCTGGAGGGGTTCGCGGCGCAGGGACTTGATGGTGATGTTCTGCGAGGTGAGGGTCATGGGGTTGAACATGCGCAGGGTCACATGCCGTCCGGGGACCAGGGCCTTGAGCGAAAGTTCGGTCATGGGGGAATACAGGATGGCGTCTTCCGGGATTGTGACGGAAAGCCTGCGGGAGCTGTCGGGGCCGCGGACCGTGCAGTCGAAGGTGTTCCCGCGGGCGCGTTTGCCCTCGATGGTGAGGGCATAGCCGGTGGCGGAGAGCACGAAGGAGAACTTCTGGAGATGATACAGGGCATCCACCGTGGCTTGGGCATGAACGGCGATCCGCTGGGCGGCGCCCATGACGTTCATCTGCAGCAGGGTGCGGTTGCCGATCTGGTACTGGCGGCCCGCCGGCCCCTCGACGGCGTCCACGCCGGTATGGCTGTATCCGATCTGCCGGCCCTGAAAGGTGATTTTCATCCATTGGTCCATGATCATGACGCCGCGGGAGAAGAACGAGCGGTACCCGCCGGTGGAGGCGACCGCCATGATTTCGGGGTAGGCTTCCCGGAAGACGAGCCAGCCGGTGCTGACGGCCCAGAGCGTCAGGATGACGGTGATGGCGAGGCGGCGTTTCATGACGGCTTTCATGGAGCGGGGCGGGCGGTTATGTGGCGGTGCACCGCCTCCATGTTTGGGAGGATGGGGCAATCGCAGCGGCGGAGTTTGACCTCGGATTGATGCCCGCCGGACATGAGAAGGCAGGGCACGCCCAGAGCGGCGGCGACTTCGAAGTCATGGAGGGTGTCCCCCACGAGCAGGGTGGAATGGCGGGGAAGCCCGGCCTTTTCCAGCATGCTGTGGCCGAGGGAGACTTTCGAATGGGCATACAGGTCGGAGAGTCCGTAGACATGCTCGAAATAGTCCAGGATGCCCCGCTCCCGCATCATCTTCCGGAGGAGCGAGATCTCGCACGCCGAGAGGACCGAGAGAGCGATGCCGGCCCCGCGGAAGCGGTCCAGGGTCTGGATCGCGCCTTCGCGCAGCGGGCAATTGGCGGACGTGAGCGCATAGGCCCGGTGGTATTCCACGGCGAGGCTGTGCCAGTCCTCCTTGTCCAGATTGAACCCGATCCGCAGGTAGTAGTTCCGGACGGGGAAGTCGAAGACATCCAGATACTGCTGTCGGGAGACGGTGGGGAGGGAGCGGTGTGCGAGCAGGATATTGATGGCATCCACGCATGCCTGGACATCGTCCAGCAGGGTGCCGTTCCAATCCCAGACAACATGGCGCACAGTCATACGTTCGGGGCAAGTGTTCGGGTTCTCGTCCAAGCGCCGGCATAGCCACGGGCCATGGGCGACAAGCGGATAGGATAGCGGCGCAGGGGCGGGTGGGGCCAGACATTTCTCAAGAGGCGCGGTATGGATGTCCGAATCAGCGATTACGCCGCGTGCCTTGTCTGCCTCACAACTCATCCAGGGGGCTTTCGGCGGTGGAATCCATGCCGCGGATTCACATAATAGATCATCGTCGTCTCCACGCTCTCGTGCCCCAGATACTTCTGCACCTCCCGGATATTGACGCCCTTCAGGAGCATGTGGGTGGCGAACGAATGCCGCAGGGTGTGGACAGACGCATGTTTGACGATACCAGCGGCTTGCGGCCGCCCCCTGGTTCTTCTCGCCCGCTTCTTCCGTTCCCGCGGCCCACCCGAACAGGAGGCGGCCTGATGTCCATCTTCCGCAAGGCGATCGTCCTGTTCGCTTCCGCGCCGGTCTGCCCAAAAACGGGGCTTAACCACCCTCCCGGCCGTTCGGTACTCCCCATCCCGTCTTCACACCGCCCTTCCTGCCATCCCAGGCCTGTCGGAACTCAGCTACCCACGCCGAATCCGCTTGCCCCTCCAGCCGCCCCCCTGTTACAAAATCCATAGATTAGGACGTCCAACAAACGGATGGAGCATCACGGAACGTCCCCACGGTTCGCTTCGCTCTGTAACGTGATCGCCGTGATGCTCATCCGGAAAGTTCGCACAGGAGAAACTACTATGGATATGACTTCTCGTGAGATTGTCCGCCGTTGCATCGAGTTTCGCGAGCCTCCGCGGATCGGTCTGCATTTCGCGGTGGCTCCTATCGACGGCAAGACATGGCCCCTGACCGACTTTGCGGGAGTCGGTTATGGTGCCGATCCTGATGTTCACTTGGCCGAGGGACAAGACGAGTGGAATCTGCCAAGGGAGACGTTTGACACAACTGGCGAGAACATGGGCCAGGTGAAGAAACACCCCCTTGGCGAAGGCTGGCACCAACTGGAGACGTATCGGTTTCCCGACTTCTCGAAGGCGGCGCGCTATTCGCACCTGGCCGCGGATGTTGCGCGAGCGCACGCGGAAGGAAAGTATGTATACGGGAGCATACCGTCATTGATGCTACTGCCTGCGGACCTGCGCGGCATGGAAAACTGGTTTCTCGATCATGTCGTTGACACAGACAATTTAACCCAATTGCTGGACATGATCGACGATGCACGCATTCGGATCATCGAGGCGTATGCGGCGGCCGGCGTGGACGGCGTCATAACGTGGGATGATATGGGTACAAATGACCGCGCGATGGTCAGCCCCGAGCTATTTCGCGCCATTTACTTTCCACGCTACAAGAAGACATGCGATCTCCTGCATGAGCATGAGATGCACCTGATCCACCATTGCTGTGGGCAAGTGCGGGAGTACATGGGGATGTTCTGTGAGGCCGGGTGCGATGTGATCCAACTCGATCAACCCACACTTATGGGCATTGACTGGCTTGCAGCGCATTTCGGCGGCAAGATATGCTTCTGGAATCCTGTCGATATCCAGCGGACGATCGGCACCGGAGACTTGGCCGCCATCGCCGATGAGGCGCATCACCAGGTGTGGGCTTTTGGGAGAGAAGCTGGCGGGTTCATGGTGAAGGCGTATCAGCAGCCGAACTCCGTTGGCATGACGGTGGCAGAATCTCAAGCACAGTACGATGCCTTCATGCGGTACTGTCATTACCCGCTCGAACCCTACCGCCCGGAATAAAGTGCGAATCGGGTCCCCGTGACTGACTGAGGGTTACTCAGCCAGCCACGAGTCCCACAC
>CAYWKN010000125.1:0-6769 GCA_964458765.1 uncultured Verrucomicrobiota bacterium
GGGATTGAACCCGCCGCCGGATATCCCTATGCTTGCCCCATATATTGGAGGGGTTCAGGGTTTTGAGTGGGTGGCCCCCAGATCTTGTGGTTGGTCTGATCGGAGGAGTCGTGTAAGTGAGCCGGTTAAGGGTATCCGGTTAAGAGTGTCGGTTAAGAAGGCGGTTAAGTGTAATACAGTAAGGCGCTTACGCGTTCCCTTACTCGGACACTTAACCGACGCTCTTGGCCGGATACGGTCTTAAACGACCTGCTTAATCGACATCATTGCATGGCAAGTGTTGAAGCACAACATATGGGGTGTACCCACTGAAAACCCGGAAGCGGGTATATTGGAGGGGTTTCGAGCATGGGCATGAACGTTACGCAGAAGATATTGAGCGCGCATCTTGTCGGCGGCGAAATGACGCCCGGCCGGGAGATGGCGATCCGGATTGACCAGACCTTGACGCAGGACGCCACGGGAACGATGGCCTATCTGCAGTTCGAGGCGATGGGGCTGGACCGTGTCCGGAACGAACTGGCCGTGAGTTATGTGGATCACAACACGATCCAGGTCGGGTTTGAGAACGCGGACGATCACCGTTATTTGCAGTCCGTGGCGGCGAAGTACGGGATCTTGTATTCCCGGCCGGGGAACGGGATCTGCCACCAGGTGCATCTCGAGCGTTTCGGGGCGCCGGGCAAGACCCTGCTGGGGTCCGACTCGCACACGCCCACGGGCGGCGGGCTGGGAATGATCGCCATCGGGGCCGGGGGGATTGACGTGGCTGTCGCCATGGGGGGCGGCGCCTTCCACCTTACGGCGCCGAAGGTCGTCCGCATCCGGCTGACCGGGCGGCTGCGTCCCTGGGTGACCGCCAAGGATGTGATCCTGAAGGTCCTGCAGATCTTCTCGACGAAGGGGAACGTGGGCTGCATTTTCGAGTATGCCGGGCCGGGAGTGAAGACCCTGAGTGTTCCCGAGCGCGCCACGATTACCAACATGGGCGCCGAATGCGGGGTGACGACCTCCGTATTTCCCAGTGATGGGGTGACCCGGGCGTTCCTGGAGGCCCAGGGACGCGCCGCAGTCTGGACGGAGCTGGCGGCCGACCCCGACGCCGTGTATGAGAAGGATGTCACGATCGACCTTTCCGGGCTGGAGCCGTTGGCCGCGGCGCCGCATTCGCCGGACAACATTGTCACGGTGGCTTCGCTGGCAGGAACGAGGGTGGATCAGGTCCTGATCGGATCCTGCACGAACTCCTCCTATGTGGACCTGAAGACAGTGGTCAGGATCCTGGAAGGGCGGACGGTGCATCCGGATGTCAGCCTGGGGGTTGCGCCGGGTTCGAGGCAGGTTCTGAAGATGCTGGCCGGCGAAGGCGGTTTGGCGACGCTGGTTGGCGCCGGGGCCAGGATCCTGGAAAGCGCCTGCGGATTCTGCATCGGCAATTCGCAGTCGCCATCCACCGATGCCGTATCGTTGCGCACGAACAACCGCAATTTCGAGGGGCGGTCGGGGACGAAGTCCGCCAAGGTGTACCTTGTAAGCCCGCCGGTGGCGGCGCTGGCGGCGTTGCGCGGGCGGGTGGCGGATCCGCTGGCGGAGAGCGAGATCCAGTATCCGAGGGTGAAGATGCCCAAGGCCTTTGACACGGACGACACGATGTTGATCCGGCCGCCCGCGGGCGGGTCCGGGGTCAAGGTGCTGCGCGGCCCGAACATCGGCGAGCCGCCGCGGAACACGCCGCTGCCGGACGGCATCCGGGGTGTGGCGACCCTCAAGGTGGGGGACAAGATCACCACCGACCACATCATGCCGGCGGGGTCGCGGCTGAAGTACCGTTCCAATGTTCCGGCGTATGCCGCGTACGTGTTCGAGGGGGTGGACGCCGGCTTTGCCCGGCGGGCGGGGGAGTTGCGCGACGCCGGCAGGCACAACATCATCGTGGCCGGGGAATCCTACGGGCAGGGATCGAGCCGCGAGCATGCGGCGCTCTGCCCGATGTATCTGGGTGTCAAGGCGGTGGTGGCCCGAAGCATCGAGCGGATACACATGGCCAACCTGATCAACTTCGGCATCCTGCCGCTGGTCCTGGAGAGCGGGGCGGACTACGACCGGATCGGGCAGGGCGACGAACTGGCGATCGAGGGAGTGCGCGAGGCGCTGAAGCGCGGGGCCGAAACGTTGACGGTGCGGAATATCACCCGCGCGCTGGATGTGACGGTCAAGGCGGCCTTTACGGAGCGGCAGAGGGCCATTCTGCTGGCCGGCGGATTATTGAACCACACGAGGGAATCGAAATAGGCGGGAGCACCCGGGACAGGAGCCATCCATGAGCTACGAGAAGATTGTTGTGCCGAAGCAGGGTCAGAAGATCACGATGGGACGGGACGGGGCGTTGAAGGTCCCGGACTGTCCGGTGATTCCGTTCATCGAGGGGGATGGTATCGGTCGGGATATCACGCGGGCCGCGAAGATTGCCTGGGACGCGGCGGTGCACCAGGCCTACGAGGGCAGGCGCAAGGTCGAATGGATGGAAGTGTATGCCGGAGAGAAGGCCAATGCCGTGTACGGGAAGGCCGTCTGGCTTCCGCCGGAAACGCTGGCGGCCTGCCGGGAATACCTTGTTTCGATCAAGGGGCCGCTGACGACGCCGGTGGGCGGCGGGATCCGGAGCCTCAACGTGGCCTTGCGGCAGGAACTGGATCTCTACGTGTGCCAGCGCCCGGTCCGCTGGTTCAAAGGCGTGCCGTCCCCTGTCAAACAGCCGGAATTGACGGACATGGTCATATTCCGCGAGAACTCGGAAGATATCTATACGGGGATCGAGTGGGCGGCCGGGACGCCGGAAGTCCGCAAGGTTCTCGATTTCCTCCAGCGGGAGATGGGCGTGAAGAAGATCCGGTTCCCGGAGACTTCGGGTATCGGGATCAAGCCGGTGTCGCAGGAGGGGACCGAGAGGCTGGTCAAGGCGGCGATCCGTTATGCCATTGCCGAAAGGCGTCCCTCGGTGACGCTGGTGCACAAGGGCAACATCATGAAGTACACGGAGGGCGCGTTCCGGGACTGGGGCTACGAGACGGCCCGCAAGCATTTCGGCGCCGTGCCGCTGGATGGCGGTCCCTGGCACACGCTTCGCCTGTCCGAGGGGCGGAACCTGGTGATCAAGGATTGCATTGCCGACGCGTTTCTCCAGCAGATCCTGACGCGGCCCGCCGATTATTCGGTCATCGCCACGCTCAACCTCAACGGCGACTACATTTCCGATGCGCTGGCGGCGTGTGTCGGCGGCATCGGCATTGCTCCGGGGGCGAACATCAACTATGACACCGGGGCCGCCTGTTTCGAAGCCACGCATGGGACCGCGCCGAAATACGCCGATCAGGACAGGGTCAATCCCGGTTCGCTGATCCTGTCGGGCGAGATGATGTTCCGTTACATGGGGTGGACGGAAGCGGCGGACCGGATCATCGCGGGGATGGAGCGGACGATCGGCAACAAGACGGTCACGTACGACTTTGAGCGGCTGATGGACGGGGCCAAGCTGCTCAAGTGCAGCGAATTCGCGCAGGCTGTTGCCGCGAACATGTAGCCCGGGGGAATGCCGGCGTATTCCGGAGTCGTTTCGCGGCGGAATATGGCATGATTAGGCGCCGGAGGGGAACATGATACAGGTCAAAGTTGCAGGGTTGTCGCTTTCCAACCTCGGGTTTGTTGTGCTGCTGCGGGGCGAGCAGGACCCGCGTACGCTGCCGATCTTCATTGGCGGGGCGGAAGCGCAGGCCATTGCGGTGCGGTTGGAGAACCTCGACATTCCGCGTCCGCTCACGCACGATTTGCTCAAGAACCTTCTCGATTGTCTCGAGTGTCGGCTCAAGCGGGTGGTCGTCAACAACCTGGAGAACGGGACATTTTTTGCCCTGCTGGTGCTGGAGCACGACGGAGTGGAGGCGGAGGTGGACTCGCGACCCAGCGACGCCGTGGCGCTGGCCATCCGGTGTGCCGCGCCCATCTACGTGGTTCAGAAGGTGATGGATCAGGCGGGAATCCTTCTGGAGGAGAAAGCCCCCGGGCAGGGGCACAAGGCGGAGGGGGAGAAGAAGGAGGGGAAGAGCATTTCCCCGATCCAGCACCTGAAGGCGCAGTTGGAGCAGGCCGTCAGCAAGGAGAAGTATGAGGAGGCCGCCCGCCTTCGCGACGAAATCCGGAAGTTCGAGCGGGAACACCACCGGAACTGAACGCGGCAAGAGCCGATGAACGGTTCTTCTCAGGTTGAAGAACCCGCCGGGCGGGGGCGGGCCATTTCCTGGACGGCCCGGAAAAGGTGGTCCGCCCGGTATGGTTTGGGGACAATGCCCCGGAAGCCATAACGGCGGTAGTTCGACAGCACGGGGTCGGTGGAATACCCGCTGGAGACAATGGCCTTCACGCCAGGGTCAATTTCCCTCAAGCGCTGGATGGTGTCCTTGCCGCCCATCCCGCCGCGGATTGTGAGGTCCAGGATGACCACGTCGAACGGGGCGCCCGCCGCCCGGGCGGTTTCATAGGCTTGGAGCGCTTCCTCGCCAGTACACGTTGTGGTCACGTCGCAGTCTCGACTGGACAGGATCCGGGAAGTGAGACTGCGGATGGCTTCCTCGTCATCCATGACCAGCACGCGGATTCTGCCCGGGACGAGTGGCGGGATTTCCGGGGGCGGCGGGGTGGCGGCGGCATCCTCGACAGCCGGCAGGTAGACCTCGAAGGTGGTCCCGATTCCCAGTCCGGATTCCACGCCGATATGACCGTTGTGATTCCGCACGATGGAGAGGGTTGTGGCAAGGCCCATGCCGCTTCCCTGCTGTTTGGTGGTGAAGTAGGGATCAAAGATCCTTTCGATTGTGCGGTCCGGGATGCCGATGCCCGAATCGGTGATGGACAGCTTGACATACCGGCCCGGGGGCAGGGGAATGGGATCGCCTGATTCCAGGAGATAGTTCTCGGCCGCGATCTGGATGGAGCCTCCGCTGGGCATGGCCTCGTCCGCGTTGATGACGAGATTCCGGATGGCCTGGGCCAACTGGATCGGATCCGCCTGCACGTTCCACAACGAGGGGGAGATGTTGAATTCCGCGCAGGAGTTTGAGCCACAAAGGGCGAAATCCGCCGCTTCCTTGAGAAGACTGTCGGTGATGACGCTGGTTCTGGAGGGGGATCCGCCCTTGGCAAAGGTCAGGAGCTGGTGGGTCAGGTCGCTGGCCGACTGCAGGGCGGTTTCGGCTTCGGACAGGATCGCCGTGACTTCCGCTGGAGTTCCGGTGTGGGCCTTGGCGAGGGAAACATTCCCCAGGATCGTGGTGAGGTAGTTGTTGAAGTCGTGGACAATGCCGGCGGCCAGGTGGCCAAGTGAATCGAGTTTCTCCGTCTTGACGCGTTCCGCCTCCATGCGGAGCCGTTCGCTGATATTCCGCAGCACGAAGACCATGCCGACGGGGGTGTTTGTCCGGTCGAACAGGGGATTACCGGTCACGGTTACCCAGAGTTCGGGACCCTCGGGGGCCGCCAGGCGGAAGGGGGCGGCGGGTTCGTAGCGTTTCCTGCCGCGGACGGCCTCTTCCAGGGCCTGGGCGCAGGGGGGCTGTCCGGGCGGCGCGACAAGGTTCAGGGCCTGCCAGACCGGTTGCCCGAGGACATCCTCATGGGGCCGGCCCATCCATTTCTCCGCCAGCTTGTTGACCAGGACAATCGCGCCATTCGTATCGGTGGCGATGACGGCATCGCTGATGCCGCGGAGGACGACGCTCATTCGATCCTTTTCCTCCTCCAGGCGCTGTTGAGTGTGAACGCGGTCTGTGACGTCGGAAAAGACGACGGCAAACTGGCCGGGACGGGGGGAATAGGCATGCACGGAAAAATGCTTGTGCATGGCTTCCACATGATCCTCAAAGGTGGCCGGGATGCCGGTCAGAGCCACGGAACCGAAACGGGAGATCCAGTAGGGCTCAATCGTCGGGATGATTTCGCGGACGGTACGCCCGATGACATTGGCGGCGCGAAGCCCCGTCATGGCTTCAAACGCCGGATTCACGGCCAGATAGCGGTAGTCGCTCGGTTTTCCGGCCTCGTCCACGATGATTTCGTGCAGGGCGAACCCGTTGATCATTTCGGTGAAGAGCGAGCGATAGCGTTCTTCGCTTTCCCGCAGGCCGGATTCGGCGAGTTTCCGTTCGGTGATATCCTCCACGACGGCGAAACCGAATACCGCCGCATCGTGGGTGCCGCAGATGGTGGTGGCGTTGACGTTCGCCCAGATAATGTGCCCATCCTTATGGATATAGCGTTTCTCTGCGGCGTAATGGTGGCCGGTGGCCGGTGTTTCGCGCTGCCGGGCCATGGAGTCAGATTCCTTCGGCCAGTCGTCTGGATGGGTGAGATCCTGAACGGTCTTGCGGGTCAGTTCCCCGGCGGCATAGCCGAGCATGCGGGCGAAGGCAGGGTTACATTCCAGGATGGCCCCGTTCATGTCGCAGAGCACGATGCCGATGATGGACTGGTCGAAGATGCTCTGATAGATCTGCGTCCATCCGCCTGCGGGTCTTGTGTTTTCTGCCATGAATGCCCTTTAGGGGTTATCGGTGCATGCCGGATTCAGAATCCCACAGCCTTTGGCTCGGTGCAAGCCTGGATTGCCCCTGGAATTGCGGTCTGGGTTCGAACAGAAGTGCCCGAGAAGCTGGGGCAACTCCCGCCCAGGCTTGATTCGGGCGCTGACCCGAAGCGGGCGGAACGGCGGGAGGCGCGA
>CAYWKN010000126.1:0-6691 GCA_964458765.1 uncultured Verrucomicrobiota bacterium
TCACTTGGACATTGGATATTGGGATTGTTGGATATTGGACATTCAGTTCCTCGAAGAACCTGAGCACCGCTCAGAGGCGGAACTGTCTCCTCCCCCGCCAGTTCCACAAAAAGCTGTTCCTTGAATCCCGCCTTGTGCCGCCGCACCGCCCCCGGCAGCACAGCCCGTACCGCCAACTCCACCGGCGCGCAGTAGTAGTCCCCCATCCAGCGGGCCAGTTGCAGGAGCTTCTCGTCGATGTACGGTTTCTCGCCCACCACAGAGTCAATCGGCTTCAGTTCCGGATGTTCCGAAACACTGGAAAACCCGACCACATAGCCCTCTGCCTGCCGCGAACCAAAGGAAACCGCCACCTTGGACCCCAGCTTGACCCGGTCCCGCAAGGCATCGGGGATCCGGTAGTCAAACTCCCGGTCCACCGCCACATCAACGACAACTTTCGCTATCATGGAAAGAGACTATGGACGGATACGCGCGGGGCCGCAAGCCACCATGCTCACCTGTTTTCCGGAAACAAAATCCACGTAGGCCTCCCGGTGAACAACAGCGAAGCGGGACTGCGGATAGGCCGCCGCCCAATCCCTGGGAGGAGTCAACCGGGTGGGCGACCATTTCATCTCGAAGGCCGACAATACCCCGCCGGCATCTTCGACAAGGTCAATCTCCTTTTGATCGTAGGTCCTCCAGAAATAACTCTGCACAGTCCGGCCCTGATACAACAGCGCTTTCATCCGCTCCACAACCGCATAGTTCTCCCAGAGGGCGCCGACATCGTCGCGCATGGAGAATGGATTGAAGTTGTTGATCAGGACATTCCGGATCCCGTTGTCGACGAAATAATAGCGGCGGCTCTTGGTGATTTCCTTCCGCAGGTTGCGGGAAAACCCGGATCGGCCGTGGATCACAAAAACCTTTTCCAGCAAGTCGAGGTAGCGATCCACCGTGTTCTTGCTCATCCCCAACTGCTTCCCCAGTTCCGAAATCGAGACTTCATGTCCTATCTGGAACGCCAGCAACTGCAGGAGCCGGATCAATCTGTCAGCCCGCCGGATCCCCTCCAACTGCAAAATGTCCTTGAACAAATAACCGCCGGCCAACTCTTTCAAGTACTGCTCACGCCCCTCGTTGGACTGGCTCAGGACGACCTCCGGGTAACTTCCGTAGATCAGACGCTCCTCCAGGCGTGCCCGCGTCTCGTGGGGCGCCTCCACGGCCTGGATCTCCAGTTGCGCCAGGGGCAACAACAGCAACGTGTGCTGCCGTCCCGTCAAGGGCTCCCCGGTTGAATGCGATAGTTCGAAAGACGACGAGCCGGTCGCGATGATCTTCAACCCGGGCACATGATCCACGAGCAACTTCAGGTTCAACCCGACCTGCCGGATATACTGGGCTTCATCCACAATCAGGAGACGGCGATCCCCGACGAAGGACCGTAACTTTTGCAGGGACTGACTCTCCAGGTATTCCCGTACAGTGATGTCTTCCCCTGTCACCAGGAGCGCATCTTCCCCGCATGCGGAAACATAATGGCGAAGCAGCGTGGTCTTGCCCACACGGCGCGGCCCATAAACAACCACCACTTTCCCCGGCGAAACAAGAGAGACAAGCCGCTTCAACTGCGCTTGCGGAATGTATTTTTCAGAACTCATGCTGACTCATTTATAACGAATTCAGTCAGAACGCAAGTCTTTCTTTTTTAAACTCGTCACGGTATCAACAAAAAAGCCGGGAACATTTTCATGCTCCCGGCTTCGTCTACAGCGATCGGATCTATCTCAAAGGCCTGACCACGCCGCTCCAGAAAGATTGGAGAGTGTGCCGCTTTTCCATTCCACGTGCCCGTCAACATAAAGCACATTACCGCCTTCATTCTTGTGATTGAAACTGATTTCATTGGCCGATGGGGTTGCGGAGTTGTACTCGTTGGTAGCGCCTTTGTCGCAAGCCAACGGCGCGCTAGGCGATTCGCTTTCACTCATCCCAGTTCTCATCTTGTAGCTGCACCAGTCATATGACATTTGCGCGATTGTCGTCGGCTTGGTTCCGGTGAACGGGGATGCGCTCGGGCAGCGGAAAACATCGACGACGTTCGATCCAACGTATGACGAGAGATTCGTCAGGGTATTGGGGTACAGTTCCCGGTTGTCACCGGCATACAATTTGAACCCGAGGCCTATCTGCTTGAGATTGTTCAGGCAGGAAGCCCGACGGGCTTTCTCACGGGCCAGAGACAGCGCCGGGACCAGCAACCCGGCCAAAATCCCGATGATCGCGATCACAACCAACAACTCGATTAGCGTGAAACCCTTGATCCTGATCCTGTTCAAAAACCTGCTCATGTGCTTCTCCTTTTGCCGATGACAAACCGCCGGCGCACCCTGCCAAGGGTGGCTTTCCTTATGAATCTATAGGAATGCCCCTATCGCGTCAATACCCCCGCCGGGCTTTTTTGCCTTTTTCTCATTGACAGAAATCGTTCATTCCCTAGTATGGAGCATTCTGCAAATCCAAGGAAAGAAGGAGAGATCGTATGGCACTGATTGATTTTGGCGGCGCAAAGGAAACCGTGGTGACCCGCAAGGAGTTCCCCATTGCCAAGGCCCGCAAGGTTCTGAAGAACGAAACCATCGCCATCATCGGCTACGGCGTCCAGGGCCCCGCCCAGGCGCTGAACCTGAAGGATAACGGCTTTAACGTCATCATCGGCCAGGCGCCGGACTTCCAGCGCGACTGGGACCGCGCCCGCAAGGACGGCTGGGTCCCCGGCAAGACGCTGTTCCCCATCGCCGAAGCCGTCAAACGCGCCACCATCATCCAGATCCTGGTCTCGGATGCCGCCCAGCGTAAGGTCTGGCCGGTCATCAAGGCCAACCTGAAGCCCGGCGACGCCGTGTATTTCTCCCACGGCTTCTCCATCGTCTACAAGGACCAGACCGGCGTGGTCCCGCCCAAGAACGTGGATGTGATCATGGTCGCCCCGAAGGGGTCGGGCACCTCCGTTCGCCGTAACTTCCTCTCGGGCGCCGGCATCAACTCCAGCTTCGCCGTCGGCCAGGATGCCACCGGACGCGCCGCGGAACGCTGCATCGCCCTCGGCATCGGCATCGGGTCGGGCTACCTGTTCCCGACCACCTTCCAGAAGGAAGTCTACAGCGACCTGACCGGGGAACGCGGCGTCCTGATGGGCGCGCTGGCGGGCATGATGCAGGCGCAGTACGATGTCCTCCGCTCGCACGGCCACACCCCGAGCGAAGCCTTCAACGAGACCGTCGAGGAACTCACCCAGAGCCTGATCCGGCTGGTGGACGAAAACGGCATGGACTGGATGTACCAGAACTGCTCGGCCACCGCCCAGCATGGCGCCCTGAAGTGGAGGCCGATCTTCAAGAAGGCCAACCTGCCCGTCTTCAAGAAGCTCTACGCTTCCGTCAAGGCCGGCCAGGAGACCCGCGAGGTCATCCGGGATTGCGGCGGCAAGGACTACCAGAAGTTCCTGGGCAAACGCCTTGCCGAGATCCACAACTCGGAGATGTGGAAGGCCGGAGCCGCCGTCCGCGCCCTCCGCCCGAAGGAACCGGCCAAGACGCTCCTGAAGAACGCCAAGGGCGTCGGCGGCCGCACCTCGAACTGAAACACGTGAACCACAGGTGGCGGTCGCCGTCCCGGCGACCGCATTCTCAAGGGCAGGCGCCGCAGGGCCCTGCCCTTTTCCCTTCCCATGAGCCTTGTTGAAATACTGCTTCTGGCCTTCGGGCTTTTCCAGGCCATCATCGGGTCCGTCACCTTCGCCCTGTGCCTCGCCGGCGTCCGGATCGGAAACGTATCCGGCCACTTCTTCGAGAAGAAAATCGAAATCGCCGGCGGCCTCGTCCTGATCGGCATCGGCCTGAAAATCCTCATCCAACACAGCAGTTCTCATTATGGCCGAAACGGATGGTGTTTCCCGTAGACGCGGCGCCCCCGCCGCGTGAAACCGGCTTGAAAAGCGGCGAGGGCGCCGCTTCTACGGCGGGCTACACGGCCATAATGAGAATTGCTGCATCCAGCACCTGCGGGCTTGAGAACCACCGCCCTGTTGTTGTAAAAAGGCGGCGCGGAACTCCGGGAAAACGCCCGGGGTAGGCGAGCCAACGGGGTTCAGCCAACAACCCGCCTGACCGAAGGAGCAAGGAAAGCTATGATCCCGCGCTACACCCGCCCGGAAATCGGAAACATCTGGTCCGAGGAAAACAAGTTCCGCATCTGGTTGCGGATCGAGGTCCTCGCCTGCGAGGCCATGCACAAGCTGGGCATCGTCCCCGCCGCCGACCTGAAGAGGATCAAGGCCCGGGCCGACTTCGACGTCCAACGGATCAATGAGATCGAGGCCAAGGTGAACCACGACGTCATCGCCTTCCTGACCAACGTGGCGGAATACGTCGGCCCTTCCTCGCGGTACATCCACCGCGGACTGACCAGTTCGGACGTCCTCGACACCTCCCTGGCCGTCCAGATGCTCCAGGCCCTGGATATCCTGATCGCCGACGTCAAGGCCGTGCGCAAGGCCGCCGCCGCCAAGGCCCGCAAATACAAGTTCACCCCCATGATGGGACGGACCCACGGGATTCATGCGGAACCCATCACCTTCGGGCTCAAGATGGCCCTCATGTACGATGAATTCGGCCGGGCCCTGACCCGCCTCCAGGCGGCCCGCGAAGTCATCCGCGTCGGCCAGCTTTCCGGCGCCGTCGGCACCCACGCCCATATCTCCCCGTTTGTGGAACAGTATGTCTGCCGGAAACTCAGTCTCAAGCCCGCTGCCATCTCCACACAAATCCTGCAGCGGGACCGCCACGCGGAATACCTGGCCGCCCTGGCGCTCGTGGGGTGCTCCGTGGACCGCTGGGCCACGGAATTCCGCCACCTCCAGCGTACGGAAGTCCGCGAAATCGAGGAGTTCTTCGGCAAGGAACAGAAGGGATCCTCCGCCATGCCGCATAAGAAGAACCCGATTACCGGCGAGAAACTCAGCGGCCTGGCCCGCCTCCTCCGCGGCAACCTGGTGGCCGGCATGGAAAACGTCGCCCTCTGGCATGAACGCGACATCTCCCACTCCTCCGTGGAACGCGTCATCCTGCCGGACAGCACCATCGCCCTCGACCATATGCTGGTCAACCTGGAGAAGCTTGTCTCCCAAATGGTTGTCTACAAGAACCGCATGCTGGAGAACCTGAACCTGACCCACGGCCTCATCCACTCGCAACAGGTCCTCCTGATGCTCACGGAGAAGAAATTCTCCCGCGAAGACGCCTATCGCCTCGTGCAGAAACATGCGATGCAGGCCTGGAACACCCGCCAGGACCTGCGCAGGCTCCTCGAAGCCGATCCGGAAATCATGAACCGCCTGACCCCCGCCGACCTGGATAAGGTGTTCGACCTGCGCATGCACTTCAAGGACGTCAACCGCACCTTCAAGGCCGTGGGGCTGTGACATTTCGGGGTATGCACTCGACACAAGGATCGCCATGAAAAACTCGAACGCCAAGATACGGAAATCCGCCTACGCCGCCGCCGGCGTGGATATTGACCAGAAAATGGCCGGCATCGCCGCCATCAAGAAGATGGTGAAGACCACCCGCACCGCCGGAGTCCTGAACGACATCGGCCAGTTCGGCGGGTTCTTCGCCTCCCCGGGCAAGGATAAGGTCCTCGTCGCCAGCACCGACGGCGTCGGCACCAAGCTGAAGATCGCCACCATGGCCCGCCGTCACGACACGATCGGACAGGACATCGTCAACCATTGCATCAACGATATCCTCGTACAGGGCGCCACCCCCCTGTTCTTCATGGATTACGTCGGCATCTCGAAATTCGACCGCTCGATCTTCGAGCAGATCGTGAAGGGACTGTGCAAGGCCTGCCGGGAAAGCGGCTGTGCCCTGCTGGGCGGGGAGACAGCGGAAATGCCCGGCTTGTACCCGCCGGAGGAGTACGACCTCGTCGGCACCATCGTCGGCATGGTGGATAAGCGCGCCGTCATCAACGGACGCAAGGTCCGCCCCGGCGACGTGATGATCGGCCTCCCGTCCTCGGGACTGCATACCAACGGCTACTCCCTGGCCCGCAAGGTCATTTTCGAGACCGCCGGATTGCGTATCCGCGATACCTTCCCCGGCACGGCGAAAACCGTGGCGGATGTGCTTCTGGCCGTGCATCGCAGCTACCTGAAACCGGTCACCGCCTTGATGCGGAAAATCCGGATCCGCGCCATGGCGCATATCACCGGCGGCGGCTTCCCGGACAACGTTCCCCGCGTCCTTCCGGAAAACGTGGACGCCATCTTCGACCGCTCGACATGGACGGTCCCGGCCGTCTTCGAATTCATCCGGAAGGCCGGCAAGGTGGACCGCGAGGAGATGTACCGCGTCTTCAACATGGGCATCGGCATGGTCATCGTGGTGCGTCGCCAGGATGTGCAGGCCGCGCTCGCCACTCTCCGCAAGGCCGGATCGAAGCCCGTTGTCATCGGCTGGCTCACCAAGGGAAGCCGCAAGGTACGGTTGATCAACTGATAGCCTGGGATCAGAAAGCGCGGTGAACCATTCCCGCCGCATTGGAAAACCAACCCACCCCGAACCCCTTCCGCCGCAGCGTACCCGCGAAGGCGGAAGGGGTTCGGGGTGGGTTGGTTTTCCAATGCGGCGGGAATGGT
>CAYWKN010000127.1:0-6677 GCA_964458765.1 uncultured Verrucomicrobiota bacterium
GACGATTTATGTTGCGCGCAACATAAATCGTCAACCGGCAGGGGGGATGGTGAGTAGTTACCACCCGGGTTTATACCGAACTTGACATCCGCGCCGGATTTCCACATGTTCCCAGCCATGAAATGATGTTTCAGGTCGGTCTCAACGGGCAAGTGTCCGTATCGCCAGAAAAGCGATTTCTTATCCATTAACACCGACACGTCATAAGCGCGCTGAATCCTGTAGGAATCCTGCAAGAGACTGTGTCAATTCCCGGTGGGTGGAAAATAATCAAAGGAATCCGAAATGAGTATAAATCAAGCCTGTTCGAAGTTAGCGGATGGTGTTCATTCCATGGTATTGCGTGAAGCGATGAGTCCCGGCGCCCGTAAGCTGCGTGATGTATATGAGCGCAAGCCGGGGGCAGCGCTGTATCACCGGGAATTCTATATCTGGTCCGAGGCGCTTGAGCGATGGCAGGCAGAAGGGATGCCGGCCGATGTATCCCACGAGAAACTGTTCGGATTTGATCCGCCGGGAAACCATTCCCTTGGGCAGTTGGGTTGGTGTGAGGCCGCGTTTCAGCCTTGTTTCGAAACCAAGTTGATTGAGGACCGTGGCGACACGGAACTGGTGCAGGATTATGCCGGGCGTCATGTGCTGTATTTCAAAGGGCGCCGTCATGGGTTTATGCCTGACTACATCGATCATCCCGTGAGGGACATGCAAACCTGGAATGAAAACGTCAAATGGCGGATGAATCCGGCGAGTCCGGAACGTTTTGTCGATCTTGATTCACGCATGGCGACTGCCCGTGCCGCAGCGGCGGAGGGGCGGATCATGGTGCAGAATGTAATTGGCGGCTACATGTATCTTCGCAGCCTGATTGGGCCTGAGGCGTTGTTGTATGCCTTTTACGATATGCCGGAGGTTGTTCATGACTGCATGAAAACTTGGCTGGATTTGGCGGACACCGTAATCGCCCGCCATCAGCAGTCGGTGACGATTGATGAACTCTTTTTTGGCGAGGATATCTGTTATAATCACGGTTCACTGATTTCGGCCGAGATGATGGGGGAATTCATCCTGCCGTATTATCAGCAGCTGATTACCAACCTCAGGGGGCGGCAGATCGACCAGGATCGGCATTTGTATATTCAAGTCGATACCGACGGTTTTGCCGATCCGGTGATCCCGATTTACCGTGAGAGTATCGGCATGGACGTAATGAGTCCCTTCGAGGTGGCCAGCAACTGTGACGTCATCGCCACGCGAAAACTCTATCCTGATCTTGTGATCTCCGGCGGGATTGACAAACGGGTTCTGGCCCAGACCCCGCGTGAGATTGATCGTATGGTGGAACGGATCCTCCCCTTGATGCGGGCGCAGGGCGGGTATATCCCGACGTGTGATCACGGTGTGCCAAATGATGTCTCGTACGCCAATTATCTTCACTATCGCCAACGGTGTATGGAGTTAGGGGGGTGACTCCCCTTTTTGCGTGCTTTGTTGTTCGCGCAGCGCGCGGAAGGCAACCAGGGACAGGAAGATAGTTAAATCGCGACAATTCCGGTTTTCTGAATTTCCGGGGTGAAGCATTTTGCATTGAAATTCCTGCCGCCGGTTTGATACAGATATTTTCGGTTTATCACGGAAAAAAACGGATATAGGGAGAAGTTCGCATGGCCAAGGTTGTGTTTATCGGGGCGGGTAGTCTGGGGTTTACACGGGGGCTGGTTCGGGATCTGCTGACGTTCCCGTTGCTCAAGGACTCGACGATCGCGCTCGTTGACATCAATAAGGAACGTTTGGCGTTCTCGAAGCGCATGATCGAGAAGATCGTCGCCATGGGCAACTACCCGGCCAAGGTGGTCGCCACGACGGATCGCCGTGAAGTCCTCAAGGGCGCGGACGCGGTCTGCGTGACGATCCTGTGCGGCAGCACCAATGTCTGGCAGCACGACATCCTGATCCCCAAGAAATACGGGGTCGACATCAATGTGGGCGATACGCGGGGGCCCAGCGGCATCTTCCGCGCCCTGCGCACGATCCCGACCATGCTCGACATCTGCCGGGACATGGAGCAGTTGTGCCCGAATGCGATCATGCTCAATTACACGAACCCCATGGCCATGCTGTGCCACGCCATGCAGCGGGCCACGCCGATCAAGGTCACCGGCTTGTGCCACAGCGTCCAGGGCACGGCGGCGATGCTGGCCAAGTGGGCCGGGGTGCCGTACGAGGAGTTGCAGTACACGTCGGCCGGCATCAATCACCTGTCCTGGTACGTGAAACTGCAGCACAAGGGCAAGGACTTGTACCCGCGGCTGCACGAGGTCGTCGCGACCGATAAGAAAGTCTACAACGAGGAGCAGGTGCGCAACGAGATGTTCCTGGCGTTCGGGTATTACGTGACCGAATCCAGCGGACACAATTCCGAGTATAACTGGTGGTTCCGCAAACGTCCCGACTTGATCAAGAAGTACTGCGCCAAGGGGACCGGCTGGAATCCCGGCCACTACGCCTACATTCTCAAGGAATACCAGAAGCGCGACGGCGGCAGTTGGAAGAAAGACGTCCGGGACTGGCTCGCCAAGGACAAGCCCATGTCGCTTGACCGCGGGCACGAGTATGCGGCGTCGATCATCAACGCTTACAAGGGCGGCGAGATCTTCGAGTTCAACGGGAACGTCCCGAACACCGGGCTGGTGACGAACCTGCCGCCGGGTTGCTGCGTGGAGGTGCCGGTGATCGCGAGCCGCAGGGGCTTCGAGGCGGTCTACGTCGGGGCCCTGCCGCCGCAGTGTGCGGCCATCACGGCGCTGAGCGCCGCGATCGAGACGATGGCGGTCGAGGCCAGCTTCCAGGGCGATCCCGAGATGGTGTACCGCGCTGTCTGCAACGACCCGCTGACGGCGTCCGTGCTGTCGCTGGCGGAAATCCGGAAGATGGTGCGAGAGATGTTCCTCAAGAACCGGCCGCATCTGCCGCAATTCAAGACCGTGGCGGTGTAGTCAGAGGACAGAGGACAGCGATAACGGCGGGCGCGCGAATTCGCCGGAGAAAGTATTTGCCCGGCCGACAAAGAGAATACCTACCGCAAGCGGTTCATGCAGTACAGCGTGAGCCAAATCTCCTGCATTGGCAGACCGATTGATCCGGTTGGCAGGCGTGCTTCAAGGGAAGGCGTGACTAATCCAAACTGGTTAGTAACTGCTCAGGTAGCCGCCCCAGGGTCAGCTAGGGACACACAAATAGTTACACGTCGGACGTCGAGTCGCGAGGCAATGCGGGCAAGTCCTGACGACGAGGCCGTGAACGGTTACGGCCAATCGTCCTCGTAATCGAAAATACTCCGGAAATCGAGGACGACGACGAAGGACGAGGACGAGCACGACGATCGGTGTGCGTAAGTGGGAATATCGGGAACATCGGGGGACAGGCAAGTTGTTGTGTAACAGGGGTAGGTCCACGCGCCGCAGGCGCACGGCTACGCCGGGCTTCGCGCGACCGGCCGAGGACCGCGGGGTCCAATGCGTCCTTTGCTTCTGCCTGGCCGCCGGTTTGCCTGTCCCCAGTGGTTTTCCCAGTGGTTTCAGGGTTGGAAGATGTCCACAGCAAACGGGTTGTCCGAATGCACCGGTTCGACTTCCACGCCATAGGCCTCGCGAAAGGCGCGGCCCGGGATCCGCCGCGGCGACCACTTGATCTCGAAGGCGCGCAGCCGGTCGCCCTGTTTCACCACCAAATCAACCTCCGACTGTGCCCGCGTGCGCCAGAAGAAAAGCTCCGCCGGTGCGCCGAGCAGGGCGTTGTGTTTGGCAACCTCGGCGATGACCCAGTTCTCCCACAGCGCGCCGATGTCAGGCCGGAAATCGTCGGCCGAAAACGCGTTGAGCAACGCATTGCGGATGCCCGTGTCCCAGAAGAACACCTTCTGGCTCCGGGCGATTTCCTTGCGCGGATTCGTGCTGAACGACGGCAACCGGAAGATGACAAACGTCTGCTCCAACAGGTCCAGGTAACGATCCACCGTCGGGCGTGCCATCTGAAGCTGCGTTGCCAGTTCGTTGACCGACACCTCGGAACCGGCCTGGTGGGCCAGCAACAACAGCAACCGCTTGATGAGGGCTGGCGTCTTGACGAGGCCGGTCTGGAGCACGTCTTTCCAGAGATAGTCCGAGCTCAACTCGCGCAGCAGCGGTGTAGGATTCGGGATCGTGACCACTTCCGGGTAACTGCCAAAGGCCATGCGCTGGAGCAGAAACGCGCGCAACTGCGGTGCAAAATGCCGGCACAGGTGCTCGGGCGTGGCCGCGGGGGTCGCCCAAGCCTGTGTGCCCAGCGTCTCGGTGAAGAGCAGCGGCGGCAGCACCATTTTCCGGTTCCGCCCCGTCAGGCTCTCGGCGGCCTGATCGAGCAAGTCCAGCGAGGAGGATCCGAGCAGCAGGAACTTCGCGGGCAGTCGCGCGTCACGCCAGCCCTTGACGATGCGGGCGGCTTCTGGCAACCGCTGCGCCTCGTCCATCACCAGCACCGCCGGATTGCCCAGGGAACGCAGCGCATCGCCCGGAGATAACGCGGCGGCGGCCTGGAAGCGTGCCTTGTCCACCTCCACATCGAAGTTGAGGAAGACCGCCGGCTGCCCGGCCAGGACATGCTCCACCAACGTGGTCTTGCCCACCTGCCGGGCACCGAGAATGATGCCGACCTTGTCGCCTGCCAGAATGTCTTTCAGCGCCGTTTCGGATGCTCTCTTGATGTACATTGGTGTCAGAATAACCGGTCATGTTGCATAGTGCAAGGAGTAATTCGATCAGTTTCAATTCGCCCGCATCCTTCCCGTTCCCAGAGGCAGGCGTCACTGAAACACGTCTTCGGGGTCACCCATCAAATCTGGACAACGACAAAGCGGTTGACGCGGGGGCACTGGGGACAGGCGCGCTGTGGTTCCCCGAACGGCCGGCAGTTTGCCTGTCCCCGATGGTTCGTTTCCGGTTCATGAGTTCCTGAGTTCCAAATTCAATTCCGGATAGTTTCTCATCCGTTTGATCCGGCGGCCGCCGGCGGTGGGTTCGCTGAGTAGTTACTCGAAAAGAGAGCTTGCGAATGATTCTGAATATGCCTATTCTATGATCGTAATGAGGAGAGAATAGCTCTGTGAACTATATTCCAAGGGTGTCGGATAGGGAAATTCTGGCGTTCATCGCCGACTCACAGCCGAATAAGAACATCCTGCTTGTCGAAGGCGCCCGCCAGGTCGGGAAGTCATTCCTGGTGGAACATGCCCTCCGGAAGTCCACGAAGAAATCGTTCTCGCTGAACCTCGAAAAAGAGAGCCGCCTGCGCTCGCTCATAGACGATTGCCGCGAGTTCAGGGAGTTCGAACAACTTCTTCGGGACCGGATCGGGTTCGACGCCAATGCCGGCCAGGCGCTTTTCTTCGATGAAGCGCAGGAGAGCAGGAAACTGGGGCAGTTCGTTCGCTTCATGAAGGAGGACTGGGCGCGCGCAACGGTCATCCTGTCGGGTTCGACCTTGTCACGTCTGTTCCGCGAGGAGACCCGTTACCCAGTTGGACGCGTGCGGCGTCTCCTGCTGGGGCCGTTGTGCTTCTCGGAATACCTGGCGGCGGCCGGCGAGCAACATCTGGCGGAGGCGATCCTCGCGGAAGAAACGGACATCACCGCCTCACGGCATGAGCGCCTGTTGTCTCTCTATGACCGATTCCTCCTGACGGGCGGGCTTCCCGCCGTGGTGCTGGCGGATTTGGGCAAGCAGGACTATTCGGAGGTCCTGGCCCAGATCCTCGCCGATTACGAACAGGACTTCATCCGGATCTTCGGCGAGGCGGACGCGGACATTGTGAATGCCTGTTTTCGAAGTGTGGCCAACTTCGCCGGCAGTCCCTCCAAGAACACAACGGTCTTGCCTTCACCCACGTCGCGCGTCAATGTCCGCATCAACCAGGTGTTCGCGCGGTTGGAGGCATGGCATCTCATCCTGCGAGCCGACCAGAAAGGGCCGGGGGTGGAAGCCAGTCACCACTACCTCCCCAAGCGTTATCTGTTCGATACGGGGGTGTTGCGTTCTCTGCGCGAAGTGGCGGTTCCGTCCATCCGGTTATTGAGCACGCTCGCGCCGATGGCCCGGCAGCCGCTCGGCGGGGTCATCGAGAACCAGACCGCGGTCGAACTGGCGCGGCAAGGCGCGACGCTCTGCGGTTGGAAGAAGACGCCTTCGGGCGGCGATATTGATTTTGTCGTCAAGCGGGGACTGGAGACCTGTCCGATCGAATGCAAGGCCTCCTTGACGTTCGACCGCAAGAACATCCGGGGCATCTGCCAATATCTGGCGATGTATCGGCAGCATTTCGGGATCGTGGTCAGTCTGGCGCCGCATGCCGTCTTCTCTCTGCCCGAACATCTGACCGTGGTCAATGTGCCGATCTACCTGCTGGAGCGCCTCCCACGCATCCAGGCGAGTCATGCGTCATCCTCGATGCCGGTGACGTAAAAAGTCAGACCTAGAAACAAGAAATTGAACAAAACCCCTTTCAGCAAAGCAAAATATCACCGCTTCTAGATTGGTCGCACCGCCGGAGGGCAACAGCGCGCCCTGACGATTTCTAGTTTCTAGGTCTGACCCGAATGGCGCTAAGATAAGGGCTTTCCACCCTCGCCAGAAGAACCCACCCC
>CAYWKN010000128.1:0-6580 GCA_964458765.1 uncultured Verrucomicrobiota bacterium
GGCGAGAGGCGGTGAAGCCGGTGTGGGGGGCGGCGAATGGGGGAGGCGCTGTTCGATAGTGTCCAGGCGCTCCTCGATTCCTGACAGGTGAGCAAGGGCGTTCCGGATATCGCCCAACTTGAACAGGATTACGACAAGCAGAATACACAGGATGACAAGCAGAACGGTTTCCATACTTCACCTCCGGCAAGTGGACTTTGCGTCCTGACGATGCAAGTTGTCGGCATGTCAGGCGTTAGACTGTTGGTAAACCGCCTCTTTTGCAAGAATGTTTTCCGCGCCGGGAGGATTGCGGCGCCGGAGATGCATCTGTGCGAATGGCGCCCCGAGGTTTCCGGTTGAGGACAGGCGCCAGACTGGTTTATGCTACTGCGGAAGTGTTATTTGCCATTCCGGGGAGCCACATGCAACAGACGCCAAAAGGGTTGAGACTGCACATCGGGATTTTCGGACGCAGGAATGTGGGAAAGTCATCCATTCTCAATGCCGTGACACGCCAGCCGGTGTCCATCGTATCCGAGACGGCGGGGACGACGACGGATCCGGTTGAGAAGGCCATGGAACTCCTGCCACTGGGTCCGGTGCTGTTTGTCGACACGGCGGGGGTGGATGATGTGGGTGCGCTGGGGGAACTGCGTGTGGCGAAGACCCTGCGGGTCGTGGAGCGGACGGATTTGGCGATCCTGGTCACCGACGCGTGGCAGGAGTATGAGGAGCGACTTCTGGAGGCGTTCCGGCGCCGCAAGACGCCAGTGCTGGTGGTGGCCAACAAGAGTGACGCGCGGCCCGCCGGGGAGGTGGAAGCTTGTGCCCGGAAGGCCGGCGCGACCACGGTGGTGACGGCCAGCGCGGTCCAGGGAACGGGGCTGGAGGATATCCGCATGGCCATTATCGCCACGGCGCCGGAGGAGTATCTATCCGCGCCGAGCGTCGTGCATGACCTGATACGGCCGGGCGAGCTGGCGGTGCTGGTGGTGCCGATCGACATCGAAGCGCCGAAGGGCAGGCTGATTCTGCCGCAGGTGCAGACCCTGCGTGATATTCTCGACCACGACGCCTTTGCCGTGGTGGTCAAGGAGCATCAACTGGCGGAGGCGCTGGCGGGGCTGTCGAAGCCGCCGGCGATTGTCGTGACCGACAGCCAGGCATTCGAGAAGGTCATGGCCGTGACGCCGCCGGATGTGCCGGTGACGGGGTTCTCGATCCTGTATGCCCGGTTCAAGGGGGATCTTGGTGAATTCGCGCGTGGGGCGGCGGCGATGGACCGGCTGCGACCGGGGGACAGGGTTCTGGTGGCGGAGGCCTGCACACACCACCCCACGAAGGACGACATTGGACGGATGAAGATCCCGCGCTGGCTGGAGAAGAAGGCCGGCGGCAAGCTCGATATCACGGTCAAGTCCGGGAACGAGTACCCGGAGGATATCCGCGGCTTCCGGCTGATCGTGCATTGCGGCGCGTGCATGTGGAACCGGCGGCAGGTGTTGTCGCGGCTGGAGCAGGCGCATGCCTGCGGCGTGCCGATCACGAACTACGGGCTGGCGATTGCGCACAGCCTTGGCGTGCTTGGGCGGGCGCTGAGCCCGTTCCCGGAGGCGTTACGGTTCTATCAGGAGGCGGCGGGGCGGCAAGGGTTTGCCCCTGCGGGATGAGGAACATCGTGGCCTGGAAGCGGTGAATTGTGAATGACGGGGAACGGCTGGATCTGACGGCGATCACCCGGGATGCGGGGCGGGCGGATGTCCGGCGCCTGCTGCTTTGCACGGGCGATGCGGTCCACGCCCTGTACCGGGCGGCGGACCGGGTCCGGCACGAGAATGTGGGCGACGAGGTTTTTCTCCGGGGCATCATCGAGTTCTCGAACTACTGCCGGCGGAGTTGCGATTATTGTGGAATCCGGCTGCCGAATCGCGACGTGAAGCGGTACCGGATGGCCCCGGAGGAAATCGTGGCGGTGGCCGCGGAGGCCGAACGCCTGGGGAATACCACGGTGGTGCTGCAATCGGGGGAGGACCCCTGGTTCACCTGTGAACGGATGTGCGACGTGATTCGCGCGATCAAGGCCCGGACGGGGATGGCGGTGACGCTATCCATCGGTGAGCGTCCGGCGGACGAGTTGCGTTGCTTCCGGGAGGCGGGGTGCGACCGCTACCTGCTGCGTTTCGAGACGTCGGATCGCGAGTTGTTCCGGCAGGTTCATCCGGATGACGACTTTGACGGGCGCGTGCGGTGCCTGCACGACATCCGCGCGGCGGGCATCCAGCTGGGCAGCGGCTTCATGATCGGGCTGCCGGGCGGGACGCTGGATACGGTTGTGGAGGATATCCTTTTTGCCACCGGGCTGGATCTGGACATGATCGGCTGCGGGCCTTACCTGGCGCATCCGGGCACGCCGCTCTCGGCGCGAGCGCCGGAGGGCGCGGCATCGCGTTCCGGCGCGGTGTTCGAGGACCGGGAAATCTATTTCAAGGCCATTGCCATCCTGCGTTTGCTGAATCCGCGGGCGCATATTCCGGCGACGACGGCCTTCGATGCGTTGCAGGCGGACGGCCGCGACCTGGTGTTGCAGCGTGGCGCCAATGTGTTCATGCCCAACGTGACGCCGCAGGCGTACCGGGTTCATTACCAGCTCTATCCGAACAAGCCCTGCGTGGACGAGGACAGCGGGCAGTGTTCGTTGTGCGTGCGGGGGCGTGTGGCCCGGATCGGCCGGAGGATTGGCGCCGGACGAGGGGATAGCCTGCGGTAGCGGTGCGCGCGGGGAGGCCGCGGTCAGTTGCAGGTATAGTCCGGCGGGGGTTCGGCGGCGCGGGCCAGGGGGGCGGAGCCGGCAGGGCTGCCATCCGTCGCGGCCCAGCGGACGGGGGCTGACAGCGCCGCAAGGGTTTCATCCAGTTCCCCGGCGGCTTCCGCCTCGTACATCCAGCGCGGGTCGGCGGGATGCAGCAGGGGTGGACCGAGATCCGTGTCCCGGGTGTATTTCAGGGGCGTGCCCGCGCGCAGGTGTTCGACGACTTCCGCCGCGGCGATCCGCTGGGAAGCGGTGAGGCATCCCGCGGGCCAACTCCGGGCGAGGATCCAATCCGGGACGATGCGCGTGTTCCAGAGGCAGAGAACGCGCAGGGGCCCCATCGGGAATCCGGTCAGCCACTCTCCCGGTGTTGCGGGTTCGGCGAACCGGCTGAAGGGGCACAGGAGATGGCGCCCCGGGGCGGCCGCGGCCAGGATTGCCACATATAACGGACCGTCCGGAATGTCCGGACGGTGGGCGGGGAACAGCAGCCGGACATCGCCCGGACGGGCGGGCGCGCAGACGGAGGGAGCCGTGTCTGCCGGAGGAGACGCCGGGCGCGCGCTGTCGGGAACGGGAATGCCGCGAAGCGCGCGGTCCATGTGCCATTCCGCGAGCCAGCGGGCCAGGCGTTGCTGTTGGAGCGGGTTTGCGGTCACCATGATCCGACGGTTTGAGGTTGTGTGGGTTGGCAGGGGCGCAAGCGCGCAGGCGGAGCCGGGGCTGTGTGCGGGAATGGCGCGGATGACCCGGATTCCCCGGCCCGCGTGTAGAGGCGTCCCAGGTCCCGCTGTGAGGCTCCCCATTGGATAAGGGTGGTCTGGACCCGTTGGAGCGCCAGGATGGCGAGCCGGGCGCAGGTGGGGCGGTCTTCCGACGCGAACGAGCGCCGGACATGGGACGCGATGGTCTGCAAGCTCTCCTGGTATGTGGTGAACAGCACGGACTTTCCGCAGCCTGCGGCAGCGGCTATGTCCGGTGACGTGAGGGGGAGTTGGAGGGCCCGGGCCAGCAGCACAACCTTTTCCCGTCGGGTCAATTGTTCCAGGATCGGTTCGCAGGCTTCCCGGGCCATGCCGGCGAGTCTTGCGGCATCGAGTTTCTCATAGGGATCCTCTGGCGCGGGGAGCAGATCCGCCAGGCGGAGGGTGTTGCCGTCGCGTCCCGGGAGGGGGGCATCCAGCGGCAAGGTCATGCTTCGCAGTCCTTCCCGTCTGAGGTATTCCCGGGCGACATCGCGGGCCAGAAGGGTGGCGCCGCTTTCGAGTCCGGCGAGGGGGTCGCTGCGATCCAGCCTGGCGTGATCCTTGAGCCAGAGTTTGTACGATTTGCCCTCGCGTGTGTCGTGGGTCACCAGATGGGATTCGAAGAGGTGCCATGCCTCATTCGGTGTAAGGGCGTCGGGGGCGGGACGGTGCATGCCGCAAGCGGCGGCGCATGACTGCGAGAGGCGCGTCATCCTCGAGAACAGGAAGGCCTTCAGGTGGTTCCGGGTGGCATCGGGGCAGCGTTCCAGCGCGCACCGTTCGATCCACGTCAGCCAGTCGTCGGTTTCTGTCTCATGCGGCATGTCGGTTTCCTGGCGGGCGAAGGTTTAAAGGGCGCCTAGTAGTAAGTAGTAGTAATCGGCAGGAGGCGAGGCCGCAAGAAAAATGATGTCCGGCGCACATTTTTCCGGAATTTCGCCCGCGACTCTTCTTTATAGAGATAGGGAGAGCGTATGGGACAAAGTTATAGAAAGGAGCAGACAATGACGACGAAGATGGAAGGGGATGTGGTTGCGGTCAAGAATGTGGGGATTCCGGGGGCGGCGGCGCCGCGGGTGAAGGACCAGAAGGTGTCGTATTATCATCCCACGGGAAAGGGTGATGGAACGGCATTGCGGCTTGAGCCGCGTTTCAACCGTGTGGAGGCCGACCGTCACAATTGCTTTTACCTTGAAATGGCGCCGCAGAAGACGTTGGCGACGCGCGAGGCTGACCAGCGGAATCCTGCGACGTTTGATTGGGAGAAGAAGTTGACGATCAAGCTGGGGTTCATGGATATCTGCGAGATGCTGACAGTGCTGGAGGGACGCCAGGAGAAGGTTGGCGGTCCGCGGAACGGGCTGTACCATGACAGTGCCAAGGCGGTGTCGGTGATTTCCTTCATGAAGAACAGTGGCCGGGAGGGGTATCTTCTCGGGGTCTCGAGGAAAGACAAGGCGGATGGGCAGCTGGTCCGGATGCACATCAGTTTGAGTGATGCCGAGGCGGCGGGGCTGCGCTGCATCCTTCAGACCGGATTGTTCTTTCTGGCCTTCCACAGCCAGTTGTTCGGGTGGACGCAGGATCGCGGGAGGGATGTTTCCGGTGGGGCCTTGAACTGACTGGAGCCGGGGCAGGCGGGCGGGTGGAGCCTGAATGTCGAGAAGGCCGGCCTGCTTGCCCCGGGTGCGCTGTCAGGCGGCCGGGGTCGGGAGTTCGATGGTGGCGCCGCAAAGGACGCGATCGCCGTCGTAGCATACGACAGTCTGGCCCGGGGTAATGGCCATCTGGGGTTCGTCGAAGTCCAGGCGCAGGAGGTCTGAACCTGCCGTGGTGGTGACAGACAGGGTGGCGGGGGCTTCGTGGTGTTGTTGACGGATCTTGGCGTGGACGCGCAGGGGCGTGTGGGGTGCGGACGCCAGGGCGATCCAGTTGGCATGCCGGGCGAGGAGGGAGGACGAAAAGAGATCCTTGTGGTGTCCCACGACGACGGTGTTGGTGCAGGCATCGAGGCGGACCACGTAAAGCGGGTCTTTGGCGCCGCCCAGGCCGAGGCCCTTGCGTTGTCCGACGGTGTACCGGATGATGCCCTGGTGTTGTCCCAGGGCGTGTCCGGCGAGATCAACGATGGGGCCTGGAGCGGCGTTGCCGTCGAAAAGCACATCGTAGCTCTTGCTTTCGATGAAGTTCTGGCTTTCCTGTTTATCGGCGATTTCCGTCCATCCGATATCCCGGGCCACCTGTTTGACCTCGTCTTTCCGCATGTGGCCCAGGGGGAAGAGGGTATGGGCGAGTTGTTCCTGCTCCAGGTGGGCCAGGAAGTACGACTGGTCCTTTTGGTGATCCGCCGCGCGCAGCAGGACGAAACGTTCGGTGCGCGGGTCTTTTTCGATTCTCGCGTAATGGCCGGTGGCGAAGAGGTCAAACGCGATGCCAAGGGCTTTGGCGCGCTGGAGGAGCAGGCCGAATTTCATCTTGCGGTTGCATCGGACACAGGGGTTCGGGGTGCGCCCCGCCTGATATTCCTTGCGGAAATAGGACAGGATTTCGCCCGTGTATTCGCCGGACAGCGGGATGACATGGTGCGGGATATCCAAACGCCGGGCCAGGGACTGGGCGGCGGCGATGTCGCGGGCTTCGCCGGGACCGAAGCATCCCGAAAGTCCCTCATCCGGCAGGGGGATGCTACCGTCCCAGATCTGCATGGTCAGGCCAATGAGCTTGTATCCTTGCCGTTGGAGCAGGTGGGCGGCGACGGAGGAATCCACTCCGCCGCTCAGGCCGATGGCTACGGTGGGGGTATCAGGGTTCATGGTGCAAAGGAGTCAGTTTGGCCTCTGAGCAGTGCTCAGGTTTTTCGAGGAACTGAATGTCCAATATCCAACACGGAATGTCCAATGTACAAGTGGGTGAGAGTTATGCGAATCAATGGATAGATGGCCTTGCATTCGCCTTTTTCTCTCCCTTGGAAACCTGCCCGCAATGCTACGCATAGCGTTGCAGGCGGGTTGGAAATTCCTTGTTGGATGTTGGATGTTGCATT
>CAYWKN010000129.1:0-6491 GCA_964458765.1 uncultured Verrucomicrobiota bacterium
AGGGGAAAGTGACGAATTCGTTGCGGACGTGGGCGACATCCGACTGGCGGATCTTCCGGTCCGGTTTGGCGGCCGGGGCGTTGGCCTGTGCCGGGGCCTGGGCTTTCTGTTGACGCCAGGAGGAGGAATCGAATCCCTTCAGGATCTGGATGCTGGGCCGGCTTTCGGCGGCGGCCTGCTCGTAGTAGCCCCGGCGTTTCTGTTCCTGTTCCTCGATCATGCGTTCCTGGAGGGCGCCCATGGCCACGTTCTGGCTTTCGAGCTGGCCCTTGGTGATCACGGCGCCGCCCTCGCGCCCGAGGAGCGAGACCTGGTTCACGCCGATTTCCAGGACATTGACCTGGAACTCCTTGGGGTTGACGTAATACAGGCCCGGCTGGAGGATGTCGGCGCGGATGCCCTTCTCGTCGGGTCCGGCGAAGGCGCCTTCGGGCGCCTGGCGTCCGGAGAGGGAGGTCAGCACGCCCGCGTAGCCGATCTTGATGACCACGGCGTCCTCGATTTTCACGTCGTAGCCGTAGGGGTTGATGCGATGCTTGCCGGGTCCGAGGACCTTGCGCCAGATCCCTTTCTGGCCCGGTTCGGCCAGGAATTCGCCCTGTGGCAGTTCGCTGCCGATCTTGGATGTGACGATGCCCACCTTGCCCGGCTGGATGGTGATGACCGGCCGGATTTCGCGGTCGTACATGATCGGGTCCAGGAAATGCCGTCCTTCGCCGAGGACCTCTTCCCGGATGCCCATCTGGCCCTTCCCGGCGAGGATCTGTTCGGGCGGCAGCGGGGTTCCGCCCTTGGCGGTGATGATGGCCATCTGGTTCGGGCCGACATAGAAACGGCAGAAGCCCCACGTCCAGACGAACCAGACAAGGGCGAGAAACGCCACGGCCAGCAGGATGACGGAGCGGAGCGACTTCATGGTTTCACCTCCTTCTTTTCGGGAAGATACGGGCGGAAGACGGCGCCCAGGCCGTCCTCCTGGTCGGATCCCAGAATGGATTCGATGCGCGGAGCGATCCTGCGCAGGAACGTGTAGCGCGCGAAGTTCAGCCCGTTGCTGAAGGCCTGGACCTGGCTGGCGAGGATGGTGGCTTCGGCGGTATTCTGCATTTTCACGACGGCGGTTTCCGCCTCGGCCTTCAGCATGACCGCCTGGGCCTGGGCGTTGGCCGCGGCCGTTTCCAGCCGGGCGACCTCCAGATCCTTGTTGGCAGACACGAGACGGACGGACTGGTCCTGCCTGGCCTTGATCACGGCGCGCAGCTTGGCGGTCTCGGCCTCCACCTTCTCCTTCTGCTGCTGGGCCAGCATTTCCTGGCGGCCGAGTTCGGCCTTGGACTTGGCCTGGCTGATTTCCTGCTCGTATTTCCGGCTTTCCTGCACGGCAATCTCGCGGTCCCGGATGATGCTGGCGATCTGGTCCGGCGGCGTGATGTTGCGGATCAGCACGGACTTGACGGCGACACCCCATGAGGCGCAGGTGTTGCGCAGGTGCGATTCCAGATCCTTCTGGAACTGCTGGCGGGTCTCGCCCACGATGAAGGTGGTGGCAGGATGCTTGCTGCCCTCGATCCGGCTGAAGCCGCGGGCGCGGGGGAGAATGACCTTCTGGAGGATGTCGTTCATGTCGCCGACGCGGTGCGTCAGCAGGGCGGCCTGCTCGCGTTCAATCGCGAACTCAATGGTCCCTTCGACCACGACGGTGAACCCGTCCATGGTGAGGAAGTTGATGGCATCCTCGTTGCTCATCTCGAAGCGCTGGCTCTGGAGGTTGACTTCCGTGACATCGAACAGATAGGGATTCAGGTAATACGTTCCCGGGTCGAGCACCTCGGGGAGAACCCCTTTCATTCCCGGCAGGACCAGGAACCCGTTGGGCTTGTTGGAGGAGGAAAACCCGCCCAGAACATCGTCGCCCGCGAGGGAGGTCACAACGCCCACGTGGCCGGGACGGATGGAGATGGCGTTGAAGACGTCCACCTGGCAGGCGTAGGGGTTCATGCGGTATTTCCCCGGGCTGAGGACATCGGCCAGGATGCCTTTTTCACCTTTGCCGGCGATGATGCGGCCCTTGGGGAGGTCCGTTCCGTACAGGCGGGTCACGACGCCCAGCTTGCCGGCGGGGATATCCGTGATGGAGTGCCGGGTCCAGCCCCACGAATAGGGGTTCCGGAAATAGCGGCCTTCCGGCAGCACCTCCAACTGGATGCCTTTCTGATCCGGCGATTCGGCGACGATCTGGCCCGAAGGCAGGTCCTTGCCCGTCTTGTGGATCAGGACGGCGATCTGATCCTTCTCGGGTTCAATCCGGCAGAAGAACCAGAGGAAGACCGGCAGGAAGACAATTGCCGCCATGATCAGGATGGGGCCGACGGCAATGCCGTTCAGCAGCAGCGTCCGGCGCGGGAGCGGTGGCGGGCGGTTTGTGGAATCGGAATCGAAGCGCATGTTGTGGTTCATACGGCCTCCTGTGAATCGTGGCTTTGCTGGGCACTGTAATCCGGCGCCAGCGGAAGGTCAAGAACCGGCGGAGGGGAATGGCTGCGGGCGCGGGTCTGGCGACAGGAAATTCCCGCCTCTCGCATTGTGATGGCGGGCAAGGCCGGGCATGGCGGGGGGCTTTACGGGAGTGCGCCCTTCAGGACCAGCGGCAGTCCGGCGGCGACGAACACCACGGTCGCCGCCGCGGCGGCGACGTCCTGGTTCAACCATCCCTGCAGGTCCCGGAACTCGCGCCCCAGTTCCGTATCGGGAACAACGCCCATCCCCACCTCGTTGCTTACGAGAATCACATCCACCGGGCAGGCGGCCAGGGCCCGGAGCAATTGCGTCTTGCGAAGGGTGACGGCTTCGGACCCTTCCTGGAGGAGGACGTTGGACAGCCAGAGGGTCAGGCAGTCCACCAGGAGCCCGTCGCGGCCTTCCGGCGGGCGGGCGAGGACGCCGGGCACATCCAGGGGCGCTTCGACGCAGGCCCATTGCTTCCCGCGTTTGGCCTGGTGCAGCCGCACGCGTTCCTCCATCTCGGCATCGAGGATTTCCGCGGTGGCAAGATACAGAGGCGCTTTCCAGCGTTGTTCCGCGAGGCGCTGGGCCAGCGAGCTTTTCCCGCTGCGCGCGCCGCCGAGGACCAGGGTGATGTTGGAGCGGTTTTTCATGGCGCGTCCGGGCCGCCTGTCCCTGTCGGTTGGCCGGCGAGGCAATGATCAAGGGTGTGGAGCTGGCGTGCAGGCAGGATGGGATCGATGTCCATGTCGGGAAAGTATGAAAAAACCGGCCTGTCTTCAAGAGACAGTTCCGCCCACTATTTGGTTGCGCTGTCATCCCATAAGTAACGTGTTCTGATGACAACGACCTGCACGTGCTGATAATTCCGGACTGGATTGTTCCGTCAAGACATGCATCGCATAACGGAAGAAGGGAATTTGAACAGAAGATCACGAAGGAAAGAGATTGTATGTTCCGCCTCCGGCGGGTCAGAAGGATCAGCCCGCGGCGGGCGCGGGCAACCCGGATGGATTCGCAGCCGGGTAGTGTCGTACCAGAGGCAGATCCGCCTCTGGCGGAAAAAGCGATCCACAAGGTGCGCACTGAGACCAAGCCTTGTGATTCCAGCCATGCGTTGGTGATGCCGCTCTGCGTAGCCAGCGTGCGCGCCATGTGCCAATAACTCTTGCGGCTCAGCGCCGTAGGAATGGCACAGTTCGGCGAGACGCCCAGTTTGAGCAGTTCGCGCACCCGTTTGCGGCAGCGGTGCCATTGTTTCCAGTAGCACATCCGCATCCGACGGCGAATCCACTCATCGAGGTCCGGGACCGGGTTGTAGTATTCCGAAAGCGCGAAGTGCGCCATCCACCCCCGGATGAACTCCGAGAGCTTTTATGCCCTCGTGGTAATACGGCGGGTTGGTGTTCTTTGCATGCTCTACAGGGATTGCGCTGTACATGTACCCCGACAAGCCATCCGCCGCTACCGTCGATTCGCTTCTCATAGACGGCGGTCGGGACATAGCAGGTGAAAATAAGGTCTGAGCAGGACTGTGACCCGCAGGATAAACAGCACACACGATGGGCACGGGCATGACTTAATCATGCCCGCGTGCTGATCCGATAGGCTGAAGGTGTCATGCCAGTATGGCGTTTGAATTGCTTTGAAAACGGGGATAATTCACCGTGCCCGGCGCGCACCGCCACATCCGATACACTGAGCGATGTGCCGCGCAAAAGCTCCTTGGCCAGGGCCGTACGGGCGTTGATGACGTACTGCCGAGGGCTCAGGCCGGTGTGGGCCTTGAACAGGCGGCAAAAATGGCTGCGCGTGTAGCCGGCCTTCTCCGCCAGTTGGTTGACGCCCCCCAGATCGTGCAGGTGTTCCTGAATATGGGCCGTGAACCGGCGCCAGGCCACGGGGTTCCCGGCAGCCTGTGGCCGGGGGGTTGCGGGGGTGTCATGCGAGAGCTTGATCAGGAGACCGCGTAACAGGCTCGTCGCCGCCACCTCGAGGTCCGGTGGAAGGACCATTCCCGCACGGGCATCCATGGCGCGCTCGGCAATCCAGCGGGTGACCTCCTCCACGAGGTGCGGAGAGCGAACCGCCAGCTGCTCAGGGGGCAGGTGCGCGGAATCGGCCGGGATGACTTCGCCGGACTTGTCCAGCAGGTCGAAATGGATGGCGGTCACGCCCAGCGGGTTGCGCGGGCTTTGTGTACAGGAGTAGATCCAGCCCGGGCGCGACCAGTGACATAGCCCGGTATGGATCGCCACCGGCCCCGACGGCAGCTTCCGCTCTCCCCTTCCGGCCCAGAAATAGAGCAACACGTTGCGCCGCTTGCGCCGCTCGTGGGGCGTGAACTGCAGGCTCCGCGTCGGAGGCCACCGCCGCCGCGTACAGCGGGTCCAGTCGATGCGCACCGTGACGCCTTCCCAGTCCATGCCCGGAAACCATAGCACAAATTGCCAAATTGCGAGAAGCACAATAGGCCATACCCTTGGACGGAGGATTGTCGCATAGTCCGCGTCGTACATGCAGAGGGAATGGGCCCTGTGTACAAGGAGAAGTGCACAATGAGCAAGTGGCAGGAAGATCCGTGGAAAGGCGTATTCGCCGCCACCCTGTGTCCCTTTCGTGAAGACGAATCGCTGGATGAAGCCGGTCTCCGCCGGTACATCCGCGAACTCTGCGCCGTGCGCGGCCTGAAGGGGGTTGTCCCGAATGGGCACACCGGCGAGATCATGTCGCTCGGACCCGACGAACGCGCCCGGGTGATCCGCGTCGTGGCGCAGGAGGTCCGGAAGTCCGGCCGGGGCCTGAAGGTCATCTCCGGCGTTGCCGCCGAGGGGAGCCTCGTGGCGATCGAACACGCGAAGGCGGCGAAGAAGGCCGGCGCCGACGCCATCCTGCTCATGCCGCCACAGGGATGCACTACGGGAGTTGGCGGCGGCAGGTGCGCCGGACATTGCCACCCCATCGGACTCCTCGACCGCCGCTGCGGCGCGCAAATACCTGCCCGCAGTCCGCGAGGCGGGACGCACCTATCGAAAGATCGCCGCGGCGCGGGGTGCCGCTCCTTTTGTGACGGAAATCTCGATGGACAAAACCGATGTCCCGCAGACACCGCAGGATCTCTTCCTGATCCTTGCAGCCGTGGCGGACGAGGGGATCCGTGTTCAAACCATTGCCCCCAAGTTCAGCGGACGGTTCAACAAAGGGGTGGACTACGTGGGGAACGTCGAGGCGTTTCGGCGCGAATTCGAGGCGGATGTGCTGGCGGTGCAAACGGCCATACGCGTCTTCGGATTGCCGCCTGATCTCAAATTGAGCGTACATTCCGGCAGCGACAAGTACTCCATCTATGCGGCGATACGGGAGACGATCGTCAAGCATGGCGTCGGGCTGCACCTGAAGACCGCCGGAACCACATGGCTGGAGGAGCTGGCGGGGCTGGCGGCCGCAGGCGGCGATGGTCTGGCGCTGGCCAAGGAGATCTGCGTCACGGCTCTGGGGCGATTGGACGAGTTGTGTACGCCCTACGCAACCGTCATTGACATCCGGCGATCGAACTTGCCGACGACGGCCATGGTCAACGGGTGGACCTCCGCGCAATTCGTGGCCGCGCTGCGGCATGACACGCATTCTCCGGCCTACAATCCCGATCTACGGCAAATGTTGCATGTGGGATACAAGGTGGCGGCCGAACTGGGCGATCAATACCTCGTTTTGTTGCGGCAACGCGCCGACGTGGTTGGCGTCATGGTCTCGGCCAATGTGGCGCGCCACCTGAAAGCCGTGTTCGCCGGCTGAACGGTCCGCGCGGGCGGGCGGCTATCGCGTGATGGGTATCAACTACGGCGGCCTGCAGCCCACCTGGTACTGCCAGTTTCTGAACAACCGCATCCTCGAGGGCAACGGCGTCGTCGTGAGGCGGGGTCGGAAGGAAGCCGGAAGCAAAGCGCTGGCCCGACGAACAGGAAGTGCATCAGAGGCAAGCTGGCTGG
>CAYWKN010000130.1:0-6489 GCA_964458765.1 uncultured Verrucomicrobiota bacterium
GGTGGGGGAATTGTGAATTGTGAATTAAGAATTGTGAATGGTGAATCGGGAATGGGGAAGAGGCGTGAAGGGTGAAATCAAGATCTGCGGGTTGACGAATCTGGCGGATGCCCGGCTGGCGCTGGAGGCGGGCGCGGACTATCTGGGATTTGTGTTGTATCGCCGGTCCCCGCGCGGCATAACGGCACAGGTGTTGCGCGAGATCCTTCAAGGCTTGCCGGAGGAAACGCGTGCTGTGGCGGTAGTGGTCAACGAAAGCGCCGGCTTTGTGCGGGATGTGGTCCGGTCCTGCCGCTTGCATGGGGTCCAGTATCATGGCGACGAAGCGCCCGGAACCCTGGCGCCTGGCGGGGCGGCGACATGGCGGGCGGTTCGGCTGGAGGACGGAGTGTGGAGGCCGGACCCTGAAACGTGGGAGCCGGACCGGTTCGTGATGGATGCCGCGCACAGCGAGTATGGCGGCAGTGGTGTGACCATTGACTGGCAAGCGGCGGCGGATTTTGCCCTCGCGCACCGGGCGATGCTGGCGGGCGGGCTGACCCCCGGCAACGTGGCGGAGGTGGTCAGGAAGGTCCGGCCGCTGGGTGTGGACGTCGCCAGCGGGGTCGAGCGGTCGCCGGGGTGCAAGGATCCGGGCAAGGTCCTGGAATTCATCCGGTCGGCGCGGGCGGCGTTCCGGGAGATTGTACAGGAAGGGAAGGGTTGAGATGAGCAAGCGGAAACCATTGGACTGGGCGCAGGCGCCGGATGCCGGCGGGCATTTTGAGGCCTTCGGGGGGCGTTATGTGGCGGAAACACTGATGCCCGCCCTGATCGAAGTGGAAGCGGCTTACGAGGCGGCGAAAGCCGATCCCGGCTTTGACCGGGAATTCCGCGGGTTGCTTCGGCACTATGTGGGCCGCCCCTCGCCGCTCTATTTCGCGCTGCGCCTGACGGAGGCGTTTGGCGGCGCCAGGATCTATCTCAAGCGGGAAGACCTGAATCACACCGGCGCTCACAAGATCAACAACACCCTCGGCCAGGCGTTGCTGGCGCGGCGAATGGGGAAGCGCAAGCTGATGGCCGAGACGGGCGCGGGGCAGCACGGCGTGGCGACGGCCACCGTGGCGGCCCGGTTCGGGATGGAATGCGACGTGTACATGGGCGAGGAGGACATCCGTCGCCAGGCGCCGAACGTCAAGCGCATGAAGCTGTTGGGCGCGCGGGTGGTGCCGGTGTCGAGCGGAACGAAGACCCTCAAGGACGCGATGAGCGAGGCATTGCGCGCCTGGGTGGCCGCCGTGGACACAACGTTTTATGTGATTGGAACGGTGGCGGGGCCACATCCCTATCCGGTGATGGTGCGGGATTTCCAGAGTGTGATTGGCGTGGAAGCCCGCGAGCAGATCCTGGAGCAGGAGAAGCGCCTGCCCGACATGGTCATCGCCTGCGTCGGCGGAGGCAGCAATGCGGCGGGGATATTCTTCCCGTTCCTCGGCGATGCGGAGGTCAGGCTGGTGGGTGTGGAAGCGGCCGGGCTGGGAGTGGCCACCGGTATGCATGCGGCCAGTATCGGCGCCGGGCAGGTGGGGATCCTGCACGGGAGCAAGTCCTACGTGTTGCAGGACCGGGAGGGGCAGATCCTGAATGCCCATTCCATCAGCGCCGGCCTGGACTATCCGGGGGTGGGCCCGGAGCATGCCTACTGGTCGGACAGGAAACGGGCGGCCTACGTGTCGATCACTGATGACGAGGCGGTGAAGGCGTTCCACGAACTGGCGCTGCTGGAGGGCATCCTGCCGGCGCTTGAGTCGAGTCATGCCCTGGCCGAAGCGCGCAAGCAGGCCAAGGTTGTGGGCGCGGGGGGAGTGATTGTGGTGTGCTTGTCCGGGCGGGGGGACAAGGACCTGGAAAGCGTGCTGGAGTACGATGCGAAAGGGAGGCAGGGAGTGGGGAGTGGTGAATGGTGAATGGTGAATGGTGAATCGTGAATGGTGAATGGTGAATCGTAAATAGTGAATGGTGAATCGTGAGTGGTGAATGGTGATAGGAGTGGCGCGATGGACCGGATGGAGAAGACATTTCAGCGGTTGAAAGCCGAAGGGCGGAAGGCGTTGGTCGGGTTCCTGATGGGGGGCGATCCGACACCGGAGGCTTCGGAGGTGGCGTGCCGTACGGCATTGGACAACGGTGTGGACATCCTGGAATTGGGGGTGCCCTTCTCGGATCCAACGGCGGACGGTCCGGTGATCCAGGCGGCGGGGCGGCGGGCATTGGCGGCAGGCATGACACTGGGGAAGAGCCTGGATCTGGTCCGGCGGCTGCGGAAGAGCCATGAGGCGCCGATCGTGTTGTTCGGCTATGTGAACCCGATTTTCGCGCACGGGTATGAGCGGACGGCGCGGGAGGCGGCGGAGGCCGGGGTGGATGCAATGCTTGTGGTGGACCTGCCGTTCGAGGAATCCGGCGAGTTGCGCGGATATCTGGCCCGGCATGGGATCGCGTTCATCCCGCTGATCGCTCCCACGACCCCGGAGGCGCGGATGAAGGTTGTGCTCAAGGGGGCACAGGGGTTTGTGTATTACATCATGGTCAAGGGGGTTACGGGTGCGCGGGCGGCGCTGGCGACAGGGGTGGAGGAGCATCTGGCCCTGTTGCGGAAGAACACGGCATTGCCGCTGGTGGCGGGTTTCGGGGTCAGTAGCGGGGACCAGGCGCGGGCGGCGGCAGAGCATGCCGACGGTGTGGTGGTGGGAAGTGCCTTGGTGGCGGCGGCTGCCGAAGGGCGTCTGGCGGCGTTTGTGAAGGAGCTTACGGCTGCGCTGCCGAGGCGCTGTTAGAGAGAAAGAGGACGATCATGCGCGCGCGGAGGGATTCGAGTTCCCCCCATGCCATTTCGGCGCGGTAGGGCTTGGCCTCGATTTCGGCGAACAGTTCCCGGACTTTGCGTGACCATGCGGTCCGGGGCGTGTGGTTGGAGCGGCGTTCCAGTTCCGACAAGAGACGGGCGTCGAAACTGCCTTCCACCACGCCGAGATACCGTGGCGCGGGCAGCACGCCATGGCGGCTGTGGAAGTAGAAACAGGACAGGTCGGGCTCGCGTCCGTCCATGGCGTCGAACTGGAACCCCTGCACGATGGCGGCGATCCAGTCCACGCGGCCCCGGGCGCCATAGCGGCGGTTGCGCCAGAGATGCACTCCCTGATCGTAGCGCGACAGCCCGTTGTTGTAGACCCATGCTTCCGTGCCCATGTCGTTGGCCCAGCGGAGGGTTTCGGGGGAATGCAGGTTGAATGCCGCGGCGTGGGATTCCTTGACGATGCGGCTATGGTTGGCGTCCGCCTTGCCGGGGTCCATCACGCTGGTCCATCCGATGGTCTTGAATCCGGCGGCGCGCCGCTGGGCGAGCCGATCGAAGACCGGCGGGAAATCGGCGGGCAGGGAGGGCTCGTCGTAGGTGTTGAGGTAATGCACCGGCAAGCCGTGTTCGCGGCGGAACGCCTCCCAGGCGCGCCCGACGGCAGGGTCGGAGAGATCGCAATCGAAAGGGAATCCGCCGTAGTTGACGACCTTCTGGTCCAGGCCGTAGCGTCCGGCAAGCTTGAGATAGCGCACGGCGTCCGCGCCCTCAAAACCGGCGGGCGTGTAGCGGTAGCCCGGGCCGGCTGTGAGCATGGTTTTTCCCCCTTGCGCAAGCAGGCGGAAGAGGTCCTCGCTGAGCCGCCAATAGTCCGCGTCGGCGAGAAGATGGCGCGGCACCGGGACCCCGCTGAGGAAAAGCCCGACCGGCCAGTCGAGGGGAGGCAGCCGGCCTGGCAGCACTTCCAGCGCCAGGGGCGCTGATGCGGCGTGCGCGAGAGTCCCGGTGGCGGTCAGTTCGAGCGAGCCGGTGTAGCGTCCAGGCTTCGTGCCTGCCGGGATATCCACGGATACGAGGATGCAGCGTGAGAGGGTGGGATGGAGTCGCAGGACATCGAAGGGGCGGTAGTCGTGTGTCTCGAGGGTCACGGCGGTCTCGTTGTAGCCGTGGGTGGGCAGATAATGGTTGCCCGCCAGCCGGATGGCTGTGCGCGGAATGACGCCGTTGCCGCCGGCGAGATCCGTCACCGCGGCGGCGACGGAGAGTTCCTGCGTGGCATACAGGCCGACAAGCCGGTACACCGTCATTCCGGGGAAGCCGGCGAGGTCCGGAACGGGCTGGGAACGTGTGATGGCGGGCCAATCCTCCGGGGACATGGCCTCGTGGGTTGGAAGCGGGGCCAGCAGCAGGGGGGCTGAGGCCTTCGCGGGGTCGCCTTCCCGGCGGGCTTTCCGGAGAAGCTGATGCGTGGCCGCGATGGCGTTGTATTGGCGCTCCTTGTGGCCCTGGAGAAAGGCGCGGCCTTCCGGAGTGTCCGGCGCCAGCACCAGCCCCGCCAGTCGCGGGACTTCGCCCCGGACCCCCTGAACGTCAAGGGTGAACCGGTTGCGTCCGGCAATCGCGTTGAAGGTGAAGTCGGCGACTTTCTGCCTCTTCAGAACCATGCGGTGGACGATGTCCTCCTGGGAAAGCGCTTCGACATCCTGCAGTTCAAACCAGGCGTCGTTTACCCGGGCGCTGTGCGAAGCGGCGATCTCTCCGTTCGCGAGCAGCGCGGCGTTGGTATAGGCGGCCTGTTCGTCCTCCCAGAACCCCGCGCGTTCGAACAGGACCCAGCCGAGATAGCGGCCTCCGGGTAGGCGGACTTCGAGCGCGGCATCGCCCATCTTGAGCCCGTCGCCCATGACCAGCGTCGGGTAGGGGGTGGTCATGCCCAGCGAGCGCGCGCCGCGGGTGATGCCGAATCCGTTGGTCTCGTTCCATCGGGTGTCGGGACCGATGCCGATCCAGCCTGATTGCACCGGCTGGTTGCTGTTACCGAGGTCGAAGGCAAAACCGCCCGGGCAGGAAAGCGGGACGGACCTGGCCAGTTCAATCCTGTCCACGTAGAGATCGTGCCCGTAGGCGGTGATGGCAAAACGGTTGATGCGTTGCTTGTCGATCGGGCTCTTCTTGTCCCGGTAGGGCCGGTTCCGTTCCCCGCGCCACAGGTTGCCGCCGACATCCACGGTGACGACGGACTCTCCCGGGGCGGCGCTGGCCGAGTTCTGGTGGCGGTTGTGATAGCCGCCCACGTTGTCGGCGATTTCCAGGCCGATGACGACGCCTTCGTTCCCCGGCACGTTCACGTGCAGGCGCCACAACTGGTAGGGGCTCCAGTCGCGTGTTGTCATGGCGTCAATGGCGGCCATGGTATCGCCGTGGATCAGGAGCGACCGGCTGCCGTCCGCGGTCCAGTTGGTGGAGAATTCCGGTCGGGCGGCCTCGGGGGGCCAGGTGTTGATCTCGAGTCCGGTTTCGAAATCCTGGAGGGTGATGGTTTCGTCGGCGCACGCGGAACGCGATGGAAACGCCGCGAGAAGTGCGAGGAGAACAAGGCCTGTGGCGGGGAAAGTGCGGGGATATGGTTTCATGGGGAAGGACTCCAGTGTCGGTTTTGTCTTTGATCAGACTTCAGTCCAGCCTCTGAGCAGCGCCCAGGTCTTCCGAAGAACTGAATGTCCAATATCCAGCAAGGAATATCCAATTTCCAAGTGGGAGAGAGTTGTGCGAACCCATTGGCGACAGGCCCTGCCTTCGCCCTCTTCTCTCCCTTGGACATTGGGCATTCCTTGTTGGATGTTGGAGATTGGTATTACGAGCTGCCCCCCCGGCGGCTTTTCTGGCGGCGGGGCTTGTCGTAGCGGATGGCGGGCCGGTCCTTTGATTCCTGGTGGTCGCCCTGGATGCCCGAGGCCAGGCGCAGTTCCTTGATCTGGTCGCGGAGGATGGCGGCGCGTTCGAATTCGAGGGCTTCGGCGGCTTCCAGCATCTCGGCTTCCATCTCCCGCAGGGTGGCATGCACGTCGTATTCCGCGCCGCTTTCCCGCGCGATGCGGTCTTCGATCTCGCGGCTGCCGTTCTCGATCACCAGGCTGTCCTGGATGCTCTTGCGGATGGTTTGCGGGGTGATGTGGTGGCGCTGGTTGTATTCCTCCTGCGCTATCCGGCGGGTGCGGGTGACCTCGATCATCCGGCGCATGGAATCGGTGACCTGGTCCGCATAGAGGATGACCTTGCCGTCGAGATGGCGAGCGGCCCGGCCTGCTGTCTGGATCAGGGACGTTTCCGAACGCAGGAATCCCTCCTTGTCGGCGTCCAGCACGGCCACGAGGGACACCTCGGGCAGGTCCAGTCCCTCGCGGAGCAGGTTGATGCCGATCAGGCAGTCGAAGTCGGCCTTGCGCAGGCTGCGGAGGATTTCGACGCGCTGGATGGCGTCGATATCCGCGTGCAGGTAGCGGACTTTCAGGCCGACGGAGGCGAGGTAGCCGGAGAGATCCTCGGCGGTGCGTTTGGTGAGGGTGGTGACGAGCACCCGCTCGCCGCGTTCGGCGTGGGCGCGGATTTCCTCCATGACATCGTCCACCTGGTTCTTCAGGGGGCGGACG
>CAYWKN010000131.1:0-6487 GCA_964458765.1 uncultured Verrucomicrobiota bacterium
TAAAGCGGTACGCGAGCTGGGTTCAAAACGTCGTGAGACAGTTTGGTCCTTATCCGCTGCGGGCGTAGGAGATTTGAGGAAAACATTCCTTAGTACGAGAGGACCGGGAATGACGCACCTCTGGTGTTCCAGTTGTTCCATCCAAGGAGCATCGCTGGGTAGCTATGTGCGGAAAGGATAAGCGCTGAAAGCATCTAAGCGCCAAGTCTCTTCCAAGATTAGATCTCCCCTCCGAAAGGAGCTGAAGGCAGGTTGTAGACTACGACCTTGATAGGCTGGAGGTGTAAGGTCCGCGAGGACTTAAGCTGACCAGTACTAATCAGCCGTGTGGCTTGACTTTTTTCTAGCTCATGCCTTTGACGTGAGTGTTTGAATACCCAATCTCTATGTTTCTTTTTTCCCGGTGACCATGGCGAGGAGGTAACACCCGTTCCCATACCGAACACGGAAGTTAAGGGCCTTTGCGGCGATGGTACTGCGGTAAACAGCCGTGGGAGAGTAGCGCGTTGCCGGGGTTATTTTGGGGCCTGTGTCCATGACACAGGCCTTTTTTTTTCGGTGAGTCCCGCCGGGCGCACCTGCGTTCCCGCAGTCCCGTATCCACCATATACACCACAATGAATCTGATTATCGTAGAAGACTCGGACTTTGTCTCGCCCGGCTGCGTTCGACTCCGCGGCCGGCGGGCACTGCACATCGCGACTGTACATCGTGCGCGGGTAGGGGACGTTGTCCGCATTGGCCGCATCGGCGGTTGCATCGGGACCGGCACCTTGACCTCGCAGTCACCGGGAGTGGTGGAATTGGAGGTCCGCCTGACCGACCCAGCGCCGGAGCCACCGCAAATAACCATGCTGCTGGCATTGCCGCGACCGAAATGCTTCCGTCGTCTCCTGCAGGCGATCGTCACGTTCGGCATCAAACGCGTGGCGGTGTTCGGCGCGTACCGTGTCGAGAAGAGTTACTGGGCCACTCCCTGGCTGGCCCCGGAGGCCCTGCAGGAGAAAGTCCTGCTGGCATTGGAACAGGCCCGAGACACGACACTTCCGGTGATCAGTCTTCACCCGGAGTTCAAGCCGTTTGTCGAGGACGTTGTGCCGGGCCTCTCACAGGGAACGCGCCGGATCGTGGCGCATCCTGGCTCGTTGCAGCCGTGCCCTGCCAATATCAGCGAACCTGTCACATTGGCGGTGGGGCCCGAAGGAGGATTTACCCAATACGAAACGGACCGGCTGACCGGCGCCGGTTTCGAACCCGTGTCGCTCGGGGCGCGTATCCTGCGGGTTGAGCAGGCCGTCCCTTGCCTCCTGGGCAGGATACTCCCATTGCCGGCGTGAATTCGGCGTTCCTTTCTGATATAGTTGCGGGATGAAGGCCTTGCCGCTGATCGGGTTGACCGCCATCGCATTCGGCGCATGGGCCGGGAGGAGCGAACCTATGACGAACAACTCGCCAACGGGCGTGACCGAGGTCACGAACAGGGCCGAAGTGGCCATGTTCGGTGCTGGATGCTTCTGGTGCACCGAGGCGGTGTTCCAGCGGCAATCGGGTGTCATCAAGGTCGAATCCGGATACTCCGGGGGGCATGTTGCCAATCCGACATACCGGGCGGTTTGCGAGGAAAACACGGGCCACGCGGAAGTGGTGCGCATTACATTCGACCCCAAGGTTGTGAGCTATGGGAAACTGCTGTCACTGTTCTGGAGAATGCATGACCCCACTACTCCCAACCGCCAGGGCGCGGATGTGGGGCCCCAGTATAGGTCGGTGATCTACTGTTTCTCGGCAGCGCAACGGAAGGAAGCGGAGGAGTCCAAGGTGGCGATGCAGGGATCAGGGCACTACAAGACGCCGATAGTTACGGCGATTGAAATGGCAGGCCCCTTCTATCCGGCGGAGGGCTATCACAATGACTACTTCAATCGCAACCCGAATGCGCCATACTGCCGGATGGTGATCGCGCCCAAGCTTGAAAAAGTGATGAAGGCTGGCGGGGCGGTACAGACGAAGCGGTGATGCGGCCAAGTCGTGCGGCGTTGCAGGGGGTATTCCTACAGGCACCGCATCAGGAACTTGAGGGCCTCGTAGACGGCGATCGCTCCAATGGCGGACGCCGGAAGGGTGATTACCCAGGACATGAAGATGCCGCGGACTACCCGCATGTCAATCGCGGCGACACCGCGTGCGAGTCCGACGCCCAGAACCGCACCCACGAGCACAAAGGTCGTGGAAATCGGCAGCCCCATGAGCGAGCATACCAACACAGTGGTCGCGGTGCCGAATTGCGCGGCAAAACCGCGCGTAGGGGTGATTTCCGTGATTTTCCGGCCGACGGACTCGATGACCTTGTGGCCGTACATGGCCAGACCTGCCACGATCCCAACCGCGCCAAGCGCCAGAACCCACAGGGGAACCGGGGCGGCCTGGATCACGGATCCTGACAACGCCTGGATGACTCCCACCATGGGGCCGATGGCGTTGGCGACATCGTTGGCGCCGTGGGCAAACGACATGTAGCATGCAGTCAGGATCAACAGCCAGCCAAACCATTGTTCCGCCACATCGGTTTCGGTCCCATCCTCCGGGAGTGCCGCCGGTTCCTTGCGCACAAGGACGAGGCGGTTGACGGCACCCGAAATCGCTCCGGCCACCAGGGCCAGCATGGAGGCGATACACCACTTGGCGCACACGGACACGGAAGGCGGCATGAACCGGAAGAGCAGGTCTTTGCAACTGGAGACAACGATGATAGCCACAACCAGGCCTGTGCCGACCGGGACGACAATCGTGGCTTGTTGCAGCGGGTGATGGCTTCGCAGCACATACCTCCGGATGAGGGTATAGGTGAGGAACCCCAGAAGGGCGCCGGCGACCGGAGAGACGAACCAGCTGGCAACTATGCCTGTCATCTTGTTCCACTGGATGGCGCCGGTCCCGTGGGTCAGGACCCCGAATCCCACCACGGCGCCAATGATGGCGTGCGTGGTTGAAACCGGTTTCCCGAAACAAGTGGCAACGTGCAGCCAGAGAGATGCTCCAAGGAGCGCCGAAAGCATGCCCACCGCGAATTCCAACGGGGAGGCAACAAAACACTGCGGCGAAACGATGTCGCCACGGATCGTATCCGCCACGTGAGACCCGCAGAAAAACGCACCCGCTAATTCGAAAATCGCGGCCATGATCAGCGCGCGCTTGAAGGAGAGAGTCCCGGCTCCCACCGCTGTTCCGAACGAGTTGGCGACATCGTTGGCGCCGATGTTCCACGCCATGTACAAGCCCGTTACTAGGGCAAGGGCAGCGACGAAATGATCAATCATGGATACCTGCTGGCAAGGGTTATCGGCGCAAGATCATGAGCCGCAAGTTCTTTCCGACGTTTTCGGCGTGATCGGCAATGCCGGTGAGCGCCCTGCAGAGTTTTTCGAGAAGCATGATGTTCACGGGGTCCATATCCAAGGACGCGTAGCACATGCGGGCGAATTGCCTGCTGATCTTGTCGGACTCCCACTCCATATGGCAGACAGCCTCAATCTTCTTCAGCACCATCTCCGCCCGTGGGCCCTCGAAAGCCTCCTTTTCAAGGGCTGCCAGCAGTTCCGCAAGTTCCAGGAGGGCATTGCTGACTTCCTGGACTTTGTCCACGAGAGCGAAGAACCCCGGCTGCAAGTCCGGCAACAGGCTGATGCGCCGGAAGGTGGCGACCACGGCGAAATCCTCCGCATCATCCGCCATGCGGTCCAGTTGCCGCACGTAGTTAAGGATGTCCTCCCGATTGACCGAGAGGAAGAAGCGGCGTGGAAGATGCTGGCGGATCTGATCCTTGATCTGGTCGGCCTCGTATTCCGTGGCCGACATCGTGTGCTGCAGATCCTTGAGGCGCACGGCATTACCTTCGACAATGGCATCGGCAATCGGGCGCAGCAGGCCGATGCAGGCATGGATCTTGCGGGCATGATCCACGAGCTGTGTGAAGGGGGATTCTCCGAGAACGATTTCCAGTGTTTTCATGAAGTTCTTCCCATCGGTTCACGCCAGCTATACCAGAGAAGCAGGAGCCAGCACAAGACTGCTAATGCTGCTCCGTCGTGCTTGTCGTGGTGGACTTCAATCCGGCGGTTGGTATACTTCGACCCATTGCCATGCAGGCTTGCAATCAGGTGCAACGGGTCCGGGGGGCGGATCAGGTGTGATGGGTACGGGAATAAGGAGTCGGGAGCGCTATGAGAAGCGGAATAACATCGGCGGGTAATTGGATTGTGGACAGGGTCAAGCGGGTGGACCGGCTGCCGGGCCGCGGGATGCTTGGGAATATCCAGGGGCAGGAGTTCTGTCCCGGGGGCGCCCCTGCGAATGTGCTGAACGATCTTTCGCGGATGCGGGCGCCCTTTCCCCTGAAAGGTCTGGGGGTTGTGGGGGATGACGCTGATGGCGCTTACCTCCGTTCGGCGTTTGACGCCCTTGGCGTGGATGTGGGCGGCCTTCGGGTGACGGCCGAGGCCCCCACGTCATTCACGGACGTGATGAGCGAGGTGGGAAGCGGTGACCGGGTGTTCTACCATCACCGTGGCGCCAATGCCTTGTTTGGGCCGAAGGACGTGCCGGTTGAAAAGCTGACCTGCCGTATTTTCCATCTCGGGTACCTGTTGCTGCTGGACTCGCTGGATCAGGCGGATCCGGACCATGGAACCGTGGCGGCCCGGTTGCTGGCGTCGGTGCAGAAGGCAGGCATATTCACCAGTGTGGATGTGGTCAGCGAGGAAAGCGACCGCTTCCAGGCGCTTGTGCCCCCCGTGCTGCGTTATGTGGACTATCTCATTCTGAATGAGATCGAAGCGGCGAGGGCTGCCGGGGTGCAGGTGCGGGGTGGGGATGGAATACTGGATGGACCTGCTCTGATGGATGCCGTGGAGAAGTTGTGCGCGGCGGGGAACCTGCGGCTGGTGGCTGTGCATATGCCGGAGGGGGTTTACATGCGTGACAGCAAGGGACGCCGCTATGCGTTGGGATCGTTACGGCTCCCGGAGGGATACATTGCGGGTGCGACAGGCGCAGGGGATGCATTTTGCGCCGGAATGTTATATGGCTTGCATGAGGAATGGCCGGTGGATGAGGCGGCACGGCTGGGGACCTGTTGCGCGGCCGCCAGTTTGTCGAAGCCAGGCGCCTCCGACGGGGTCGGGCCGCTGGAGCAGGTGATGGAACTCGGCAAGCGGTTTGGGGAGCGGCCGCCCCCCGTGCGCATTCGTTGAGGTGTATGCATGGAATGTTGCGACAGAAACGGTGTTATACAAAGCGGGAAGAGCGAGGAATCCATGATCAAAGACATTGCCCATGTGTGTTTGTTGGCAAAGGACCTTCCGGCGGTGGAGCGCTTTTACTGCGAAGGGTTGGGATTCCGTAAGGCTTTTGATTTCCTGCGGCAGGGTCAGGTGATCGGGTTCTATCTGGAAGTCAAGCCGGGCCGCTACATCGAGATTTTCCGGCGTGGGGATGCCGGATATCAGGAACATCAGGTGATCCAGCACCTTTGCCTGGAAGTCAGCGATCTGGACGCCGTGTGCGGGCGTCTCCGGTCCCGCGGGATTCCGGTCACGGAGAAGGCGTTCGGGGCCGACCGGAGTTGGCAGGCGTGGACGGCGGATCCCAGCGGTGTGAAGATTGAATTCCACGAATACACAGCCGGGAGTTCCCAGGTTACGGGCGAAAATTGTGTGCTTGGCTAAGGCGTTGCCTGAGGCCAAAAGTCCCTTCCTGCAGTCAATCGCAGTTGGCGGTTGCCAAATACATGGCTATTTGGCAAAGTAACCAAGTATATGACTGGAGGGGCCATGAATCCGGCGAGGCGCGCATTGTATATGGAGCGAGCGAGAATCATGAAGGCGTTGGCTCATTCGGCGCGCCTGCTGATGGTGGACGGCCTGAAGGCTGGCCCCCGGTGTGTCTGCGAAATCCGCGAATGGGTTGGGTCCGACCTTTCGACGGTCTCCAAGCACCTGTCCGTGCTGAAGAACGCGGGAATTGTGGAGGATGAAAAGCGGGGCGTGCAGGTATTCTACCGCTTGAAATGCCCTTGTGTGACCGATTTCTTTGCTTGTGCGGAGGCAGTGCTGCGATCCTCAGCCGCATCCAGGCAGGAGCGGCAGGCAGGGCGCCTGCGTTACGGGGAGAAAAAGCGGCCATGAGGAAGGAATTGGGCATCCTGGTTCTCCTGTGCGCGGTCTTCCTTGCGCTGTACCACTTGCCGGTGGACTCGCAACGGTTTCAAGGCGCGCTGATTGAGGCTTTCAAGCTGACGCGTTGGTATGCCCGCGAGCATGTGCTGCTTTGCCTGGTTCCGGCGTTCTTTATTGCCGGCGCCATCGGAGTGTTTGTGAGCCAGAACGCGGTCATGAAATACTTCGGACCGAAGACGAACAAAGCCCTGGCGTATGGCGTCGCGTCGGTTTCGGGGACCATCCTCGCCGTCTGCTCCTGCACGGTCTTGCCC
>CAYWKN010000132.1:0-6367 GCA_964458765.1 uncultured Verrucomicrobiota bacterium
CCTTGGAGGGGTTAGGGGTGGGTTCTTCCTGCCCATGAGTCAAGTGCATACCCCTAAACTGAATTGGGTTGCGGGCAATAGCTAGAGCCTCAGGATCATTTGCAATTCACAGAAATGAGAAACCTGTGACGGGAAAAGCTTCATTCGGTCCTGAGACACTTTGGAAATCATTCGAAACCGTCGCATAAAATGCCGTTGCCTTGGTTTTTCGGGGGAATTCCCTGTTATTTCTGGCTGCGAAACGATTGGTCTGATTGATGCTCTCTGATTGCTCCATGTGCGGATGCAAGGAGGGTGGAGCCATGTTTCGACACAAGACGAATGTATTTTTTGCGACAGCGCTGGCGGTGATGATGTCTGTCGAGGTCTTTGCGGGGCTTTACGACAGTGTTTCCCGTCCGGCTGGTTTCACGCGTATTGAGGCGGCGGCGGGGAATTCCCTGCATGCCATTCCGCTGCAGCCTTTCTCCGGTGCGCTGGAGGCGGTGTTGGCGGGACAACTGACCGGCGGCGCTTCGGAATCCCAGGCGGACAAGATCCTGAAGTGGGACACGGTCTCGCAGTCGTACGCCGGCGCGTTCAAGGCGGACGGCACTGGCGATCCGGCCAAGGATGGAAAGTGGTTTTCCGATTCGGGCTCGTGGCAGAGAAGTGCCTTGACGCTTGCGCCCGGGGAGGGGTTCTGGATTGTCAATCGCGGTTCCGCCACCAAGTCCGTCTTTGTATCCGGCGAGGTGGTGGCGGACGAATCGCGGGCGGTGACGCTGGCGCCTGGCCTGAATCTCTTCGCCTATCCCTACACCGCCGCGATGGCCCTCAACAGCACCCGCATGGCCGCGAGCGGCGCCTACGGCGACCGCAAGAGCACGCTGTCCGACACGATCAACGATCCCGATGCGGGCGACACGCAGTGGCTCAAGAAGAGCGGCAAGTCGGCGAGCAGCGCCGTCTGGTGCGAACTGAGCGGGGCGGTCTCGTCCCGGAAGATGCCCATGGGCGAAGGATTCTGGTACCGGCGGCGGGCGCCGTCGTCCTATGCGTGGACAGAGCGCCGCCCCTATGCCTATCCGTTCGGCGTTTTCGCCGCCGCGCCGAGGATTGCCGCGGTCCAGGCGAATGCCAGCGGAGCCGTGGTGACGCTGGATACGGCGGCATTTCCGGTGGGCTCGGTGGATGTGTACTTCAAGGATGTGGGTGTCGAGGTGGTGCCGTCGCTGACCAACGGATGGCAACTGGCGGTCGCGGGATTGCCGGTGCAGGGGCGGGCCACGGTGTTGTGGACGGATAACGCCACCACGGGGCGTCCGCCCGTGGCCGCGGTGCGCACCCGGCTGTATCTGGCGGCCCGCGGCGACGCGGATGCCGATGCCGACGGGCTTGCGGACGCCCGTGAGAGTTTGGTCACCGGCACCAACCCCGCCCTGGCCGACACGGATGGCGACGGCTACAGCGACGGCTGGGAGGTCGAGCATGGTACGAATCCTCTCGTGAAGGACGCGCCGCCACCGCCGCCGGGAACGAACACGATCACCAGGATCAAGGGATTGCGCATCAGTCCCGGCTACTACTACGGCGGTCCCTACAGTGGAATGAACGCCGATGCCGTGGCCGACCTGATTGTGCGCACCTCGGTCTCCTGGGGCTGCAATGCGCTGTACGTCAAGGCCTTCACCGCGCCGTACGGAACGTACTGGGCCAATCCCACCACGCCGTACCTCACGCAGGAGGGCGGGCTCGGCGCGCAGGATCTCATGCGCAAGCTCGTCAACCGCGGTCACCAGGCCGGGCTGAAGGTGTATGCGTGGCTGGAACTCAACCGGTCGAAGACGGCATGGAATGCCAATCCATCCTGGCGGCAAAAGGCTGCCGACGGCACCGATTTCAGCCCCGCCGACTACCTGATTTCCATCTACAATCCCGAGGTTGTGGCCTGGACGCGGTCGGTGGCGGGCGAATTGCTGGCCATGGGGGTGGACGGGATTGACATGGCGGAATGCGATCTGGGGGTGTGGGGAACGGGCGCCACCTATGACCAGGCGGCCAATGACCGGTACTGGGCGGCTTATCCCGGCGGCCAGCTCGGGGATGCCAACTGGGTGGCGCTGCGCAAGAAGGTGGTGACCGACTGGCATGGCGAGATCGGCAGGCTGGCACACGCCCGCGGCCGCGAGTTTCATGTGACGTACATGTGGAATGCCTACACCGACGGCACGCTGTGGCTGGAATCCTACCTTGCGGACCGGGTCGGATTCAGCTTCAACGGCATGCTGGAACTGCCGGCGGATGCGCGTCCGGATTACCTGATCGCCGAGTTGATGTGGCAGTCGCAGGAAGCCCGGTACGGCAAGGGGACATTCACGGCGGCATGGACCCGGAGCGCGACGGCCCAGTTCGTGAGCTTCGTCAACGGCCGCGCGAAAGCCGTGACGCATGTGGAAGCCTCCACCGCGGTCGGCGTGGTGACGGTGCAGCCTTCGCCGGCCGATATCGAGCAAAGCCTGTCGCTGGCGCTGGCCGGCAGCGATGGAGCCGATATCTACGATCACGACATCCTGTACCGCACGCTGTACACCGTCAATGGCGTGACGGCCACGTGGGGCGCCACGGCGGTTTCGAACGTGTACAACGCCGCCACGCCCTGACGGCGCCGCGCGGGCCTGTTTGTTCCCTGGCTCTCGACGGACTCTGCCTATTTTTGCATTCTCCACGCCACTCATAGATTGTAGTCGCGTGACATGTTGACGGCAAATATAGCAACTGCTACATTCTCCGAAATTCAAATTTCGGTTCCGAACGACGGAAGACGCGACAATGGCCGCACGCTATGCGATAGGGGAGAAGCCAGGAGAAGATTACGCCGAGCGCATCAAGCGCTTGCGCGGGGAACTCGGCCTGACTCAGCAGGTGCTGGCTTACCGTCTGGGCGTCTCGTATACCACCGTCAACCGGTGGGAGAACGAGCAAACTAAGCCGTCTCGGCTGTACTGGAACCAACTTCAGCAGCTCGAGATGCGAGTGGCCGAGGAGTCGGCGCCCTACGGGAAGCCGCAAACGACACCGCCCGCTATCCTGGACTTCACCGCCCAGCCGGACATCGTGAAGGTCCTGGCCGAAGGCGAACGCCTGTCCTTCGGTCACCTGATGAACCCCGCCTTCGCTACCGAGATATCCAGCATTGATCCCCTGCCGCACCAGCGCATCGCTGTCTACGACCACATGCTGAAGCAGCCCAGGCTGCGTTTCCTTCTGGCCGATGACGCCGGCGCGGGAAAGACCATCATGTCCGGCCTCTACATCCGGGAAATGCTGTCCCGCAGGCTGCTGCGACGGACTCTGATCGTCACGCCTGCCGGTTTGGTGGGCAACTGGCGGCGCGAGTTACTGACATTGTTCAACCTCCCGTTCCGCATCGTCACGGGAGCGGATGCGCGTGCGGACAACCCGTTCCAGGGTGAGGTGGGTGACCGCGTGATCGTCAGTTTGGATACGCTGGCCAGCCCCCGCGTGTTCGCCCGCCTGTGTGAACCGACCGTCGTTCCCTACGACCTCGTCATTTTCGACGAGGCGCACAAGCTGGCTGCCGACCGGGGTAACGATCTGCGCGTTCGCAAAACGGATCGCTACTGCCTGGCAGAAGCCATCGCAGGCATCCCATCCCAGAACACTCATTGGCGGCTGGGCTGGAGCGCCCATCATCTTCTTCTCCTGACCGCCACCCCGCACATGGGCAAGGACTACCCGTACTACGCCATCTGGCGGCTTCTCGAACCCGAGATGCTCACAACCCCGGATGCGTTCGACGAGTTCCCGCGCGACCGCAGGCAAGCGCATTTCATCCGCCGAACGAAGGAAGAGATGGTCTACCTCGACGGCCGACCGCTCTATCCGAAGCGCATCTCCGACACCCTGGGATACGAACTCAGTCAGGGCGAGGAAAGCGAACAGAAACTCTACGATGAGACCACCGATTATCTGCGTTTCGTGTACAACAAGGCTAAACTGCTGAACCGGGAAGCCGCACGCCTCGCCATGAGCGTGTTCCAGCGCCGCCTAGCCAGCTCAACTTACGCCCTTCTCCGCTCATTCGAGCGCCGGATGGAGAAGTTGAGCACACTGATCGACGACATCCAGGACGGCAAAATCACGACCGAACAGATGCTGACCCTCCAGGCCCGGCTTCATGAGGACGATCTGTTAGACACCACCGGCGCGGACGACGAGGGCGACGAAGAGCACGGCGAAGCCCACGAGGCCGCCGAAGACCGGCTTCTGCAGGGCGTTGTCGCAGCGTCCCTCGCCGATCTGCTAGCCGAAAAGGAGCAGGTCCGGGACCTGCTCTTTCTGGCCCGCAAGGTCCACGACGGCGGCCACGAGTCGAAATTTGACAAACTTCGGGAGGTTCTGACCGACTCCCGGTTCAGCGGCGAGAAGTTCATCGTATTCAGCGAGCATCGGGACACGCTCGAATTCCTTGTGCGCAGGCTTGGCGGTATGGGCTACACTGGCCAGATCGCCCAGATTCACGGCGGCATGCAGTATCGCCAGCGCGAGGAAGAGGTGGCCCGCTTCCGCAAACCCCTCGATCAGGGCGGTGCCCGCTTCCTCATCTGCACGGATGCTGCGGGTGAAGGGATCAACCTCCAGTTCTGTTGGATCATGATCAACTATGACGTGCCATGGAACCCCGCACGACTGGAACAGCGTATGGGCCGCATCCACCGTTATCTACAGAAACATGATCCTGTAATTATCATCAATCTGGTCGCCCCCTCGACCCGCGAAGGCAAGGTCCTGAAGGTGCTGCTCGACAAGTTGGAGAAGATCCGCAAAGAACTCCAATCCGACAAGGTCTTCGATTGCATCGGGCGAATCTTCGATGGTGTCTCCATCAAGCGGTACATGGAACTGGCCGTCACCGAGAACGCTGACGTGGTCGCCCAGCAATTAGACGGCCGCCTGACCAAGGAACAGATCGAAGCCCTGGCCAAGCGCGAGAAGTCCCTTTACGGCGCTGGTGGCGACGTGGCGAAAGATCTCCCGCGTCTCCGCGCCAACATGGAGCAGGAAGTCTATTTCCGCCTGTTGCCCGGTTACATTCGCCAGTACATCCAACAATCCGCCCCGCTTATGGACATTGAGATTGAAGGCGATATGGATGGCGTGTTCTCGCTCAGGCCCCTTCGTTTCGGGGCGCTGGACCCGCTCCTTCCCGTTTTCGAACTCTACCCTGAAAATTGCCGGGACAACTTCTCGGTGGCGCACCCGTCGGACCGCAAGGACGTCATCTGGCTTCATCCTGGCGAACCTGTGTTCGAGCGCTTCCGTGCCCTGGCAACCGAACGGCTAGCCGACATCGGCAAGCGGGGCGCTGTCTTCATCGATCCGTCAGCCGCCAAGCCCTACCTCTTCCACATGGCGCTTCTCTCGGTTGTTCGCCGGGCTGATCCCGAACTGCCCGATCTCGCACAGGAAGAGGTGCTCGACTGCCGCCTCGTCGGGATTTGCCAGCAGGAGGGCGCTGAGATCTGCGTCTGCCCGGTCGAGCATCTCCTGCTTCTGAAGGGTGGTCACGGGCTTCCCGCGTCGGCCCAGCGACTGGCCGTGACTGCCCCTGAGCAGAAGGAACTTGCCCACGCCTATCTGGCTGAGCGAATCGCCCGCGGGATGGCCCTCGAACTTAAGAAAACCCTTGCTGACCGCGTCCCGGAACGAGAAGGATTCATCCGCCGGGGATTCGACTACCAGGAGACTGAACTAGCCGGAGCCCGTGCCAAGCACTCCGATAAGGCTCGCGGTGGCAACCGCAAGGCGATAGAGGCGTTGGAGGAGGTCAAGTGCCAGCAGCGCGAGCTTGCCGCGCGCCGTCAGAACGCCCTAGCCGTTCTGCACCGGGAAGCCGATCTGATTGCGCCGGGCGAGGTCACGTTCGTGGCCCACGCACTCGTGGTGCCGTCTTCCGATCCGGCGGATATCGAACAGCACGACACGAACGTCGAGATGGTCGCCATGCAGTTGGCGCAAGCGTTCGAGGAAGCCGCCGGGGCCAAAGTCCTCGACGTCCACACGCCTGATCTTGCCCGCCGCGCCGGACTGCCGGACAATCCAGGCTTCGATCTGCTTTCCATCCGGCCAGGCAACGAGAAGCGGTCCATTGAGGTCAAGGGACGAGCCATGACCGGCGACATCGAGGTCTCTGCCAACGAGTGGGCCAAAGCGTGCAATATGCGGCAGGATTACTGGCTCTATGCCGTCTACAACTGCGCCACGGCCAACCCGAGGCTTGCCCGCGTCCAGGATCCGTTCGGGAGCCTACTCGCCAAAGCCAAGGGCAGCGTTCTGGTGAGCCACGCGCAGGTTGCGGAGGCGG
>CAYWKN010000133.1:0-6357 GCA_964458765.1 uncultured Verrucomicrobiota bacterium
TCCTGAAGCACCTGGCGCTGCGCCTGCAAGTGGCTTCGTCCACGCAGAATCAGGCGCTGAATGCGGTCGTCTTCCTATACAAGAAGGCAATCAAGAAGGACATCGGGAACTTCGCCGACTTCCCCCGCGCCCGGAAGGGACTGCGCCTGCCGGTCGTGGCCAGCCGGGCGGAGATCAAGGCGGTACTGGATCGGTTGCAAGGCCGCGAGCAGTTGATCGCGTGCCTCCTCTACGGAACCGGGATGCGGATCGAGGAGTGCCTCGGCATGCGTGTGCAGGATATACAGTTCGACCAGAACCGCATCGTTGCCCACGGGAAGGGCAACAAGGACCGGTACGTGCCGCTCCCGGCGAAGTATGCCGGCGACCTGCGGCGTTGGCTGGAGCAGCGGCGGTTGTTGTACGAGGAGGACAAGGCGAAGAACATGCATGAGGTGTACCTGCCCGACGCGCTCGACCGGAAGTATCCCAAGGCGCCCTACGAATGGCGTTGGCAGTATGTCTTCCCGGCGGACGGCTACTCCAAGGACCCCCGGTCGGGGCATGTGCGGCGGCACCACCTCGATGAGCAACAGTTGCAACGGTCCGTACAACAGGCTGTCCGCGAGGCCGGTCTGACGGTGCGCTTCACGCCGCATTGCTTCCGTCATTCGTTCGCAACCCACTTGCTGGAAGCGGGCCAGGACATCCGGACCGTCCAGGACCTCCTGGGCCACGCCGACGTGAAGACCACCATGATCTACACCCACGTGCTGAACAAAGGCCCCATGGGCGTGGTCAGCCCCGTGGATACGCTTTGACCCGGATCCCGCCCGCACCCACAAACCGCCCACCCGGGACTTGACCCGCCATCCCTTTGCGCATACCGTGTGCGCCGGTGATTGCGATGTGGATCCTCCTACTCAAGGCATTGTCCCGGTTCTTCGCCGCCCTCTCGAAAGAACGGGCCCTGGCGATTGGCCGGGGTCTGGGCTGGTTCTTCGGTTCCGTGGTCCGCTACCACCGTCAGGATGCCATCCAGGCCCTGTGCGAGGCCTTCCCCGAGAAAGGCGAACCCGGGCGTTCCGCCATTCTCAAGACCATGTATCGCAATCTCGGCATGAACCTTGTCGAGGAATTCCGGCTGCAGCACCTTCCCGAGGAGGACCTCCGTCGCGACATCACGTGGGAGGGAGACCAGCACGGGCGCGAGGCGCTGGCCTCCGGCAAGGGCATGATCGTCCTCTCGGCGCACCTCGGCAACTGGGACATCCTCTGCACCATGGCGCCGAAGTTCAATTTCCCCGCCACCATCATCACCAAGAAGATCAAGAACGAGGCCCTGAACCGTTTCTGGATGGAAGCCCGGAGCCGGTTCGGACTCCAGTTCGTCCCCGCCCACAACTCCTACCGCCAGTGCCTGAGCGCGCTGCGCCGCAACGAGATTGTCGGATTTATCCTCGACCAGAACATGATCCGCACGGAAGGGATCTTCGTGGAGTTCTTCGGCAAGCCGGCCTGCACCTCGCCCGGCCTCGCCTTCATGTCCGCCCAATCCGGAGCCGCGGTGGTTCCCGCCTTCATCACCCGCCGGCCCAATGGCGCCCACCTCGTCCGCATGCTGCCCCCCATCGCGCCGCCGCCGGATCGCAAACCGGAAACCATCCAGCAGTACACCCAACTCTACACGAAGGTGATCGAGGATGCCGTGCGCCTGAATCCGGACCAGTGGATCTGGATCCACCGCCGCTGGCGAACCCGCCCCTTGTAAGGGACCCGCCCGTCAGGCAAGCCGGCGCCCGGTTGTGCCGGCGGCCAGCGCGATATGTTTCAGGCCCTTGACGGCCTTGATGCGCTTGAGGATCGCCTCGATCGCCACCGGCTTCCCCCGCACGGCGAGAATCTCCAGGCAGTTGTCGTGATCGAGATGAATATGCTGCGTGGAGATGATGGCTTCGTGACAATCGTGCTGCACGGAGGTCAGCCGCCGCAGGATATCGGACTTGTGGTGGTCATACACCATCACGATCGCCCCCGCGACGTCTTCTCCCTTTCGCCATTCGGTCCGCACCAGACTCTCGCGCACCAGGTCGCCGATCGCCTTGGAACGGGTCGGGCACCCGTCCGCCTCAATCCGCGCATCAAACCGCCGGACCAGTTCATCGTCCAGGGACACACTCAAGCGCGTCAATGCCATTCTCCGCCTCCTTGCTCACTTCACATATAACCGCAGTTCATACTCCCCCTGGCGCCGCCGGAATACCGGCCCGGCAGGCGGCTCCATCGTCAACACCCGCCGATGCTCACGATCGAGCGAGACGATCACCAGATCGCCGGTCCCCGCGTGTTCCCACGCCTGCGAAAGGTCATCCGCCCTGTAGATGAAGTGGTGCAGATAGAATTCCGAAGGCATGGCCTGACGCCCCGTCAGGAAAACCCGGGTCTCCGGTCCGATACGGCCTTTCGCCTCGGATGCGCAGTCCCGGAACATCTCCGCCGGTTCGCCGATTTCATGGAACACGGAGCCATAGGCGGCCGCCACCCACACGGCTGCCGCGGCCAGAACCGCGATGTCGCGGCGCACCGGCTCCTTCCGGAACAGCCACGGCGCCGCCACGGCAACCGCCGCCAGCGGCACACCCCAGGACAAGGCCGCACTCCACGTCACTCCTTCCGCGAACCAGGGCGCCGCCGCGCCCGCCACACCCATTGCCGCCGCCAGCCACCGCAACAACTGCAGCACCCATCGCGTGGCCCGATATCGCACCGGCCGCCGGTTCCTGGCCGCCGCCAGCAGGAAAGTCCCGGTCAACAGCGCAGCGGGCGGCAACAGCAACATCGCATAATGGGACTGCTTGCTCCTGACCATGGTCATCACCGCCATGGCGCTGAACAGCCAACCCAGGACAAACCGGAACCCCCGATGCCGCCGTTTCCGCCACGCCGCCAGCACCCCGCCCGGCAGAAACACACCCCACGGCAACATCAGGAGAGGCAGCATGTACAGGTAATAGACCGGAGGTCCATGATGCGGACTCTCCCGGAGAAGGGCTGCCATTTCGTAGCCGATATCCTTCCCCGCCGCTCCGGCTGACCGTCCGCACAGCAGATAGAGGTACCAGGGGAGCACCACCGCCGCGAACGTGACAGCCACCGGCAGGATGCCGGTAGCGCCCCGCCTCCACCCGCGCACAGCCCCCGTGACATATCCGGCCGCCAGCGCCGCCAACGGCAACACGGCCGCGGCGGGTCCCTTGAACAGGAAGCCCAGACCGGAAAACAATCCCGCCAACCACCACCATGACCAGCCGCGGCACACCGCAGCCTGCCAGAGCGCAAAGCAGGAAAGAGTGGTAAGGAATGTCAACGCCACATCCGTCTCGCAAAGGCGGGCAAACCGGAGGAAGAGATACCCTGTGGCCGTCACCAAAGCCGCCATCCGCGCGCGGCGGCGGCCCACCCAGAACCGTCCACACCCGTACACCGCCGCGACCAGCAACGCGCCGAACACCGCATTCACCCCGCGCGCCAACGACAGCGACTCCGTACCCCCCTGCACCCGAAACAGGCCGGCCACCACCCAGTACATCAAGGGCGGCTTGTTGATGCGCTCTTCCCTCTCATACACCGGAACAAGCCAGTCCCCGCCTTCGGCCATGGTCCGCGCGCACATCAGCACCCGCAGTTCCGAGGCGCGGAACGGCAGCGGCCGCCCATTCCACGGGAGCGTACCCGCCAGGGCCACAGCCGCCAGCAAGACCACCCCCCAGGCTCCGGCGGAGCGCCGTCTGGAACGAACATCCTGTGCTGCCACTTGTGTTCCTCCCGGCCCTCAGCGGAGCCGCTTTACCCGTCCCGCCAGAGCCGACTCCACCTGGAAAATCTTTTCCATCCCGGGTGTCAACAGGATCTCCATTTCCGGCTTGTCCGGCACAAACAACGCCGCGCAGTTGGTGAAGAACATCAACACCCGCATCCCTTCCTCCGGCCCCAGCACAAAGAGTCCCGTCGAAAGCGCGTCCGCTGTGACCGCCGATGGCGCCACCACCGTCACCCCCGCCATGCCGCTGACGGGCCGGCCGGTGCGCGGATCAATGATATGGGCATACCGCTTGCCCTCGATCTCGACAAACCGCTCGTAGTTGCCCGATGTCGCCACCGCCATGCCTTCCCCCAGATCCAGCCGGCCGACCGTTCCACCGGGCCGCAGGGGATCGCGCACCCCGATCCGCCACGGGCGATCAGGCTCCGGCCGGCCATGGCACCGCATGTTCCCGCCCAGGTTGACCATGAAATTCCGCGCTCCCGCCGCCTTCAGTTCCCGGCAGCATACATCCACCGCGTAGCCCTTGGCCACGCCGCCCAGATCCACCACAACCCCGCTTCGCGCCAGACCGCATTGCCCCTCCGCCATGACGATGTTCGTGTATCCCACCAGCGCCCTCCTGGCCTCCAGCGTCGCTTCGTCCAGGGGCGCCGCCGGCTTGCGGCCGCCGCTGAAACCCCACGCATGGACAACAGGCCCGACCGTCACATCAAAGGCGCCTTGCGTCAGGGCGCCATACACCAGCGAAAGCCCCAGCGTCATCCGCAAGTGGTTCCCGACAGGCATCAGTCCCTTGCCGGCCGCGGCATTGAACCGGGAAAGATCGCTCGTGGGGCTGTAGATACTCAGCGCAGACTCGATTTCCCGCATGCGGGCCAGCGCCATCCCCGCATATTCGGAACAACGCTCCTGCTCCCCGGCGCCGGCGGCCACGGAAGCCAGGGTTCCCATGACGCCGAAGTTCTCCTCTTTGACTCCGCGCCTTCGGCAGCCACCGACCCGGAACACGGCCATCAGAAGCACTCCTGCGACGGCAGCCGCCGCCAGCAGGGACCGCCATGGCATGCTCTCTTTTCTCATCGCCTCTCCCTCCGTTCCCCGGCTACGGCAAAGCGCCTGCAAGGGTTGCCGCGGCATGGCGGCCCGCTTCCGTGACCATGCCGTCCCACCCGGCCCGGAATGCCGCCCATTCCCGCGGTTCCCACACCCTTGCCAACGCGTCCCGATGCAGTTCCGCCAGACGGACAAGTCCGGCGGCGGCGGGTTCATTCCCCAATCCACGCCACAACTCCGCCCGCCGCAGGAATCCCTCCACGATCTGACGCGCCCGGTCCGGCGGCACACCTTGCAGCCGGTCCGCCAGTTCCGCGAGAACCGCTTCCTCGGTTGCCGCCGCCACGCGCCGGGCTCCCGGCAGCGCCGCCAACTCGGTCCGCGCCGCCGCGGCGGACGCGGCATCGCCGTAGGCATGCAACAGGACCATGGCCCCTCCCAGGAACCGTTCCGCCACGACGGCCGTCAACGGGGATTCCAGCAAGCCCGCCCATCGGATGTTCCGCACCCCGTTCCGGGCCACATCCAGCCGTGGCTCCTGAAAGTAAAGTCTCCTGGCGGGGTCGAAATGCAGCGCGCCACCCTCCGCCATCTCGGCCAGCGACACCCAGAGAAGGCGGTCACACCACCGCGCATCCCGGTCCTGGTATACCCGCCCCTGGAAGGCCCAGTAGATCGCATGGGCTTCCGGCAATCGCCAGTCGAGTGGCCCGTGGAGGGCATCAACCTGCCGCAGGATCTCCGGCTTCAGCCCCGCCGCCGCAAGCCGTGCGCGGCACGCGGGATCGGGATCCGCCGCCGCGTCAACCTGCCACGTCCCGAACACAGCCGTCATTTCGGCGGCCCACCGCACCCGGAAATCCAGCGGATTCTCCTCCCACCGGCCGGAAATCTTGTCGCTGTACAGCCACCCCAGGTCCCAGTACAGCTTGGAATGGTGTGGATTGGCCGGGATGCCCTCGTCCCGCAGCAGCCTCATGCCGCGCATGGCCCACGCCCAGCGATCTTCCGGGGCGGGAAACATCGCGCCGATGTTGTAGGCGATGTTCCAGGCATGATAGGACCAGACTTCCGGATAGCGCGGCGCCAGGCGCGTGATCCACCCCGAAAGCTGGGCCACTTCAAAGAAATCGCCTTCGTCCTGCTTCTGCGCGGCGCGCAGCCAGAGAACATCCGCCAGGATCCCCCGGAATCCGCCCAGCGCCACCGTCACGAACCGCACCCCGGGCGGGTATTCCTCCAGCCCGGGGGGCACTCCGGAAGCCCCTGCGGATCGTCCGGCGCCGGCCAGCCATCCGGCCGCTCCCAGGCCTGCCGCCGCAAGAAACACCCATAGCAGCGTGGTGATGCATCTCTTCATGAAAGTCCGGATCCAGGTTTTCAGTGGGTAACCCCAACACGTTGTGGTTCGCCAAGTTCCGCCCAATCATGTCGATTAAGCAGGTCGTTTAAGACCGTTATGTGGTTATGCAACTTTTTTTACAGGGACAGACCGGTCC
>CAYWKN010000134.1:0-6318 GCA_964458765.1 uncultured Verrucomicrobiota bacterium
GTCCATTACCTGCGGCGAATCACGTTCGCGGGGATGCTGTGCATGATCTACCTGCCGTGCGTTTCCTCGCCGGTCACCACCGACCTCTTCCGCTCGCTGGGCGCCACCGAATTCCACTTTGGGCTGCTGAGCGGCCTGTCGCTTATCTGCATTGTCTTTCAATTCGCGGGCGCGCACTGGACCAACCACATGCGGCACCGGCGTCCGTGGTTCATGTGCCTGGTCATCGCCGGACGGCTGATGTACCTGCCCGTCGCCCTGCTGCCGCTGGTTCCGGGATTCCCCCGCGACAAGCTGGTACTCACCCAGATAAGCCTGATCACGCTCGGTTCCGCCCTGCAGACAGTGACCTTCCCCATGTGGATGAGCTGGATGGGAGACCTGATTCCCCGCCGCATCCTCAGCCGGTACTGGGCCGACCGACAGCGCTACCTCACGCTGACCATGATGGCCGCTTCCCTCGCCATTACCGCCATCGCCTACTGGCTGCACGGGGTCTCTGTCCAAACGCTCTTTGTGGCGCTGGCCATGATCGGCTGCACGGCGGGAACCCTGGATATCCTGCTCTTCCGCCGCATCCGTGAACCGCCGAACGCGATGGCCAATGGACATCCCTGGGACACGTTGCGCGAACCCCTGCGGGACCGGAACTACCGCAAGCTCGTGCTTTTCCTGTGCGCCTTCAACGGCGCCAGCGCCATTGCCGCAGTCTTTATGCAGATTTATGCCCTGGAGTGCCTGCGGGTTCCGCTGTGGCTGACCGCTCTTATCTGGTGCGCCCCCAGCCTCGGCATCGCCCTGATTTCGCCGCTGTGGGGCCGCCTGAACGACCGCTTCGGGAGCCGCCCGATCCTGCTGGTCTGCGTGGCGCTGAAGCCCCTGATCGCCGCCGTGTTCCTGCTCGTGACGCCCGCCTGGGCGGTTCCCGTCCTGGCAGCGGCGCTGTTTCTCGACAGTTTCCTGAACTCCGGGATTGAGCTGTCCACGAACAGCTACATGCTCAGGATGGCGCCGCGCGAAAACCGCCCGATGTTCATCGCCATGACCGGCGGCATGGCCGGACTGGTGGGCGGTCTGGCGGCGATCCTGGCCGGGGCATTCCTCCGGCAGACCTCCGGCTTCTCGCTGGAGTTCGCCGGCCGGCACTGGAATCACTATCAGCTTGTCTTCCTGATCAGTTTCCTCCTGCGCCTTCCGTGCGTCGCCCTGGCCAGCCGTATCCGCGAACCCGCCAGCGCCAGTTCCCGTGTCGTCCTCGAATACCTGCTCGGCCTCTGGCCCCTGCGGGCCTTCCTGCTGCCCGCAGACCTCTACCGCCGAATCCGCGGCGCGAATGAGGAGCCGTAAGGCAGATTGGATCTACCGTCCGTCCGGCAGCCGGGCATGCCGACGCAGTCTTTCCCGCAGCGCCTCGCGCAGCCTCGGCTTTTCGCGGGCATGCAGCGAGACCAGCTTCTTGCCCGCCTGCTGATACAGCTTCTTCTTCTCCATCATGCCGATTTCGTAGTCGAGATTGCCCTCCATGCCCCAATACTCGATGTAGAGATCGAATTCGGGCAGGTAGAAGTCGGGGCGGATGGCGTAGCCCTTGATGATGCGGAACCGGTTGTCGTAGCGGAACACAATGCCCAGTGCGGCCAGTTCTTCGGCGATTATCCGTTCGCCATCCGACTGCACGACCGTGCCATTGGCGGCCTGGATGGTCTTGTTCAACTCCACCTGCGTCTCCCAGTTCCGGCGCTGAAGAAACACATGGTCGAAACAGGTGTCGCAGTACGCGCGCTGAAAAGCCTTCTGCGACCGAGCGAATTCGTCTGCCGCGACGGGCTTCGCGCAACGGAAGCAGGCATGTTGCGCCTGGCCGTCGCGGATTCGCACGGATTCCGAGATTACCTCCACTGCCGAGGCAGCGGCGGCACGTACGTAATCCTTGCCGGCGGGATTCACGGCGGTGTCGTGCAGGTCGTGCAAGTATGGCTCCGCGGCCGCGCCGTATGCTTTCATGGCCTTCAGGGCATACTGCCTGACCTGCGGGTGCGGGTCTTTCATGGCCACCGGCGCCAATGCCGTCACGGCGGTCGCGGGATCGGCCCCGAAACCCGCCAATTTGCCCACAGCCGATGCTGCAAGTCGCCGGATTTCCGCCGAAGGCATCTGGAGTAGTCCGACCAGTTCCGGCAAGGCCGCCGGGTCGCCCGAGCGACCGAGCGCGAGGGCACGCTGCACGCCTGCGTGGTGCTGTTTCACGTCCATGTTGCTATTCATGTCACTGGCTTTCTCTTGCTGCCTTGGGCTGACTCGCTTCCGCTCGCCTACGCCGCCCACCTTGCTTCGGCGAGCCGACTTTCCTGCCTGCGCCGCCCACCTTGCCTTGGCGAGCGAACTTTCCTGCCTGCGCCGCACAGGCGGTGTCGGCGAGCGGAAGCGAGTAAACCCTTTGTTCCGCCGGCCTCCCGGTTCACACGCAAGCCCGTAATATAGCGGTCTAGGTACTCCCTGCAACTCTACACTCGCGCACCCGCGCCCCTTTTTCCTGCCGCCACACCGGCCGCTTTCCCATCGCGATCCCCCGCGATTTGTCATTGCTGGCAGGGCCGCAGGATGGTATTCCTTTGCCCTCATGCGCCGGCTCCAAAAGGGCTGGGAGCGCCGGGAGTCCGCCAGTGTATCTCAAGTCCATTCAAATGGTCGGGTTCAAGAGCTTCGCCAACCCCACCGTGCTCCAGTTCCAGCCGGGCATGACCGCCATCGTCGGCCCCAACGGCTGCGGCAAAAGCAACGTCTCCGATGCCCTCCGCTGGGTCCTCGGAGAAACCAGCGCCAAGGCCCTGCGCGGCAGCAAGATGGAAGATGTGATCTTCAACGGCACCGACAACCGCAAGGCCGTCGGAATGGCCGAGGTGAACATCACCTTCGCCGATTGCGAATCCATCCTGGGCACCGACTACAACGAGGTCACCGTAACCCGCCGTGTCTTCCGTTCCGGCGAAGGCCAGTACTTCCTCAACAAGACCCCCTGCCGCCTCAAGGACATCCAACGCCTTTTCATGGATACCGGCATCGGCACCTCCTCCTATTCCATGATGGAACAGGGACGTATCGACCAGGTACTCAGCTCCCGCCCCGAAGACCGCCGCGAGATCTTCGAGGAGGCCAGCGGCATCACACGCTTTAAGGCCGACAAACGCGAGGCTCTCCGTAAGCTGGAACAGACCGAGGCCAACCTCCTGCGGCTCGAAGACGTCGTCCGTGAGGTCAAGCGCCAGATCGGTTCCCTCCAGCGCCAGGCCGGCAAGGCCCGGCGATACAAGGAACTCCGCGACCAGTTGCGCAAGCTCGACACCTTCTGGATCGCCCGCAAGCTGAAGGCAATGGAAACCGATCTGCAGCAGCGCGAAACCGTGCTGGAGGAACTGGGCCGGCGCATCCACGGCCTGCACGAGGAAATCCAGAAGGCCGAATCCCGCGGCGCCGAGCTGCGGACCGCCGTCAGCGCCACCGAGAAAGCCATCGGCGCCGCCACCGAGGAGCGCGCCAATGCCCAGTCGCGCCTGGAACACAACCGCGAACTGATCCGCATCAACGGCGAGCGCGTCCGGGAACTCCATGCCCTTTCCGAACGCGACCGCCGCGAGATCGCCCAGGCTGAGACCCAGTCCGCCCAGAGCCGGAAGTCCTTGCAGGAACTTCTCGAGGGACTCGCCCGGACCACCGCCGATCGCAACCGCGCCGAGCAGGACTGGAAGCAGCGCCACGAAGCCCTTCTCGCCCACGAGGCCGCCGTGGAATCCGCCCGGCAGGAAATCCAGTCGCTGCGCCAGGGCTCCATGTCGCTGGACCACTCCATCGCCGCGCTCCAGAACCAGCTCGGCCAGTTGGAATCCCGGCAGCAGGCCGGCCTGCTGCGCCGCGAACGGCTCGGCGCCGAACACGCCCAAATCCTCCAGGTGGCCAACGACAACGAAGCCAGGCTGGGCAGGATCGCCGAGCATCTCGGCGGACTCCAGACGGAGCAGGAAAGCCGCGAAACCCATCTGGCCGAACTCCAGACCCGCCGCACGGAAGCCTCCGGCGAAGCGGAACGGGTCCGCAAGTCGTGCGCCGCCATCCAGTCACAACTGGCGGTCAAGAAGGCCCAGATCGAAATCCTCGAGGCCGACGACAGTTCCGCCAAGGACTTCCCCGAAGGCGCACGCCTGGTCATGGATGCCGCCAATCCCCTCGGCATCCACGCCAAGACCGTCCTCGGCGCCCTGGCCAACCATATCGAGGCCGGCCCCACTTACCGGACCGCCCTGGAAGCCGTCCTGCGGGCATGGCTGGATGCCGTCGTCATTGCCGACGTCCCCGGCGCGCTGGCCATCCTGCGGGAACTCCAGACGCGCAAGACGGGCCCCGCGCGACTCATCGCCTCCGACGCCCGGGCCCCCATCCCCGCGCAACCTCCCCTCCGCGCAGGACAGTATCTGCTGGACCTTGTCACCTGCTCCCCGTTCGCGAAACCAGCCGTCTCCCGCATCCTGGCGGGCGTCGTGGTGGTGGACGGGCTGAACGACATCCCCGAATCCCTCCCGGACGGGTCGGTCTATGTGACCCTCTCCGGCGCGGTCGCCCGCGCCGGCGGGGCGTTCGAACACTGGGGCGGCGACGCCAAGGCGGCCAATCCCCTGACCCGCAAGCACCAACTGGCCGATCTGCACGAAGCCCTGGCCAAACTCGACGCCGAACTGGCCTCGCAAAACGCCGCCGCGGCTGAACTGGCCGCCACCATGACCCAGCTGGACCGCGATATCGCGCAAGCCGGCGCCCTCGTCACCGAACAACGCCGCGCCGTCGCACTGAAGGAAGGCGAGTTCCAGACAGTCTCCGGCGAGGCCCGGCAGGCCCGCCAACGCCTGGAAGTCGTCGGATTTGAAATCGAGGAACTCAAGAAACAGGTCGCCGACGACCAGGAACGGCAGTCGCTTGCCGCCCGGATCGAGGACTCGCGCGCCCGCCAGTCCGAAGCCCACAAGCGGCTCGAAACACTGACCCATTCCCTCCAGGACATGGAGCGGAAACGCTCCTCCCTGCAGGCGGATAGCACCGATGCCCGCGTGCGCCTGTCCGAAACGACACAGCAGGCGGAGCACATGACCGCCCAGCGGGACCCCATGGAACGCCGCCTGGCGGAATTGGAGACCGTGGCCAGGACCCGCTCCGAGGCCGTCGCGCGATACGAGGAAACCATCGCCCAGCTCACACAGGCCGCCAACGACGCCTCGAACCAGCAGGCCGCCCTCGAAACCTCCGTCGCCGCCTCCACCGAAAAGATCGAGGGACTGCGGCGCGACCGCGTGGACAAGACCCGGGAACTGACGCTCCTCGACAGCGATCTCTCCGGGAAACGGGAAGCTCAGGAAACCCTCCGCGAACAGCGTTCCCAGATCGAGATCCAGCATGCCGAAGCGAGGATGCGCCGCCAGAACCAGATCGACCGGACAACGGCGGAATGGAGCATTACCCTCGAAGACCTGATGAACACGCCGGAACCGGAATGGGAAGGCGGGAAACCTGCGGAAGGCGAGCCGCCCTACGAACAGGCCATCACCGAACTCCGGACCAAGATCGAGGCCATGGGGCCTGTCAACCTCGTCGCCATCGAGGAATACCAGGAACTGGAGGAACGCCACGCCTTCCTGACCAGCCAGCAGCAGGATCTCGTCAGCGCCAAGAATCAACTGACCGAGATGATCAAGAAGATCAACCTGACGACAGCCGAACTCTTCAGTGAAACCTTCGCCAGGATCAACCAGAATTTCCAGCTGATGTTCAAGCGTCTCTTCAACGGCGGATCCGCCAAGCTGGTCATGGTGGCCGAGGAGGATGTCCTGGAGAGCGGCATAGATATCATCGCCCGCCCTCCCGGAAAACGGCTGCAGAGCGTCTCCCTTCTTTCGGGCGGCGAGCGCACCATGACCGCCGTGGCCCTGCTGTTCTCCATCTACATGATCAAGCCGAGCCCCTTCTGCCTGCTGGACGAACTGGACGCCGCGCTCGACGAGTCGAACATCGGCCGCTTCACCAAAGTCCTCGCCGACTTCCTCCAGCAGTCCCAATTCATCGTCATCACGCACAACCGCCGGACCATTGCCACGGCCGACACGATCTACGGAGTGACCATGCAGGAGACCGGCGTTTCCCGGGTGGTCTCGATGAAGTTCGCCGAGTACGAGCAGAGCAGGGAGTTTCAGCAGAACGCCAAGCCGGCCGCGGCGGAGCCCAAGTCATGAGCCGGACAGTGCCTTCCGGCAAACCCCGCCGCACCCCGAAACACCC
>CAYWKN010000135.1:0-6311 GCA_964458765.1 uncultured Verrucomicrobiota bacterium
GGATGCTGCTGGGGGTGGCGGGCTGGTCCTGTGCCGGAGGTCTTTGCCGGCTGCTGGGAGCGAGCGAGGCTGTGGCGCGGCTTGGCGGCGCGTACCTGGGGATATCGTTCCTGGGAAGTTTCACGATGTTTGTGCTGTTGATCGGCAACAGCATCCTGCAGGCGGCGGGCAATACCGTGCTGCCGATGCGGGCGATGCTGTTGGCGAACGTGATCAACCTGGCGCTGGATCCGGTCCTGATCTTCGGGTGGTTGGGAGCGCCGGCGATGGGGGTGCGCGGGGCGGCTCTGGCCACGGTCATTTCCCAGGCGGTTTCCGCGGTCTGGGTCCTCGGTGTCCTGCGGCGCGGTGTGGGCGGCATGGCCGTTCTGCGGCATCACTGGACGCCCAGGGTATCCGTCTGGTGGCGGCTGCTTCGCCTGGGCATCCCGAGTTCCGGCCAGATGCTCTCGCGCAGTCTCATGAATGCCGTGCTGATGCGGGTGGTGGCGCACTTCGGCACGGTGGCGGTGGCGGCGTACGGCATCGGGGTGCGGTTCCACATGATCGTGCTGATGCCGGCGTTTGTCCTTGGGAATGCGGCGGCCGTGATTGTCGGGCAGAACCTGGGCGCCGGCAGGTCGGACCGCGCGGCGGGAGCGTCCTGGCTGGCGGCGTGGAGCGACGCGGCGGTCATGGTGTTCTCATCGGCGGTGCTGGTGATCTTCGCCGGACCGCTGATAGGGGTGTTCGATTCCAATCCGGAGGTGATCCGGTCGGGTGTCGCCTACTTGCGCACTGTCTCGCCGTTCTATTTCTTTGCGGCGTTTTCCATTGTGCTGGGCCGCTCGTTGCAGGGCGCGGGCGATACGGTGGCGCCGATGGTCATGACGGTCATCGGATTGTGGCTGTTCCAGGTCCCGCTGGCGGTCTTCCTGCCGCGCTGGTTTACCGTGCCGACCCAGGGGGTGTGGTGGGCCATAGCCATTGCGCTGACCGTCCACGGCGCGATGGTGACGGCGTGGTTCTGCCGCGGCACGTGGAAAGGCAAGCGGGTCTGACGGAATATGTTTTCCTTGCCCCTGCGCAGGGCCGTATTGTATATTTCCCGCGCTTGGCCGATGGAGGCTGCGACTGATATTCCTACTGACTGGGAGAGAACAGCATGGATTATGGATTGACCGAGACGCAGGTGATGATTCGCGATCTGTGCCGCCAGGTGGCGCAGGATAAGATCAAGCCCATCCGGGAGCATTTTGACGAGGCGAACGAATTTCCCCATGAAATGGTGAAGGTGTTCGCCGAAGCCGATTTGTGCGGACTGTACATCGAGGAGAAATATGGCGGTCTGGGCGGCGGCATCATGGACCTGGCGATCGGGGTGGAGGAGTTGTCCAAGGTTTGCAGCGGCATCGCACTGGCCGTGGCCGCGACGGCGCTGGGCACCTTTCCGATCATCCTGTTCGGCACCGAGGAGCAGAAGCAGAAGTATCTGCCCCGGATTGCGTCCGGGAAGTCCCTGGCGGCCTTCGGCCTGACGGAGGCCAATGCCGGCAGCGACGCGGGCGGCATCCAGACAACGGCGGTTCTGGACGGCGACCACTACGTTCTCAACGGCACGAAACAGTGGATCACGAACGGCGGCGAGGCCGGGATCTACACCGTGGTGGCGATGACCAACAAGGCCAAGGGCGCCCGCGGCGCCTCGGCGTTCATCGTCGAGAAGGGAACGCCCGGCTTCACCTTCGGCAAGAAGGAGAACAAGATGGGCATCCGCGCCTCGGCGACCCGCGAACTGGTCTTCCAGGATTGCCGCATTCCCAAGTCCAATCTGCTGGGGAAGGAAGGCATGGGATTCATCGTGGCGATGAAGACGCTCGACAGTTCGCGTCCCGGTGTGGCGGCCCAGGCGCTCGGCATCGCGGCCGGGGCCCTTGACGAGGCGGTGGCCTACAGCCGCCAGCGGCGCCAGTTCGGCAAGCCGATCTGCTCCTTCCAGGGTGTGCAGTTCATGCTGGCCGACATGGCCACGCAGGTGGAAGCCGCCCGCGCGCTGGTCTACGCGGCCGCCCGGTACATTGACGGCGGCGGCAAGGACATCAGCAAGATCTCGGCGATGAGCAAGCTCTTCGCGTCGGATGTGGCGATGAAGGTGACCACGGACGCGGTGCAGGTGCTGGGCGGGTACGGCTACATGAAGGAGTATCCCGTGGAGAAGATGATGCGCGACGCGAAAATCACGCAGATCTACGAGGGCACGAACCAGATCCAGCGCGAAGTCATCGGCCTGAACCTGATCAAGGAATCGGCCGCCGCGAAGAAGTAGGCGGAGGCCGTTGGATCCTCTCTTGTCCCCGCCGTTCACGGCGGGGACAGAGGCTGCCGGACCGGAACCATGAGCACGCCCGGAAACATCCTTGCCGAACTGAAGATGTTTGTCACGGACGTGGATGGAACCCTCGTGGGGCAGCGTGCCGCCTTCGATCAGTACGAGTCCTTCCGGCGGTACGTGAACGTCCTGCGCGACAAGTATGACGCCCGGTGGGCGATCTGCACCGGGCGCAGCATGAGCAGTTTCCGGGAGGTGTTCCGGCCCATGATGATGCTGGGTATTGTTCCGGACTACGTGATCAGTCGGCACGCCTACATCCACGAGCACCGTGCCCACGGCTGGATACCCCATGGCACATGGAATGTCCGGCTGCGGTGGCTCCAGTGGCGCCACGAGTGGAAGGTGCGGCGCGCCATTCCGCGGATGCGCCGGATGATGCTCCGGAAGAACCCGTTCGCCCGAGTGGTGCTGGAGAATCACAGCCGGATCACCTTCCAGTTCGAGGACGAAGGAGCGACACGGTACGGCATGGAGATTGTCAACTCCGTGGCGCGCATGAGCGGTTACCTGCAGGTGTTCCGGTACCCGTGCGAGGTGGATGTGCGCGCCATTCCCTTCACCAAGGGGATGGCGGTTTCGGAACTGGCACGGCATATCGGCGTTTCGCCCGGGCATATTCTCGTTGTGGGCGACGGGCATAACGATATCAGCATGATGCAGCCGCACGTGGCGCGTTGGACCTCCTGCCCGGTCAATGCGGCGCCGGAGGTATTGGAGACGGTGCAGGCGACCGGCGGACACATTGCTTCGGGGCGCAGTCTGGCGGGAGTGCTCGAGATCCTGCATGCCTATGAGGAGGGCAAGCTGAACAGCCAGTTGCCGCCCCAGTATGCCTCCAGTCAGGATACGGCGGGCGGGTCGGGCGTCAGGCCCCGCCATCCAGGCGCGCCGCGATTCGGGTTGCGCGGTTGGCTGATCGTGGCGGGAACGGTGATGATTGTGATCCTGGTGCTGGCCAGTTTCGGGCTGTTGCCCTTCGGCCAGGGCCTGGTGCAGCGGTACCACAGGTTCATCGACGCCCTCATACGACTATTCCGGGGGTAGGGGAATGCCATGGTGACGATCGGTTTCATAGGCGCGGGCAAGATGGCGGAAGCCATGATCGGAGGGTTTCTGGGCAGGGGATATGCCAAGCCGGACCTGGTCGTGGCGGCGGACGTGGAGGCCGCGAGGCTGGCCGGAATCGGGGGTCGGATGGGCATTCGCGTGGCCGCGGACAATCGGGAAGTGGTGCGGCTCGCGGACCTGGTTTTCCTTGCGGTCAAGCCCCAGCAACTCGACGCCGTGCTGGACGAGATCGCTCCCGATGTGACGGACGGGCATGTGGTGGTTTCCATCGCGGCCGGCAAGGGGACCTCCGGGATCGAGGCCCGGTTGCCCCGCGGGCGGGTGATGCGGGTCATGCCCAATATCGCGTGCCTCGCGGGCGAAGGCATGAACGTGTTCACCCGCGGAACTCGGGCCACCGGGGCGGATGCCCTCCGGCTGGGCGAGATGCTCGCCTGCTGCGGTCGTACGCTGGAACTGCCGGAATCGCTTTTCGACGCCGTCACGGCCTTGAGCGGGTCCGGGCCGGCGTTCTTTGCCTGGCTGCTGGACGGGCTGGTGGCCGGAGCGGTCCGGGAAGGCCTGGCACGGGAGGACGCCGTGCTGCTGGCCGCCCAGACCATGGCGGGTACGGCGCGCCTGCTGCTGGAAAAACGTTTTTCGCCGGAGGAACTGGCCCGTGCCGTGACCTCCGCCAAGGGTACAACCGCGGCGGGACGCGAAGTCCTGGAGCGGCCGGAACTGGCCGATATCCTGGCGCAGACCATCCAGGCCGCCGCCCGTCGCAGTCGTGAATTGAGCCGCGCCTAGGGTGCGGGGGAGTCGCCGAAGCATGTCCCGATCCAATGCCGCCGCCAATGCCGAAACCATGGCCCGCCAGCAGCGCGAAATCGCTGTGTCGGAGTTCTTCCTCAAGAATCGCCACCTGCTGGGATTCGACAACCCGCGCAAGGCGCTCCTGACCACCGTCAAGGAAGCCGTGGACAATTCCCTGGATGCCTGCGAGGAGGCCGGATTGCTGCCCGAGATCAGCGTCGAGATCACCCAGACCGCGGAAAAGCGGTTCCGGGTGACGGTTTCCGATAACGGGCCCGGGGTCCTGCGGGCGCAGGTGCCCCGCATCTTCGCCAAGCTCCTCTACGGCTCCAAGTTCCACCGGCTTCGCATGTCGCGCGGGCAACAGGGGATCGGCATCAGCGCCGCGGGGATGTACGGGCAGTTGACGACCGGCGCCGCCACGCGCATCCTCTCGAAGGTGCCGCGGGGCAAGATGGCGCACCATATCGAGGTCCAGATCGACACCCGGAAGAACACGCCGACGATTCTGAAGGATGTGGAGATCGAATGGCTGCCCTCGTTCCCGGCGATTGGCAAGGACGCGGCGGCGGCGGAACCCGGGGCCGTGCAACACGGAACCTCGGTTTCCATCGAGATGGAAGCGCACTATGTGCGTGGACGGTTGTCGGTGGACGAATACCTGCGGCAATGCCTGGTCGCCAATCCGCACCTGCAACTGCACTACCGGGTGAACCTGCTGACCAAGGAGGTGGATACCGAGGGCCAGGCGACGACGCCGCTGGTCGAAGGGCAGTGGATTTCCTGGGCGCGGGTGGCGGACCAGATGCCGAAGCCGCCCGCGGAGATCAAGCCGCACCCGCACGGCGTGGAACTGGGCATGATGATGCAGATGCTGCGCGATACGGAATCGCGCACGCTGCGGGGGGCGCTCTCGGAGGATTTCTCCCGGGTCAGCAGCCAGATGGCGCTCGACATCTGCAACCGCGCCGGACTGGATCCCAAGGCCAATCCCCGCCGCATCGCGAGCCGGGAAGTGGAAACCCTCTACAAGGCCGTCAACGACACCAAGCTGATGCGCCCGCCCACCGACTGCCTGTCGCCGATCGGGGAAGATCTGATCGTGGCCGGACTGTCGAAGGAAATCGAAGCGGAATTCTGCACGGCGGTGACGCGGGACCCCGCCGTCTACCGCGGCAATCCCTTCCAGATCGAAGTGGGGATTGCCTATTCCCGGGCCGGAGGCGGCGGGGAGGGGGGAGCCGATGAGCCGGTCCGGGTGATGCGGTTTGCCAACCGGGTGCCGCTGTTGTACATGGCCGGGGCGTGCGCTGTGACGAAGGCGATCACGGGTGTGAACTGGAAGAACTACGGGCTGGCGCAGCCGCGCGGGAGCCTGCCGCTGGGCCCCATGGTCGTCATGGTGCATATTGCCAGCGTCTGGGTCCCGTTCACCAGCGAGAGCAAGGAGGCGATCGCCCACTACCCCGAGATCATCCGGGAAATCGGCTTTGCGGTGCAGGAATGCGGCCGCCGCCTGTCGGTGCATCTGAGCCGGCGGCACCGGGAAGCCGAAGCGGAACGGAAGCGCTCGTATATCGAGAAATACATCCCGCATCTGGCGCTCGGGCTGAAGGACGTCCTGGACCTGAACGACCGGGAGGAAGGGCGTGTGGTGGAGAATCTGAGGCGGATGCTGGAGCGGACCCATCTGGAAGTGTGAGGAAGCCATGGCAGGGAAGAAGAAAACCAAGGGCGGGGGCGAGGCAGACACGGTGCTGCTGGCATCCCGCGGCGATGTCTCCCGGCGGATCGTGGACGTGAGCCGGGGCGTCTTCGTGGACATCGTGAAGAAGTTGAGGAAGCCTTCCCTCCGGTTCCCGATCCGGGCGCTCACGAACGTGAAGTACGACCCGAAGACCGGCTATTTCGAAATCCGGGGCAAGACGGCCACGCGGACGCTGAGCTACAACACGGTCAAGACCTTCGCCCAGTCCATGCGGCTGCTGGCCACGACCAAGAAGGACCTGCTGGACAAGAACGACATCGCCGGCAAGCGCGAGATCTACTACAACAGCAAGAGCTGGGGCGAGTGCCG
>CAYWKN010000136.1:0-6211 GCA_964458765.1 uncultured Verrucomicrobiota bacterium
GGTGGGGACGGCGCGGCGGCACGGGCGCCTGGGCCCTGACCGGCCTGGGCATGACGGGCGGCGGCGCCGACGGAGGCGGTTCCGGCGGTGGAAGGGGGGGGGCCGTTGGAACCGCCGGTTGCCCCGGTTGGTTGAGATTCTTCTCCAGCTCCTCGAAGAAACGCCGCAGATCGTCCTGGGGCGATGCCGGCTCGCCGCCGGCGGACGATGGAGGCGGCGGTGGCGGGGATGACTTGGACTTCTTGCCCGCGGCCTGCACGATCAGCCAGGTCACCACGGCGATCAGGCCGATGATGGTTTCGAAATCCGCGATCGCTATGGGACCTATGAACATATCCGTCCGCTGCCCCTCCGCCGGCAATGCGCGCCGCCTTCAGGGGCGGCACGGACCTGCCGGCGGGTTATTCCGCCATCTTACGTGGAGTGCTGCTTCGGCTGCGACTCGTCGGCGATGGACTTGCGCATTTCCGTGTCCGACTGGATGTTCTGCATGCGGTAAAAGTCCATGACGCCCAGGTTGCCCTTGCGGAAGGCCTCGGCCATGGCCTTGGGAACCTCGGCCTGGGCTTCGACGACACGCGCCTGCATTTCCTGGACGAGCGCGCGCATTTCCTGTTCGCGGGCGACGGCCATGACCCGGCGGCCTTCGGCTTCCGCCTGGCGGAGTTTCTTGTCGGCTTCCGCGCGCTCGGTTTCCAGCATGGCGCCCACGTTGGCGACATCCTTGGTGCCCGTTCCGGCCACGCTGATGTCGGCGATGTCAATGGAGACGATCTCGAACGCCGTCTGGGAATCCAGGCCGCTTTCCAGCACACGCCGGCTGATGTGGTCGGGATTCTCCAGCACGTCCTTGTAGGTGGACGAGGAGCCGATGGCGCTGACGATCCCCTGGCCGACGCGGGCGATGATGGTGTCCTCGCCGGCGCCGCCGACGAGCTGTTCGAGGTTGGTGCGGACCGTGACACGCGCCTTCACCAGCAGGCGGATGCCGTCCTTGGCCACGGCGTCCAGCATGGTCACGGCGCTCTTCTGGGGATCGGGGCAGTCAATGACCTTGGGGATGACGCTGGTGCGGACGGCCTCATAGACGTCGCGGCCGGCCAGGTCGATGGCGGCGGCTTTCTGGAAGCTCAGGTCAATATTGGCCTTGTCGGAGGCGATCAGGCCCTGGACGACGTTGATGACGTTGCCGCCGGCGAGGTAATGCGCCTCGATGATGTCGGTCGAAAGATCCAGGCCGGCCTTGATCAGGCGGATGCGGGCATCCACGATCAGCGACGGCGGGACGCGGCGGAGCTTCATGCCGATCAGCGAGGTGATCGAGACCCGGGCGCCGGACATCAGCGCGCGCACCCAGACCTTGATGAAGTAGAAGAAGATCCCCAGCAGGATGATCGCCCCGATGGCGAGCAGGATGACGAGCACCGAGAACAGGTTCTGGAACAGACTTGCAGGCATAGCGTTTCCTTTCTTTACCCTAACACCTTCCAACCACCAACATTTCCTAGGCTCCGGGCAGGGGCGGCGGTCCGGATGCCGGCGCCTGCGGGACCGCCACGAGAACCGCCGAACGGCGATCCATGATCGCCCCCGCCAGCGCGCCCATACCCGGCAAGGTAAACCCAAACCAGACCAGGATGTCAATGGGGAAAGGCAGCAGGGCCGCGGCATACACGACAAGCAGGCCGAGGGCCAGGAGCGGAATCAGGCGCAGGAGCGGCGGTTGCGCGCCACGATACACCAGCCAGCGGCCCAGCGCCAGGGCTCCGACGATCTTCCCCGCATACAGGAGGATGCCGTAGGCGAACAGGGAAAGCAGGCTCAAGGGGATGCCGATGAGCGTCAGGAGGAGGAAGAACGCGGTCATGGGGATCAGGCAGAAGGCGACAAACCCGAGCAGCAGCGACTTCCAGAATTCCGTGGTCACACGATGCAGGCTGGCGGCCATGACGGCGGGGAAAAGGCTTGTGAATACCAGCCCGGCCAGGAAGGCGGCCGCGCCCAGGGCCAGTTGGAGGAACGCGTCACCGGCGGTCATCCTCGCCCGCACCGGCTTGGGAGCCTCCATCCGGATCAGTTTGCCGCCAAGGGCCACGTTGGAATCCAGGATCAGTTCCGGCTCGGCGCGGTACTCCAGGTTTCCAGCGATGCGGGTCCCGGGCACGACGACGATCTTGGCGGCCACGACGGTCACATCGCCGCCAAAGGTTCCCGAGAGGGTCGCGCTGTCGGCATAAATACGGGTTTTCCCGGCGACGGCGCCTTCGGAGATGACATCCCGGCCTGCCAGCAGGGCGTCGCCCGCGATCGAGGCCGATTCGGTCAGGCGTATGGCGCCGCCGGCGGCCATCAGGTTGCGCCCGATCGGTCCTCCAATCTGGACAAAACGGTAGCCCAGCAGGCGGGCGTGTCGTTCGATCGGCCCGGAGGTATCGATGCTGTCGCCGGCGGCCCACACGTCCCCCCGGGCCGTGCCCGCCAGTTGGATCGTGGCCGGCGCGTTGGTGGCCGTTCCGGCCGATCCCGCCGACATCAGGAACAGGTCATCGGCGGTCTGCCCGCGGAGGTCCACCGTGGCGGCCAGAATCCACAGCTCGTTGGTCAGGGATTCCTCCGCCGCCAGGGTGAAAGCGCCCGGCAGGGAACGGAAATCCGTGGCCTGCGCGGGACCGGCAAGGCACACACATGCTGCGAGGAGGGCAAGGGCAGGGCGACGCTTCATGCCTCCGCCTTCCGGACGACCACATGGCTGCCGGCCGCTTTCACCACGACGACGGGCTGCCCCTTCGAGATCATGCCGCCATCGGTAACCACATCCACGCGGCGGCCGTCAATCAGCGCGAAACCCGCGGGGCGAAGGTCCGACTGCGCGATGCCCGCGCGGCCGACGAGATCGGGATTCGTATCGGCGGCCTTGAACTGCCTGCCGTCCTCGCTGAGGGTCATCTTGCGGCCGATGGGGCAGCGGGGGAAGAACTTGATCCAGATGGCGACGCCGATGCCCGCGAGGATGACGACCCCCCCGGCGATGTAGAAGCCGAAGGTGGCGCTGATGCTGAAGGCCATTCCAATGGCGCCCAGCAGGGCCAGTATGCCCAGCATGCCGAGGACGGCGCCGGGAACGAAGACTTCCGCGCCGAGCAGGACGATCCCTGCGACCAGCAGCACGGCCATGGGAATCAGGAGGGATGTATTCATGGTTGTTCCACTCAAGCGGTTTTCTCGACAACGATGCGGTTGCCGTGGGTCTCGGCAATCCTGACCCGTTCGCCCGCCTCGATGTACTCGCCTCGTGTTACCACGTTCATGCGGTCGCCGTCAAACAGCGCCGTACCCGCCGGCCGCAGGCGGGTCAGGGCTGTGCCGGTGCGCCCGGTGAGGTGGCTGGTGTCGGACGAGGCCGCGAATCCCTCCTTGCGGTCCGTGGCCTTCTGCAGAACGAGCTTGTTGAAGGCGGAGGTTTTCGGGAGGAACCGGCCGGCGATGAGCAGTCCGGCGGCCGACAGGATGCTGGCCAGTCCGAAGTTCGTCAGGGGCAGGCGGAACTTGGGGAAGGTCGGATACCACGGCTCGCCCGGATAGTATTCCACCATGGCCATGAGGATGGAGATGACGATCAGGGTGATGCCGGCGATGCCGGTGATGCCGAAGCCGGGGATGAGGAAGATCTCCACCAGCAGCAGGGCCAGGCCGAGAACGAAGAGCGCCACTTCCTCCATGCCGGCGAGGCCGGCGATGTTGTAGCCCCAGAACCAGACGGCCAGGAGGGCGATGCCGAGGATGCCGGGCAGGCCGAAGCCCGGGGTCTTGAATTCGATATAGATCCCCAGCAGTCCCAGGCCGAGCAGGATGACGGAGAAGGATTCGATCAGGCGCGCGATGTTCTCGGCCTGGGTGACTTGCAGTTCCACCACGCGGCACTTGTCCTTGCCGATCCTGACCAGCAACTCGTCCATGTCGGCGACGGTGCCGCGGGAGAGGAGCGGGGCCTGGTTGGTGCCGACGAGCTGTTCGGCGTCCTTGTTGGTCAGGGTGAGAAGCTGGCCCTTCTTGGCGATGACCGTGTCGCCGATCTTGTATTCCGAGTCGCGGCGGACCATGGCCTCGGCCAGTTGGGGGTCGTGGCCCTTGTGCTGGGCGGCGGCGCGGATCATGGCGGCGACGTAGGAGGTGGATTTCTCCTGGAGGGCCTCGGGCATTTTCTCGACGCCGCCGAAGACGGACAGCATGATCGGCATGGCGTCGCCGATCTTGCTGCCGGGCGACATCCAGATGTGGTCGGTGCTCAGGGCGATGATGGCGCCGGCGGAGATGGCGTTGGGGTTGACGAAGGTATAGGTGGGCACCTTCAGGCCGCGCAGCATGGCGAGGATTTCCTCGGCGGAATCCAGGCGGCCGCCGGGGGTATCCATGTCGAAGATGATGGCGTCGGCGTTTTCGGCTTCGGCCTCGTTCAGGCCGCGGCGGATGACGTAGAGGAGGGCGTTGTCAATGACGTCCTTGATCGGGATGATATAGACCGTTCCGCTGGTGGGGGTGTTGGTGTCATCGCCGCGGGCGGGGGCGCAGAAGCCCGAAGCCAGGGCGAGGCAGGCAAAGACAGCGCGAAGTGTTTTCATGCCCCCGATTATATACGGTGTCCGCCGGAAAGCAGCAAGGGAATGAGGGGGTCGAACATGGATACACAGGAGGAACAGGAGGGTTGTGGACCGCGGCTGTCGGCGGCAGCTCAAGTAGTCGGTTGGGTGTGGTTCCGATATTGGATATGGCTCCGCTTGCGCGGGGCTTGGGCGGCGCGGGAGACAATCCCTTCACCGCGGCCGATTATGACAGGAACCCGTGCGTTTTGGCTTTGGGCATTTCCTTGACGCTCTTGAAAAAGGCGGTTTCGGTGATCTCTGTCGGCCATTCCAGCCGGGCGAATAACTCATATCCATCGTCCGGCAACTTCCTGTAGCCAATGGCCCCCAGGCGTAACAGGTAGTTGATGTCTCGAATCAACGCCTTGCCAGGATTCTTGAGCGGCTTGTAAATGGACAAAGTCCGATCCGACAATTCCTGCAACGTCAACACGTCAACCGCAAGCAGTCGTTTGAGGATGTCAATATGGCGTTCCGCAATGACCCGCTTTCGCGTTGTGCGGAGCCGGTTGAACAAGTCGTACATGACATTGCGGAAGAGGGCCTTGGCGACGTTCTTCCGGATCTCGTCAAACAGCCTGTTGCATTGAACAGCGATCCCCTTGAGCCCGAAGATCAAGAAGTCCGAAAGGTCGTGATTCGCGGTGCGAACGGATGCCAGCGCTTTCAGGTACCCGTTCTTTTCCTCGTAGTAATAGTTCGACATGGCAATAAACAGGGTGTCTTTCAGATTCACCCTCTGCAGCATCAATGCCTCGAGCGCCCGCGCGGCACGTCCGTTGCCGTCCAGGAAGGGGTGCATGGCCGCAAAATGATAGTGAAGCGCCAGAGCCTGGATCAAGGGGTCGTGCCGCTGAAACTCCTGTTGCACCGCCCTGCAGAGTCCGGCAAACGCCGTCTCGCATTCCTCGCCGCCTTCCGCGCCGCGGTGGGAAGGTACTCCGAATGTCACATTCACATCTTTTCCCCGCAACTGACCTGGCGGACAATGGTCATCATCGGCGTCCGTAACAATGTGCCGGTGCGTTTCCTTGATCAACGCAACATCAACAGGCCGGTCAGCCGGCAATCCTGCAATCCAGCGATACGTTCTCACGGCAGCCGCCGCCTGGCGCTGGGAACGCGTATGCAACTGTTCGGGTGATTCCTTCATGGCGGCATCCAGTTCCCTGTCCGTGAAGTCAGCGCCTTCAATTCGCGATGTCCCTGCCACTTCGCGCTTGAGTTGCACTACTTGAAGTTGCTCAGTCCAACTCCGCTGGTATGGAATGTTGGTAAGGGACAGGATGGCTGCTTTGGCAAGCATCAGTTCGTTTACCACCTTCGTGAAATCATACCGAATCCAGTCGTGCGGTATCATGTACTTGATCATGGCACGATAATATCACTATTCATTTCCATTTCAATGCCAAATCGTAAAATGCATAAGACTTTTGACGGCAATAGTTTCTGTATTCCACCGTCGCAACCAATAGCCGTGTCACCATCGATCACATTTCCTTCTAGGGGTATGCACTTGACTCAACCGCCACACCACATCAGCGTGCAACCCACCCCCGACCCCTCCAAGG
>CAYWKN010000137.1:0-6137 GCA_964458765.1 uncultured Verrucomicrobiota bacterium
TCGGCCCGCAAAGCGACCCGTAATGAACGCAAGCAATATGGGAGGGAATATGAAAAAGGAATATGACTTTTCGGATTCGGTCCGCAATCCTTACGCCAAGTATTTTCGCAAACAGGTGACGATGCGTTTGGGAACCGATGTCATCACCTATTTCAAGGCATTGGCCGAGGAGACCGGCCTTCCGTACCAGAACCTGATCAACCTGTATCTTCGCGACTGCGCGCATTCGGGCAAGAAACTAGCCTTGAAATGGGCATCATGAAAGTCGCAGAACACACCTCGGACCGTACAGTGTCCCGCTGCGCAGTCCACTGGCGGTCAAGGTGAACGTTGCGTGTAGATCAATCATCCCGTCAGATCGCATCCAAACGCCTGTCAGGCGTGTCCCCACGGGGCGTCGGGGACAGACAGGGTATTCGCAGGTTCGGGGCGATGCAGAGGTGAGGATGGGCAGGAAGGTGCACGGAGGCTTGTCGCCGACAGCTTCGGATGCTGCGTTTGCCGAGACCCCGGTTAAGCTCGGGATAGCCATTGGCGTCCGATGGTCCTGCGGCCCCTGTGACGGGCATTGGCGATGTCATCGAACCAGAACAGAAAGCCACTGTTGGCACTACTGTCGTTCGCCGCCAACCGCTGTGGCGGATAGTCGGCGATGTTGTCGCTTCCCTTGATCAGCGCTCCCGCCTCGACGTAAAGCGTCACGTTGCTCTTCATCATCACGGTGCCGGTCAGGTAAACCCCGCCTCGTGGGAAGAAGAGCACGCCCCCGCCCGGCTTGGCGGCCACATCCGCGATCGCTTGATTGATCTTCGTCGTTTCGACCGTCTTTCCCGTCGGGTCAATCCCGTAGCGCGTGACGTCAACGACATTCGCATCGTCTGGCTTGGGCGGGTTCTCCTCGGGCGCCTCCGCGAAGAGGATTAGTCCATTGCTGCCGAAGCTGGCCGGTTCATTGATGAAGACGATCAGGTATCGGGGCCGGTCCAGTTCGAACGACACCGTGTTGCCGCTCGTGCGCGGCGCGATCCCATAGGCGAGGGGCCGAACGTGGCAACTGGATACCGCGCCGTTGGTCCGGGTGATGGTGACCGTGACCTTGCCGGTGAACGCGAAGTGCGCGTAGTCCATGAAGCCCGAGCCGTTGTAGGTGGGGAAATGATGAACAAGGACGGGCTAAGAGTCCACCGTGACCGAGTAGTCCTGGCGTGGGGGAGCCCCTGGATACGGCGGATAGGCAAGAACATCAGCCCGTGCGGCGGTGGCCCAGATCAGCACAACGCCCAGGCAAATCGCGATTCGACGGGTTACATCCCTTGCGGGCTGACCTGATGGCAATTGTGGCGGGTGTGGTTGTGCATCGTGCATGAGCGTGAATGCTTGCACAAACACAGGCCTAGGTAAAAAGTGCAAAAAGTCATATTCACGGGTTGGAGTTGACGTGGGGGTGTGCGGCGCCTAGATTCTTGGCATGGAATCCTTTGACCCGCTCAAGACAATGTCCCCGGAGCGCTCCGACTCCGCCACCTTCGGCAACCGGACTACGCTGCTGGCAGGGAGATCAAACCCGATAGCTGTGATCATTCCGCCGGGCGCCGTCCACGCCTTCAAGAACGTCGGTCATGGGCCCGCCATCGTCGTCAACCTTCCCGATCGACTCCACGGGGGGCATGGAAGGCGGGACCCGATTGACGAGATCCGGCATGAGGATCGGCCGGACTGTCCCTTCTTGCTTGCGTAGACGCAACCGCCATGCAAACCGCTATTTCATCGAGGACAACCGCCCTGCCGGAGCAGGAAGTGTGTGTGCTCATTCCGGTCTACAAAGCCGAACCCTCCCCCGTGGAGCGAGCCTCTTTCCTGCAGTGCCTGCGCATTCTTGGCCATTACCCGCTGGCACTGGTCGCGCCGGAAGGGCTTGACATCTCGTCGTACGCTCGGATGGCCGATCAATCGGTGAACTCGATTGCGAAGCCCGGTGCGCAACCGCACCCAGTACGCCCTCTGCCTCAACACATCCTTACGTTGACGTGTCTGTCGACTCGGCACATGGCAGGCCGGAACTACTCCCAAACGCAATAATAACGCCAACTTCCTTGCGTCCAACTTGTCGGTCTTGATCTGAGCCTCCGCAATCAACCGCACCTTGTAAGCATTGGCCAACACGATCTGCCGGACGGATCGTATCTGTTCGAGCACCTCATACAGCCAAGCCCAGTTCAACCCGCATTCGTAAACCACCGTCACTTCATGTTGCAGCTGATTGAACATCTGCGCAAAGACCGCCGGGTTGTTCCACTCAACCCGCTGCTCATGGACAACCGTTCCACTTTCATCCTGGAGGCTGACGAACGAGTACCGCTTGTGATAATCTATCCCTGCGTAGTACATGGCAGAACCTCCTTCTGTGATGGGCTCCTCATTAAACCTCATCACGATGACGTGTTATTATAACAGCGTCTTGGAGGTTCTGCTTTTCATACTATCTGTCCCCCCTCCTTCCCGGGAGAGTACGAAGCGGAGTTCAGTCGACGGCTCATGTCGTTTGTGAATGCCGAAACATTGAACTCGCACCCGCCACCAACCTGTTGCGGCCGGCGGTCAATTGTTGTATTCAACGGCGGGAAATGAAACGCGCGTGGTGGATTTACCTTGTCCCTGCTGGCCTGCTCCTGGCGGTGACGCTGCCTCATCTCGGGCAGGGCGATTTCCGCACTGACACGGCCCGCTACGCGGCCGTCGGCCTGCAGGCGTGGCGGGATCCCGCCTTGTTCTGGACCCCGCATCTGCAGCCCTCCGTCCCCTATTTCAACAAGCCCCCGCTGGCCCTATGGATCCACGGTTTCTTCCTCCATCTTTTCGGGATCGGGCTCGTCTCCGCGCGCCTCCCGTCGGTTCTGGCGGCGGCGGGCAGCGTGCTCTTCACCGTGGCCATCGCGCGGCGTCTGCTGGGACGGTCCGTTGCCCTTGTCGCGGGCGTCATCCTTGCCCTGACCTACGAGTTCTTCCGCCGCATCCGCGAGATTTCCCTGGATATGTGGCAACTGTGCTTCATGCTCATGGCCTTGTGGCTTGTCGTATCGGCCGCCCATCGCCGTCTCCCGCGCCTTGGCGTGCTGGCGGGACTCCCGCTCGGACTGGCGCTGATGAGCAAGCCGCTGATGGCCCTGCTCCTTGTGCCCATCGTCGGCGTTTGGGGACGCATATCGAAGGAGGGCGCCGCTTCGTCGGCGCCGCGTGAGGGCGGCGCCAAGGGGGCGCGGCCACACGCGCCCCTCCATTGTGACGCCGGCGGATCCCGCCTGGGCGGACTCCTCCCGACGATCGCCTTCGCCCTGTTGGTGGCTCTGCCCTGGCACCTTTCCATGTGGCTGCTGCATGGCCATGATTTTGTGTCACAGTATGTCGGGCGTGAAGTGGTCGAACGCGCCATGGGGCGGCTCAACCGCGAGCCCCCCTGGTACTACGCGGTCGAAATGGGGCGCACGTATTGGCCCTGGATGCTCCTGACCTTCGCGGGCATCTGGCACGCCCTGCGCCGCCCCCTGCCGGCGCGTCACCGGTCGGCCCTGGCGTTGGCGGGCATCTGGCTGGTCGTGTGGGGTGCGGCATTGACCCTCTTCCCGGACAAGCGTCCCCGCTACGAACTGCCGCTGTATCCCGCGCTGGCCATCGTCGGGGGCTATGGCGGAGCGCGTCTGCCCTGGAAGGCCTTGCGGCGCTGGCGCCGCCGCGGGCTCCCGGCCACCGTCGCTATCGTCGCGGCGGCGGGCCTGGCGGCGGCCTGGCTGCCGCTACGCGTGCAAGCCCCGCCGGATCCCCACAGGTCGGCGCTGGCGAGCTGGGCGCTCGGAACGGCGGCATCGTCCGTTTACTCCGCGGCCTTTTCGACCAACGACGAGGGCTACTACTACCTCAAGACAGGCGGATGGCCCCATCCTCCGGCCAACCCGCCCCAGGGCGCCCACCTGATCTATACGATGGGACTGGACCCCAAGCCCGGTGCCAACGAGGCTGTCGTTTTCCGGTCCGGCCCGTACCTTGTGACACGCCTGAGGGCCGGCGGCTGGCAGCCATGTCGCCGTGGCAGCCCTTGACCGTGCGGCCCGGGAGACCACCACGGTCATTCCTATTCGCCGTTCACATGGAGCGCGGGATGAACTCGCGCTTCGCTTCCACCTCGCATCCAATGACCCTTGCGGGACGGTCGCGCCGGGATGGTCGTTGACAACGACAACCCCAGTCTCTATATTCCGCCACTCAGTTCCGTTGGGTTTCGTGGTCGCATTCCGGTTGCATACAGACTGATAAAACTTGCCTAAACTCACGGACAAGGGGAAGCATCACTTTTGTAAGCGTTTGATAGCAAAGCATTTCAGGCCGTTAGCTCAGTCGGTAGAGCACTTGACTTTTAATCAAGGGGTCCCGGGTTCGAATCCCGGACGGCCTACTTCCCGGAGGATCATCATGAAGCTCGGAATCCTTGGCGGCAGCGGTCTCTACCAACTCGAAGGGCTTACCAACGTGCGCGAGGTGGCGCTGGATACGCCGTTCGGCAAACCCTCCGATACGTATATCCACGGAACCCTGGAAGGCATGGAAGTGTTCTTCCTGCCGCGTCACGCGCGGGGGCACCGCATACTGCCTTCGGAAATCAACCACAAGGCCAACATCTGGGGGTTCAAGAAACTGGGTGTCGAACAGGTCCTGTCCGTCAGCGCGGTGGGCAGCCTGCGCGAAGGGTTGCGCCCGCGCGATATCGTGCTGCCGAACCAGTACTTTGACCGCACCAAGCCATCGCTGAACCACACGTTCTTCGGCAACGGGATCGTGGGCCATGTGTCCTTCGGCGATCCCGCATGCGAAGCGCTGCGCGACGCCGTGGCGGAGACGGCCGTCGAGGCGGTATCGGGACTGGGACTCGGGGACAAGGTGCGGGTGGTCAGGGGCGGAACCTATGTGAACATGGAGGGACCGGCCTTTTCCACGCGGGCGGAATCGAATGTCTACCGCCAACTGGGTTTCGACATCATCGGCATGACGAGCCTGCCGGAAGCCAAGCTGTGCCGGGAGGCGGAACTGTGTTACCAGGCCATGGCCATGGTGACGGACTACGATTGCTGGCGGGTGAGCGAGGAGGAAGTCTCGGTGGAGATGATCATCGCGACCCTGCAGGCGAATGTCAGCCTCGCGAAGGATATCCTCCGCAGACTGGTCAGGCGACTGCCCGCCACACGGACGTGCGCCTGCTCACAGGCGTTGCGGACGGCCATCATGACCGACTGGAAGCTGATCCCCAAGGCGACGCTCGAGGCGTTGGAACCGCTGATCGGGAAATACCGCCCGCAGGGTTGAAGACCGCAGCCGATTGTCGGTGCCCGAGGTGCGTATCCGTTCGCGGAGGCCCGCGAACGCTCCAGGTGGAAGCAAGAAGCGGAGGGCCTTGCGAACGACGCAAGACGGGACCATGCGATATTTCGTGCCTGAAAGCGTGCGGCTGGCCGGAGGCGACTTGCTGCGGTCGCTGGGAGACCTGCTGTGGCCGCGGCAATGCGAAGGCTGCGGCGGCGCACCGGGTCACGGAGGAAGGCATCTGTGCTGGGACTGCCGCGCGCAACTGCCCTGGATCGAGCCGCCGTACTGCGAACGCTGCGGCGACCCGGTGGCTGGGAACATCACGAACGACTACTTGTGTTCCCTCTGCGCGGCGCGCGAGCCCGCGTTTGACCGGGCCCGGTCGGCGGTCCGGTTCCGCGGGGATGTCAAGGACTGGCTACACCGCTTCAAGTATTCCCACGCCACATACCTGGCGGCGGATTTCGGGGACTGGCTGGCTGCGGTCGCGGGGGCGCATTACGGACGCGAGACACCGGATGCGGTGGCCTATGTGCCGCTGTATGCGGTGAAGGAGCGGACGCGCACGTACAACCAGGCGCGGTTGCTGGCGGCATCCCTGGCCAAGACCCTGAACCTGCCGCTGGCGCGGGAATGCGTGGAGCGGGTCAGGGACACGGGCACGCAGACGCACCTGACGGCGCGGCAGCGGGCGTTGAACGTGGAGGGCGCCTTCCGGGCGCGGTGTCCGGAATGGGTGGAGGGCCGTCATTTTCTCCTGGTGGACGATGTGATGACCACCGGGG
>CAYWKN010000138.1:0-1277 GCA_964458765.1 uncultured Verrucomicrobiota bacterium
CTCAACCTGGACAGCCTCGCCTTGGTGGACCTGGCGCTCTGGATCGAGGCGGAATTCGGGTTCCAGGTCGGCGATGGCGGGGGACTGGAAACGGTGCGGGATGTCCTGCTGGCGGCGCTGTCGGTGAAGACGCGGATTCCGACTTCGCGCGGTTCCATGAGGGGGCGGGGGCGGTCAGGAAGATGTCCTGCGCGCCCGGTCCGGCGAGCGTGAAGGATAGCGGGAACGTATTGGTGACGGCGGCGCTATTGGTGGTTGTGGCGGCGGCGGGTTGGAGCGCAAGGCCGAGCGGCAGGGGTTCCCGGGGTGAAGCGGGTTCAGCAGGGGCCAGGAACGGCAGTGAAAGACCGGCGGCAACGAAGAGGCGGATCCAGTGTCTTTTCATAGGAGTCTTTGGATCGATAGCCGTAACCGTCCTTTTCAGGATCAGGGATTCAGGACACTCCGCAAACGCATGACCGCCGTTGCGGCGTGGTCCGGTGGCAATTCGTCAAGGGTATCGCGGATCATGTCCGCCGTCACAGCCCCCATTCCCAGCATTTGGCGAACGAAGTCGAGATCTTTGGTCCTTCCCGCCAGCAGTTTCCCGATGGCGAGATCAACGGGCGCCAGGCACCACCCGGTTGTGCCGCCTGTGTTCTCGTTCGCCACGCGAATGAGGCGGTGTTGCCATCCGGACGGCAGGAGTGCGGTCCCGGGACCCACGCCATGCGCATAGTACCCGAAACTCTCGTGAAAGGGCGAAAGCTCGCCAATGCAACCGTCAATCAGATCCGCCTTCCCGGGATCCATCAACGGATACAAATCCGCATCCATGGACGTCATCAGCTCGGGCGGGGCATCGGGGCAAGCGCCCAGAAGGGCCTGGCTCCCAATGATCACAAGATCCCGGCACCCCGAGATGCTGCCACTGGCTCGGATGATATGCTCAAGCTGCTTGCGGTTCATGCTGGAACTGACGATAGAGGGCCCACCGCTCCTTGTTTGACAGAATGCCGCAGAAGGGACTGCTTTGGCGCAGCCGCCGTCCTTCTTCCCCCTCGTCGATGAGCACATTCCGGATGGAAGGCCAGTCGCCCCGGAGGATGTTCTGCCATTCCCGGATGACGGGAGAAGGGGCTGCAACAAGCCACCGGGCGCATGTGTCCCTGGCCGTCTGCAGCCCCTGGCGCCGGGGATCAGCGTCAATGGCCGCGACAATGGCCCGCGCCAGTGCAAGGCTGCGCCGGTCAATCATGTCATGGCTCTTCATGGGTTCAGGCTATCACCGGCATGGG
>CAYWKN010000138.1:1377-6101 GCA_964458765.1 uncultured Verrucomicrobiota bacterium
CGGCCTCATGAGTCCGGTGCGACGCATACAGCAGGAACACGGGATTGTCGGACGCGACCAGGAACTTGCCCTTTCGCTGGCCGTGCTGGCCGCCGGCCGCCATTTGCTCCTGGAGGGAACGGTCGGCGTGGGAAAGACCACCGTGGCCCTTGCCGTCTGCAAGCATCTTGGCCGCAAGGTATTCCGGGTGGACGGCGACGAGCGGTACACGGAGAACAAGCTCACGGGGTGGTTTGATCCGCCGCTGGTGCTCAAGCAGGGCTACAAGCCGGAATCCTTCGTGGCCGGTCCGCTCCTGGAGGCCATGCGCCATGGGGCGGTGCTTTTCATCAACGAGCTCAACCGCATGCCGGAGTCGGTGCAGAACGTCCTTCTCCCGGCGCTCGACGAGCGATACCTGCTCGTGCCGCAATGGGGCGAGGTGCGCGCCAAGGCGGGCTTCCAGGTCATTGCCACGCAGAACCCGGCGGAGTTCATCGCCACCGGCCATTTGTCCGAAGCCCTGCGCGACCGTTTCGAGCATGTCGTCCTCGACTACCAGACCGCCGGCGAGGAGTTCCGGATTGTCCAGCGCGAGACGGGCTGCGCGGACGACGAACGGGTCCGCGAGGCGGTCGCCATCACGCGCGCCACGCGCACCCATCCCAAGTTCCGCAAGGGCGCGTCCGTTCGCGCGGCCATCTCGATGGTTTCCATCGCCGCGCACCTCGATGGGCCCGATCCGCTGCTGGCCGCGGCGCGCGCCGCGCTCCCCACGCGGGTGGAACTGCGCGATGACAGCGATACCCCGCTCGATGCCGTCCTGGCCGAGATCGTCCGGGACGTAAAAAAAAACTAGATCCGGTCCCGCCTGAACCTGAAACCGGCGTTCCAGCCGGTTTTGCCATCCGCTGCGAGATGCCCCGGCGGCGCGGGGCGGCGAACGAACTTCCCGACGACCCGATCGGCGCCCTGGCCCTGCGGTACGGGCTTGACAGGAATGAGATGGACGGGTGGGATGTGGCCGAGAACCTGAGCCAGATCAACCGCGAGCTGGCGAGCCCCGCTCTGACCGAATATGCCCGGCGGATGGCCGTGCAGGCCGTGCTGCGGCGGGCGGCCCGGCTGGTGGGACCCATCCGGCCGGCCGAGAAAACGATCGTGGAACCCCTCACGGAACCTTTCCGCGGCGAACTGGACGTGGACCGGACGCTCGACAACCTGGCCAGCCGGGAACTCCCCGACCCGCGCGACTGGATTGTCCGCATCCGCGAGGAGAAGCACGTGCCCGTGGTGCTGATGATGGACGTCTCGCTCTCCATGTCCGGCCGGAACCTCGCGCTGGCGGCCCTGGCGACCGCTGTGCTGGCGCTCAAGGTGCGTCCGCAGGATTTATCGGTGGTGGTGTTCGAGAGCACGGCCAGGACGGTCAAGCGTCTTCACACGCGCGAAGGGACCGAGGCGGTTGTCGAGGGGGTGTTGTCGCAACCCGCGCGCGGCTACACCAATATCGGGGATGCGCTCCGGCGCGGGTGGGAGGAGGCCCGGCGCGGCCGGCCGCGGCCCGCGACGGGGCTGCTGATCACCGACGGTGTCTACACCGTGGGCGAGGACCCCACCTCCGCCGCCGCGCAGTTCGGCCGTCTGTTCGTGTTGCTTACCGAGGACCACAAGATGAACGTGGAACTCTGCCGCCGGATGGCGCGCGTCGGCAAAGGCGACGTGTTCCGGGTGAAGGGGTTTGAGGATCTTCCTGCCCGGATGATCCGCGTGGCCAACCGTCTGCTGCGGTGAGGGTCCCGTTGACTTTCGGGTCCTTCAGGGCTTCCGGAAATACAGCGCCTCAAGGCTGCTATTGACGCCGGGCGCGCCGAAGAGGGGCAGGTCCCGGATGCGCATGATCTCGCTCAGATCGCGGACCGCCTTGCGCGAAAGTTCCTTCAGGGTCCCCGCAGCCAGTGCCCGGAGCATGGAATCCACGGTGCTTTCGAACAGTTCCACGGTCAGCAAGGTCCAGTAGATATCTCCGCGGGTCATGGTCACCAGGCCATGGTTCTCCATGATGAAGCTGTTGTACTTCCGGAGGAACGGGGCGAAGTTGTCGGCCAGTTGCTGCGTCAACGGCTGTCCGTAGGGGACAATGGGGACCGGCCCGACCTCGGTGGTTGTCTCGGGGTAGAAGGGCCGCATCAGGAAACCGGGGTTTTTCATGATGGCGGCGGCACAGACGCAGGGCGGATGGCAGTGGACCACGGAAACGACGTCCGGCCGATCCTGGAAGAACTTCAGGTACATCGGCTTTTCGCCCGTTGGCTTGCGGGTCCCTTCCACGGTATTGCCGTCGGCGTCGAGGAAGACGATGTCGCGGGCCGTGATATCGCCCTTGTACATCTGGGTGGGCGTGATGAGGATCAGGTCATCCTCCAGCTTCCAGGCGGCGTTCCCGCCGAAGGCGGTGACGAACCGGTTCGAGGCGAGCCGGTGCAACACCTTGACGAACATGTCCACTTCGGCCTGGTATCGTTTGCTTTGTTTCATGCAGGGGCTCCTGTTGTGATGTTTGTTTCTTGAAAGGAATGGGGGTCAATCCTGGAAATCCACCATGGCCTTGATGACGCCTTGCTCATACCCTGCGACGAGGTCGAAGGCATCCTTGGTCCGGCTGAACGGGAAGCGGTGGGTGAGCATCACGTTCACGTCCACATCGCGCCGGGCGATCATATCGAGGGTCGGCTGGACGCAATGGTTCTGGCGCCGCACATTCTGGAGGCACAGCTCCTTGCGGCGCAACTCGTCGATCTTGAACGACACGCGTTCGAGGGTGGGGGGGATTCCCACCAGCATCAGCCTGCCGCCCGGCTTGAGCATCCCGACGCCCTGGTCGAGCGCCTCCTGCTGGCCGCAGCACTCGAACACGACATCGAGCTGGGCCGGCTCCAGACGGCTGACGGCATCCACCACGTTTCCGGTATCGGGATTCCCGGCCCAGGACGCCCCGGCCTTCCGGGCCATGGCAAGGCGCGAATCAATCTTGTCGGTGACATAGATGCGTTCCGCGCCCTGGGCGCGGGCGGCGAACAGGACGCTCAGCCCGATGGGACCAACCCCCAGGATGCCGACCGTGGCCCCGCGCATGGCGATGGAACTCCTGACCGCATAGACTCCGATGGCCAGCGGCTCCGAGAGGGCGGCCTCGTCGTCGCTGACGGACGGCGGGAGCGGGAAACAGGAGGCTTCCGGCATCACCAGAAACTCGGAAAGGCAGCCTTCCGCCTGTTTCGGGCAGCCGAGAAAGCGGAGTTTCCGGCAGGTATGGGGACGGCCTGCCAGGCATTGATCGCACTTCCAGCAGGACATGGCCGGTTCCACGGCGATGTGATCGCCCGGTTTGACCCGTGTGACGGCGGCGCCAATGGCCTTGACCACCCCGGCGCCCTCGTGGCCCACGGTGAAGGGGTATTGGACGACCTGGCTCCCGATCTTGCCTTCGGTGTAGTAATGCACGTCGGAACCACAGACTCCCACGCGCGTCATCTGAATGAGCACATCGGTGTCCTGCTCCACTGCCGGGGTCGGCACCGTGTGCATTTCCATCTTCCGGATGCCGGTTAACCTCATCGCTTTCATGCTATTTTCCCGTCACGTCCTTCAGAGCATGCCCGCCGGGGGGTGATGACTTACGGTGCACTGGCCATCGGCTGTGAGTATTCCGCGAAGAAAGGGGCAGATGTTAGCCGAGGCGTGGGGATGCGCAAGCGTTTTCTCGGCGCATGTCACCGCAAACGCACGACTCAGATGATCTCCAATTCATCGCGTCCCGGCAGTTTCGGGAACGCGGCGTGCGGTTCGGCCTGGTATCAGAACGCGGTCGAGGCCATGTCGTCCTGGTTGGGCAGGGTACCGAGATTGAGCCCGAGTCCGTTGAATGTGCCTTTCATGCTTCTGTCTGCTCCTTTGTTGAGTACATCATAACCAATCGCGTGGTATCTGGTGACGCATGACGTGCGGGACGGCGTAGATGGCATACGAATGCAGATCCTCATGGATCGAGCTTGGCTGCCCGCAGAACCGAATGCCATAAGGGGTCCGGCCCCGCTTTTCGGACAGGAACGAGCGCAGGCTGAGCAAACGGCCGGTTGCGCCACTCTTGACTTCAATGGGAATCACGGCGCCTGCAAGCGGCAGAAGATAATCCACTTCCGCTTCGTTTCATGGCCGGAGACCACCACTGTCGTGTTCCAAAATCAAGCCCATGTGAGGATAATGGCGTTCCAATTTCAATGCATATAGCGTCGAGATATGCGCCATAATCAAGACAATTCGTGCGGGCCGCTCTGCAGAAGTAATCCTCAGTGTCGTTGCTCCCCGCCCTTCTCTTGCGGCAAATACTCTGCAAACGCTTCATACATCGCGATGACATTGTCCAGCGGGGTCTCCGGCATCACGCCGTGGCTGGTGCCGCCGATGTAGCCGCCGTTGAACTTGCCGAACAGGGACACCAACTTATGCACTTCGCGTCTCACATCCTCCGGTGTGCCGCGCACCAGCGTGCCCTGCACGTCCACCCCGCCGTTGAAGCACACCTTGCCGCCGAACTCGCGCGCCAACTCGCGCACATCCATGGCCTGCGGTTGCACCGGGTTGAGGACGTTGAGACCAATGTCGATCAGGTCGGGGAGAATCGCGGTGACGTTGCCGCACAGGTGCATCCAGACATGCGCGCCGCCGCCGATCAGGTATTCCAC
>CAYWKN010000139.1:0-6079 GCA_964458765.1 uncultured Verrucomicrobiota bacterium
TCCCGCAGAGATGCCTGAAGGACGTGTAAATGTTATTTCTTTACGGGGCCTAAGGCGATTTCTCACGATGCCGGGATCCTGCAGCAGACGGGTGATATCCTGACAGCCGTATCCGGCGATCCGCTCGAAATCGAAGTCGTCAAATGCCTTCCGGTAATTCTCGCGCTTCCTCAGTATCGTCAGCCAACTCAAGCCGGCCTGGGCCCCTTCGAGCACCAGGAGCTCGAAAAAGCGCCGGTCATCATGAACCGGCACGCCCCATTCATCATCGTGGTAAGAAACATAGAGCGGATCGTTGCCGCACCATGCGCATCTCTGGATCATGTCCCCTCCTTGGCCGGGAGCCAAGAAATACCCTGGCCGGAGTAATAAACGATTTCGGTTTCCAAGACCACAACATCTTGACTCTTTTTCCTTGTGCCTGCGGAGTCTTGTCATTATGAAGATTCCTTCACGGTACGACAAAAGGATCGGCAATTGAATTCACAGTCTCGCAAATTCGCCAACGTGGCGGTTCTGATGGGTGGACCCTCCTCCGAACGCGCCATCTCGCTCAAGTCCGGCGCCGCCGTCGCCAAAGGCCTCCGCGCCGCCGGATACACCGTTTCCGAGGTGGATGTCCGGGACCGCTCGCTCTCCCTTCCGCCCGGAACCGAAGCCGTCTTCATCGCGCTCCACGGGGAATTCGGCGAGGACGGCGCTGTCCAGGAACTGCTCCAGAAACAACGCATCCCCTATACCGGATCGAGCCCCGAAGCCAGCCGCACCGCCTTCGACAAACGCCTGAGCAAACACGTCTTCGACCGCGCAGCCATCCCGTCCGCCCCGTACGAAATCCTCCGGGACCCCGCCCGGCGCACCCTTCCCCTCCCCGTCGTCGTCAAGCCACCCTGCCAGGGATCCACCATCGGCATCTTCAAAGTCTCGGCGGAACCGGAATGGAACCGGGCCTTCGCGGAATCCATCCGCTATGACGGCGAAGTCCTCGTCGAAACCTTCATCCCCGGGCGGGAACTGACCGTCGGCATCGTCGGGGAAACCGCCCTGCCGGTCATCGAAATCCTCGCGCCGGACGGCTGGTATGACTTCGACGCCAAATACACCAAGGGACAGTCCCGGCACCTGTGCCCCGCGCCGCTGGACGCCGAAACCGCGCGCCGCTGCCAGGCCATCGCCCTGCAGACCTTCCGGGCACTGGGGTGCCGCGGTCTCGGCCGCGTGGACTTCCGGCTTGACCCTGCGGGACAGATGTTCGTGCTGGAACTGAACAACATTCCCGGCTTCACGGAAACGAGCCTCCTGCCGGAGGCCGCCGCCGCCGCGGGAATCGCTTTCCCCGAACTGTGCCGCCGCATCATGGAAATGGCGGCAGTGAACTGACCGGACAACAGGAAGGAACGGAATACCATGTGGTTCGGCGCCAAGCAGGATACGGCAAACAGGAAACGCAGGTCGGGTCCGCCCGAACCCGGAAGACGCGCCCGCGGACTGCCCGCGGTTCCCAGGGCCGCGTGGATTCCGGCGGCCATTCTCGCAGGCCTCGGCGTCGCCGCCTTCCTCGTGTGGTTCATCGGCGCCTCGCTGTTCTGGCAGAACCCGAAGTTCACCATCAGGACCATTTCCGTCCAGATCGAGGGCAATGTCCTGACCCCCCCGTTGGTGCGCGAATACACCGGCCTCAAGGAAGGCCAGAACCTGTTCGCCTTCAGCATCGGGAAGATCACCCGGTCGTTCCTGGAAAAATCGCACATCACCAAGTCCATCTCCATCCACCGGAAACTTCCCGGCACGATCGTCATCAACATCCGGGAACGCGTGCCGGTCGCCCGCCTTGGACGCGGCGGAAGCCTCGCCACGGATGTCGAGGGCCGCACGTTTGCCCTCCGCGCCGGCGCCCGCGAGTTTCCCGTCATCAGCGGCTGTTCCGACGCCAACCTCAAGCCGGGCATCGACACCGACCAGGCCGTCCGGAATGCCCTCCTGGCTCTGGATACCTGCCACCGTTCCAAGGCCGGCGGGCAGGTTCATATCGCGTCCATTGATGTGAGCGACAAGGAAGTCCTGGAGTTGTATCTCGCCGCCGGAGAACGCGTCCGGCTTTCCTGGACCGACATGGGCAAGACAACGGAGGCGGGGCGCCGGGAACTGGAGAAGAAGATGAACCACCTGGCCGATGTCCTGCGCGCCTCGGAGGAACGGGGACGGAAGATCGTCAACCTGGACCTGACCTACGGCGACCAGTATGTCCCCGCACAGGAATACTAGGGAATACTAGGGAACCCGAAAACATATTGCACTCCGAACGCTTTTGCGGAACACTACACCGCACAGTTTTTCGGGAATCCGGAGCGTATGGCACTGTCACCCGTTGTTGCGATCGAAATAGGAACATCGAAGGTCGTCGCCCTCGTAGGTGAAATGCGGGACGATGGCCATATTGTCATCTCCGGCATCGGCGAACACCCCACCGCCGGAGTCCGCAAGGGCGAGATCACGGATTTCGACCACGCCCTCGTCTGCGTCCGCGCCGCCCTGGCCGGCGCGGAGGAAACGGGGCAGGTGGCGATTCACCAGGTCCATGTCGCCCTCTCCGGGGGACATGTCGAGTCGCTGGTCAACCGCGGCACCATTCCCGTCGCCAGTCAAACCGACGGCGTCACGGAGAAAGACGTCGCCCAGGTCACGGAAGTCGCCCGCGCAGTCAATCTGGATGCCGACCGCAAGGTGCTGCATTCCATCGGGCAGATTTTCTACGTGGACGGCGAGCGCGTCGGGCGTCCCGAGGGATTCGAGGGCGCAACCCTCGCCCTCGACATGCTGGTGTTGCACGCAAAACACAGCCACATCCGCAATACGGTCCGCCTGCTGCAGGATATCCCGATGGAAGTCGCCGATGTGGCCTTTGGCGGACTCTGCTCCGCGCTGGCGGTCCTGACGCCGGAACAAAAGGAAGGCGGGGTTCTGGTCATTGACTTCGGCGCCGGCACCACGACCTATGCCGCCTACGCCGCAGGCACGTTCGCCGCGGCGGGCGCCCTCCGACTGGGCGGCGATCACGTCACCAACGACATCGCCCTGGCGTTCAACATCCCGCGAAGCCAGGCGGAACGGCTCAAGAAGGAAGCCGGCAGCGTCGGCGAGGAGGATACGGTGCGCGCCATGCGGGTGGACATCCCCGCCGAAGTGGGCTATCCCGCCCGCTCCATGAGCCTCGCCGGCCTCCACACGGTCATGCACCTGCGCATGCACGAAATCCTGCATCTCGTCCTGGAGAACATCGAGCGGCAGGGCATCCTGCACCAGTTGGGGGCCGGCATCGTCCTGACCGGCGGCGGCGCCCACATGCGGGGCTTGGTCAAACTGGCCGAACGCATGTTCCGCGCGCCCTGCATGGTCGGCCGGCCGGCGGGATTCAGCGGGCTCGCGGCAGTGTCGGACCTTCCGGAATATTCCACGGCCGCCGGCCTCGTCCGCTACGCCTTCATGAACGCCAGCCGGGGCGGGCACGGCCCCTCGCCTTTCACCCGGATCCTGCGGAAACTGTTCGGAGCCGGGTAACGGAGGACCCCCCATGAACCCAGCGGACAATGTCATGGCCCCGGAACACATCGCCGTGGTCGGCGTCGGCGGCGGCGGCTGCAACGCTGTCAGCAGCATGGCCCGGCTGTGGGAGACCGGCCCCGTGCTGATCGCCATCAACACCGACACCCAGGCCCTGGCCGCCAACCACGTTCCCAAACGCCTCCAGATCGGCAAGAAACTCACGCACGGCATGGGCGCGGGCGGCGACCCCGAGGTGGACCGGCTCGCGGCGGAAGACGATTTCGACGCCCTGCGCGACCAGTTCCAGGGCAAGGATCTCGTCTTTGTGGTCGCCACACTCGGCGGCGGAACAGGCTCCGGCGCGGCGCCGATCGTGGCGCGCGCCGCCCGCGAGGGCGGGGCGCTCGTCATCGCCCTGGCCACCCTGCCGTTTGACTTCGAAGGCTCCCAGCGCGTCTCCCTCGCGAAGAAGTCCCTGGCGGACCTGAGCGACCAGGCGGACGTCGTCATCACCGTTCCCAACCAGGCCTTGGCGGCAACCGCCGGCACCGGCGCCACCGCCGCCGAAGCCTTCCAGCAGGCGGACTACATTCTCGGCATGGGGGTCTTTGCCCTCTGGAAACTCCTCGTGCAGCGCGGCATCATGACGGTGGATTTCGCCACGTTGCGCACCGTCGCCCGCTGCAGCGGCGGCTTCAGCGTCTTCAGCTACGGCGAAGGGCGCGGCCCCGCCCGCGCCGCGGAGGCGCTCGAAAGCGCGCTCCACAGCCCGCTGCTGGAAAACGGACAGGCCCTCGCCGAGGCGGAATCCGCCCTCGTCAGCATCCTGGGCGGACCGGATATGGCCCTCCGCGAAGTGGAAACCATCATGGCCGGCATCAAGAACTACTGCCGCAAGGATGTCCACCTGACCATGGGCACCACGATTGACCCGAATTGGCAGGATACCGTGGCCCTGACCATCGTGGCCTCCCAGTACTGGCGCCCCGAAGACGAGGAACCCGCGGGAGAACCCGAACCCGAGCCGCAGCCGGAGGAACCCGACAAGCCCGCCACGGCGGGAAAACGCCGGAAACGCAGCAGCCCCACCCAGGGCCAGCTTGGATTCGACGCGATCGGCAAAGGGATCTTCAAGGACGTGGAGCCAACCTACCGCAACGGCGAAGACCTCGATATTCCCACCTTCCACCGCCGCCGGATTGTCATCGAGAAATAGCACGCCCCTTCATGAACCTCGCCCGCCATTTCTCCCTCGTCCTGGCCACCGGCTTCGGGTTGGGCTACAGCCCCGTCGCGTCCGGAACCGCCGGCACTCTTCCCGGCCTGCTGCTCGTGTGGGCAATCTGGCCTTGCGGCTGGCCATGGCAGATCGCCGCCGCCATTCTTCTCCCGCTCGCGGCCGTGCCGGTCTGCGACGTTGCCGAACGGCATTTCGGAAAAAAGGACGACGGCCGCATTGTGGCGGATGAATACCTGACTTTCCCCATCTCCATGGTCGGACTGCCGCTCACGCCATGGGTGCTCGCGATGGCGTTTCTTTCCAGCCGCTTTTTCGACATCCTCAAGCCGCCGCCCGCCCGCCGCCTCCAGTCGCTGCGCGGCGGAACCGGCATCGTGATTGACGATGTCTTCGCCTCCCTCTACAGCCTCGCCGCCAACCACATCGTCTACCAGGTGATCACCCGCTGGTGGATGACTTGAGCTCCAGACGGGCCACATAGTCCGTCGGCAGGGTCGGCGGCGGCACCGGGATGCGGAACCAGGACTGCAGGTCGAAAGCCAGCCCCACTCCGTGCATGTAGTTGTAGAGCGCCTTGCGCAAGCCTTTCCCCAGCGCTTCGTGATCGCATGACACGGAATCCTCGTACGGCGCCTCGTTGCGCGCAAACCCGCCGGACGGCAGCGGCAGCAGACGGATCCCATACCGTTCCGGCGCCCCATAGATGGGACTGTGGACCGTCAAGGCGAACCGGTGCCAGTACGCCGAATGCAGGCAGCCGGCTTCGAACAACTGGCGGACGAATTCCAGCCCGTCCACCGTGTCCTGCTCCGTCTGGGACGGGCACCCGTACATCAGGTAGGCATGCACAAGAACACCCGCGCCCGCGAACGCCCGCATCACGCGCGCGGCGGCGGCAGTCGTGAAGCCCTTGTTCAGCAGCCGCAGCAACCGGTCCGTGGCCGCCTCCAGTCCGCCCGTCACCGCGACGCAGCCGGAACGGGCCAGAAGGTCCGCGAGTTCCGGGGTGAACCCCGGATCAAACCGGATGTTGCCCCACCAGGTAATCGTCAGCCGGCGTTCCAGCAACCGTTCCGCCACCTGTCGCAGCAGCGCGGGCGGCATGGCTTCGTCCACAAAATGGAACCCTGTCTGGCCCGTCTGCCGGATGACGTCCTCGATCTGCCGCACCACGGCATCCGCCGGACTGGGGGTGTAGCGGGCGATGTAGTCCAGCGTCGTATCGCAGAAACCGCACCGCCGCCAGTAACAACCGTGCGCCAGCCTGAGCTTGTTCCAGCGTCCGCAGGACCACAG
>CAYWKN010000140.1:0-6014 GCA_964458765.1 uncultured Verrucomicrobiota bacterium
CGTCCCGCCGCCCGCCCCTCCGCACAACGCCAGGAGATTCTCCGCCAGTACCTTGTACGCCCTTGCGTCCGATTCCACCCAGCACACAAAACCGGCGCCACGGCTCCAGGCATCCAACCCGACCGCACCCGACCCGGCGAACACATCCAGGAACCGGCAACCGGGTATGCGGGCGGCCAGCGACGAAAACAACGCCTGCCGCACCATGTCCTGCGTCGGCCGCACGCCGTCCCCTTTCGGGACCCGGATCGTCCGCCCCCGCAATGTCCCTCCAGTCACTCGCATGAGGGCACTATAACGACTCCACGTCCGCGATGCAAACCTCTGCCGTCGCGAATCCTGATAAGCCCCTTTTATGCATGGACTTGCGAATTACCCGGCGGGCTCCTGAATGACGCGTATGTTCTTCCAGCGTCCGGAAGCAAACCGAATCAGCCACACAACGGCCAGGATCATCACGAAGAGCGTGGCAATCCACCACTCCGCATGCAACCCCCAGCGCCAGTGATCCGCCACCCAGAGCATCAGGAAAAACAGTCCGAAGGCAATCACACTGGCGCCAAGCGTCCAGCGGGTATCCCCGGCCGCCACCAGCGATCCGCACACCAGGATATTCACCGCATCCAGAAGGCAATAGGCCGCCACATACCGCAACAGCACCACCCCCACATCGGTTACGGGCGCCGCATCGGGCGCGGTCCCCATGAACAGGGCGTACCAGCCATGGGGGAAGGCCAGGAACAGCACGGCCGTCCCCATCATCCATACCTGGGCCAGCAACAGGCCCTGCCAGGTGACATGACCCGAAGCCTCCGGATCGTTCCGCCCCTGCGCCTGGCCCACAAGGACCCGCACAGCCTCCGAAAGGCCCACGATCGGAAAGAAGGCCACCCCGTTGATCCGCCAGGCAATCGTCGTGGCCGCCAGCTCCGTCGTGCCAACACGGCCGACGACGAACAGGAACCACGACCAACTGGCGATCTCCAGGAAGAAGCGGAACCCGTTGGGTACCCCGAACCTGAGCAGGCGGGCCATCATCTCATCATCCCGCCGGCGTCCTTCCCAGGTGTGAAACGTCTCCCGGTTTTCCCGCCGCAGGAACAGGATCAGGAACACGACCGCGGAACACCCCTGGGCGATCACCGTCGCCGCGGCCGCGCCCCCGATGCCCCATTCGGGCAAGCCCAGGCGGCCAAAGATCAAGCCGTACGCCAGAACCGTGTTCAGCGCCACGGCCGCCACCTGGACATTCATCACCGTCAGCATCTTCCCGCGGCCGGCAAAGAAACCGGACAGCGCCACCGAGAGAAAGAAGCCGGCCATGCCGTAGCTGATGATGGCAAAATACCGGGCTTCGTATGCCTGGACCTGCGACGCATGCCCGATCCAGGCAAAGACCGGCTTGCCGAACCATCCCGCCGCAGCGGTCATGACTCCGGCCACGACCGCGAGCCGCAAGCCCTGCCAGACCGCCGGACCGATCCGCTTGGACTGGCCGGCGCCATGATACTGAGCCGTCAGGACGCAGGTGTATCCGACGGCGCCGGACATCAGGCTCCCGAAACAGAACGACGCCATGAACGCCGGGCCCAGGGCGGCCACCGCTTCCGCCGAATAACGCGCCACGAAAAGACCGTCAATCAACTGCATCAGCATATTGGCGGTCATGGACAGGACCAACGGTCCCGCCAGTGTCAGTATCTGCCGCCATACGCTCCAATCCGGTCTCATGCTTCCGCCTTGAAGAAACCCGGGATGATGGAGGAAGCGCCACGGCACTGCAATGCCGAATTGGACAGCGCGCGGAAACGGACAGGCACATGGCATACCCCTATTCCAGATATTGACTCCCTCCCGCGGCAGGTCTACAGTTCATCGGTGTTGTCTGGCTACTGACACATTCCTGAAGGAGGTTCAAATGAAGAAGATGGCGATCCTGGCGGCGGCATTCATGATGGTTTCGGGCGCGGCATTCGGAGCAGACGAGGCCAAGGGCGGCCTCCGCTACTCCATCACGGTTACCAAGTTCGAGAATCAGGCAGGCTGGCATGGCCAGTGGGATATCGGGGACGCCTGGGGCGCCGTGATGACCGATGCCCTGCAGTCCTCCGGCAAGTTCATTGTTCTCGGAGAAAAGGACATGCGCGCCGAAGCCATGGCGGAACAGGACCTGGCCACCACAGGCCGCATGGCCGGCGGCAGCAAGACGCCCAAGACCGGGCAGATGACCCCGGCCCAGTTGCTGGTCAAGGGATCCATCACCCACGTGCAATCCTCCACCTCCGGCGGCGAAGGCGGGCTGAACTTCAAGGGCATTCGCCTCGGCGGCAGCAAGGACACGGCCGAGATCAACGCCACGATCTATCTGGTGGACTCGACCACCGGCCAGATCAAGGGCTCCACCAAGGTCGTGGGCAAGGCCGGCCGCCGCGGCCTCGCCGTCGGCTATTCCGGCTCCGCGCTCGGCGGGCTCACCGGTGACCTGGGCGGATTCAAAAAGGACAACGTCGGGAAAGCCACCGAGGACGCGGTCGCCCAGGCGGTGGAATTCCTGGTCAAGCAACTGGACAGCATCCCCTGGGAGGGCTCCGTGGTTTCCTCGAAGGACGGCAAGATCATGATCAACCGCGGCACGCGCGAAGGCGTGGCGGAAGGCCAGACCTTTGTCGTGGGCAAGATGGAGGAAACACGCGATCCCGATACCGGCGAGGTCCTCGACCGCTCCGTCGAAAAGGCCGGCGTCATCGTCGCCAAGACCGTAAAGGAAAAGATCACGATCTGCGAAGCCACGGAAGGCGCCAAGGCCATCGAAAAGGGGATGTCCGTCCAGCCGCAGAAGTAATCGCCGGAATCCAAGCCAAAAAATCAACGCCTCCAACCCACCGGTTGGAGGCGTTTTTTTTTGCGGCTTGCCGCCGCGGGCAGTCAGAACCGGTACGACAACCCGAACGAAATCACCGGATACCACTGGAAGGCATCCACGTCCTCCCGGATGTCCTCCAGCTCCGCCTCCAGCGCCCGATCCACCACGCCCTGCAACGCGGGGTCCGAGGCCGTCGCCGTCGCCTGGAGCTTCGGCTTGCCCTGGAACAGCACGCCAAGATCAAAGGAGAAATGCCACCGCCCGTCCGCGCCCACCGCGTTCCCGTACCCGAGGCCCGCGTATGGCGCCAGTTCCTCGAACGTCACATCCCCGTTCAAGGCCCCCAACCGGTATTCCACGCCGTTCAACTCCACCGGCTCGTCCAGATCGGCCTTCATCTTGAACTTGTTCTTGTTGATCAGGCCGCCGCCGCTCAGCCGGAATCCGCCGCCAAAAGGATGGATGTCCACCAAGGCCCCGTAGGAAAGCCATTCCATATCGGTATTGATCGTCCCCTCGTCCGTCAGCACCCGGGGCCCGAACGACAACGCGTTGACGCCGAAACGGAAACCGAGATAGTCGCTCGCGCCCACCGTTGCCTCCAACCCGCCGCCCAGCGTCCCGATCTTGGCCGTAAGCCCCACCCCGCCGACCGACCCCGTTTCCACCGGAGGCGCCACCCGCTTCTCGGCCCCCATTCCCGCATGAACCCATCCCGCCACCGCCAACAGGACCAACCATTTCAACTGACTACGCTGCATGTCTCCTCCTTGTGTGCCTCCAAGCCATTGTCCGGAACCGCCCGGAACATAACATAAACCTTTCCCGACACCATAGCTTTTCGATAGTATTACGTCCCTCAAAACCCGATCCCGGAGGTTCAGGCGGCATGAGTGCCCATTGCGTGTTCTGCAGTATCGTGAAGGGGGAAGTCCCCGCGGCCAAGGTGTATGAGGACGACGAAGTCCTGGCGTTCATGGATATCGGCCCCGTGGTCAAGGGGCATACCCTGGTCATTCCCAAGAGCCACCACAACCCCATCACCGACACCCCGGTGCCCGTCCTCCAGAAACTCATTGCCGTGGTCCAGCGCATCGCCCGCGCCCAGTTTGCGGGTTTGAAGGCCGACGGAATCAACATATCGCAAGCCAACGGACAGACCGCGGGACAGGTCGTCCCCCACATCCATTTCCACGTCATTCCACGCTTCGCCTCGGACGGGCACCACTGGAACTGGACCCCGCACAAATACGAAACCTCCGCCGAAATGCAGGACTACGCAAGCCGTATCCGGCTGGCCCTCGATCACCAGCCGCAACCCTGACCGCCACCGGACCCGCCATGCAACCCAAGGATTTCGAGTCAGCCCTGGCCCAGATTCTCGTGGAGGATCCGCGCTATCCCGCCGAGGCCTACGCCTTTCTCCGCGAAATCATGGAATTCACCAGCCACACCCTGAAGAAACCCTCCCATGGGCCCAGCCGCCACATAACCGGCCAGGAACTGCTGGACGGCATGCGGCGCTATGCCCTGCAGGAGTTCGGCCCCCTGGCTCGCACCGTGCTGGCCGCCATGGGCATCACCCGCACGGAAGATCTCGGCGAACTGGTCTTCAACCTTGTGGACCACGGGTTCCTGGGCAAGACGGAGGAAGACAGCAAGGCGGATTTTGCCTGCGGGTATGATTTTGCCGAAGCCTTCAACACGCCGTTCCTCCCGCCCTCCCGGCGAACAACCGCTCCCGGCCCACAGTCCGCCAGCCGCGTCCAACCTTCCGAAGCCCCATGAAACGAAACCTAACCCAAGCCCTGCTCGCCATGACACTACTGACCCCCGCCCTGCCCTGTTCCGCCTCCACCTCCCTCCAGGCGCTGGAGACCTTGAAACTCTCCAACGATGCCCTCGTCCGCTTCACCCTGGACAACGGCCTCACCTGCCTGGTCAAGGAAGACCGGTCCGCGCCCGTCGTCTCCATCCAGATCTGGGTCGGGTCCGGCTCCATTCACGAAAACGAGTTCCTCGGGGCGGGGCTGTCGCACTACGTCGAGCATATGATCTTCAAGGGAACCCCGACCCGGAAACCCGGCGAAATCGCCCGCACCATCCACGACCTCGGCGGCGACCTTAACGCCTACACCAGCCTCGACCGCACCGTGTTCCACACCGACCTGCCCTCCCGCCATTGGCGCGCCGCCCTGGAAATCCTGTCCGACGCCGTCCTGAATCCCGCCTTCCCGGAATCGGAGTGGGAAAAGGAGAAGGATGTCATCCTGCGGGAAATCAGCATGTGCCGCGACAATCCCGACCGTATGCTGAACGAACTCCTGTGGCGCACCGCCTACGCCGCCCACCCGTACCGCATCCCGGTGATCGGCTACGCGGACGTGTTCAAGACCATCACCCGCGAGAACCTCGTGGAGTTCTACCGGCGCCGGTATGTCACCGACAACATGATCGTGGCCATCGTGGGCGACGCCCCCGTGACCGAACTGGAGGAGGCCGTGCGCCGGCAGTTCGGCCCGGTTCCCCGCCGGACCGGCCCGCCTCCGCTGATCGCCGCCGAGCCGCCGCAGGCCCTGGCCCGCTTCGCCCGCGAAACCGGGCCCCACAAGATTTCCCGCTTGAACATCGCCTTCCATACGGTCGCCATGACCGATCCCGATGCGCCCGCCCTGGAATTGCTGGGATCGGTGGCCGGCAACGGCCAGAGCTCCCGCCTCGTGCAGAACATCAAGGAGAAACAGCAGCTGGTCCACAGCATCAGCGCCGGCTCCTATACCCCCCGCGATCCCGGCATCTTCGCCATCGAAGCCACATTCGACCCCGCCAAGGAGGCCGCGGCACTGCAGGCGATCTACGACGAAATCGCCTCCTGGAGCCAAAGCCGCTTCCCGAAGGAGGAAATCGAAAAGGCCCGCCGCATGATGCTCGTCGGCGAACTGGCCACCCTGCAAACCATGCACGGCCAGGCCGCCAGCTACGCCTCCGGCGAGCTGTTCATGCGCAACCCCCGCATGGCGGAAGCCTATCTCGGCAAACTGGCCCGCGTCACCCCCGAGGATCTCTGCGCCGTGGCCCGGAAGTACCTGCGCGAGGAAAACCGCTCCACGGTGCTACTCAGTCCGGACCGCAAGTCCGAACCCGCCCGGAG
>CAYWKN010000141.1:0-5972 GCA_964458765.1 uncultured Verrucomicrobiota bacterium
TCGCAGGGCTCTCCTCCCCGCCTGTTCCACAACTCTGGAGTAGCTATAAGGGGAATGGGAAGGAACCCACCCCTGGCCTCTTCCGCCTACGCGGGTACGCTACGGCGCGACAAGCCAGGGAGGGGAATTACTGGATGTTCCATCTCGTGTATTGTTCCCCTCCTCGGAAGGGTTAGATTGTTCCGTCAGGATATGCGATGCATTTGCGTCGCATCTTTGTCGGGAGCTTTGTCGCGAGCTTTGTCGACAAAGTTCCCGACAAAGCTCGCGACAAAGTTTGGGTTGCGGGCGGTAGCCCGCCTTGGGGGTGGGTTCGTGAAAAGGCCCTGACATGCCGGCATTTGCGTACAGAGCCAAACAGGGGCCGTCCAAGACGGTAGAGGGACGTTTGACGGCGGAAAGCCGCTCGGCGGCTGCGACCCGGTTGGAAGCGATGGGGTACATCCCGGTCTGGATCGGGGAGGTGGAGGACACGGAGGCCTTCGCCCCGGCAGAGGCCTCACGCGTGCGGATCGCCCCGGGGGAAATCACTGTTTTCACGAGACAGTTGGCGGGTTTGCTCCGGGCCGGGGTCCCCATTCTGAAAGCCTTGGCGACCATACGGGACCAGGCTGTCCATCCAGCCCTCCAATCCCTGATCGGCGGCATTTTTGCCGAGGTGCGGGACGGCCGGATGTTTTCCGAGTCCCTCCGGCGGCATCCGCGCCTGTTTCCTGAACTCTATGTGAACATGGTGCGCGCAGGCGAGTCGGCCGGCGCGTTGGACGAGGTGCTGATGCGACTGGCCGAGGCGCGCGAGAATGACGAGGAATTGCGGGGGAAAGTGATGGGGGCGCTGGCGTATCCGGCCTTTGTGCTCGGGATGGGGTTCGTCAGTGTGTTCGTGATCCTGACATTCTTCCTGCCCCGGATCATGAACCTGTTCCAGGGGATGGGGCAGGCGTTGCCGTGGCCGACGCGCGCCGTGATGGCGGTTAGCGGGTTCTTCGCCGTTTACTGGGGCTGGCTGGTGGCGGGAGGGGGGCTGGTGGTGTTGGCCGGAGTGCGTTTCTTCCGCCGTGAACGCGGGAGGCTTGTCGTGGACGGACTGCTGTTGAAGTTGCCGTTGATCGGGAAATTTATCCGGGATACGGATATCGTGCGGTTTGCCAGGACGCTGGCGCTGCTGGTCCGGGCGGGGATCCCGGTGGAGCGGGCGCTGACGCTGGGCGGGAACACGTTGTCCAACCGCAAGTTAAGGCGGGGGATGCGTGTGGTGGTGGACGAAACGGTGCGGCAGGGCGCCACGGTGGCCGGTGGTCTCAAGCGGCAGCAGGAGTGGCCGGCGTTTGTGACCAGCATGGTGGCGGTGGGAGAGGAAAGCGGCAGGCTGGATGAGGTGCTGCTGGAGGTGGCGGCATTTTACCAGCGTGAACTTGACCGGGGGTTGAAGCTGATCACGACGCTGCTGGAGCCCGTGCTGATTCTGCTGGTGGGCCTCGTCGTCGGGTTCATCATCTTTGCGATGTTGTTGCCGATCTTCCAGATCGGGCAGGGGTTGAGATAGGGAGGGGGAGGGAGGGAATGGTTAATGGTTGATGGTTGATGGGGAATGGCTTGCCCTCCGACTTGTCCGCCATAGCGCAGAGCGCGACGGCGGAAGCTTTAGCGAAGGAGGGTTGATGGGTTGGGGAGGTTCAACGGTTCAGCGGTTTGGGGCGTGAATGGGGAATTGTGGCGGCGGGCGCGCCCGCCTGATGGGAAGGAGATGGCAGGCATGAATGCGAAAGACAGGTGTTTCGGCTTTACGTTGATTGAGTTGATGATAGTGGTCATTATCATTGCCGCGCTGGCGGCGATGGTGGCGCCAAGCCTGATCGGGCGCTCGGACGAGGCCAAGGACAAGATTGCCCAGGGCGATCTTGCCAGTCTGGATACCGCGCTCAAGCTGTACCGGCTGGATACCGGGGCGTATCCCACGACGGAACAGGGGTTGGATGCGCTGCTGGCGGCCACGGGAAAAGGGCCGTACCTGGAGCGAAAGCCATTGGACCCGTGGAGCCGCAAGTACCAGTACCGGTGTCCCGGCGCACATCGGCCCTCCAGCTATGACTTGTTCTCGATGGGACGGGACGGGAAGGACGGATCCGCGGACGACATCAAGAACTGGGAGTGAAGCATGGGCAAGGGGTCAGACGGGAATGGCACTCGGGTAAGGCACCCTTCGGGGCAACCCACCCCTGACCCCTCCCGGGGAGGGGAACTCGTCCCGGCTGCTCAGGCTCCCATTCCCCTCCTTGGAGGGGTTAGGGGTGGGTCAGAGACCGAGAAAAGCCTTGGCGGAGCGTCATTCGGGTCAGACGGTTTTACGCTCGTGGAGGTGCTTGTGGCGGCGGCCATTCTGGCGGCCGGCATGGTTGCTGTCCTGCGCGGATTCAGTGTGGCGGCTCATGCGCTGGACACAGCCCAGCAGGTGCTGACGGTATCCACCCGGATGGAAAACACGCTGGCGGAGCTGGAATTGGCCGGTTGGCCGCGGCGTGAACTGGGCGGGGCGCCGGCCGGACGATGGGATACTCCCGTGGGCGGTTTTGCCTGGCAGGCAGGCGGGGAGCGGTGGATGGTCACGACCAACGCGGTTCTCACGCGAGTGGTCGTGCGGGTGACGCCGGAAGGCCGATCCCGGGAGTCCTACACGATCGGCACAGCATGGCTGGGATGGCCGGGGAAGTGAGGCAGGCTCTGGCTGGAATGCTCGGAGACACACAACATCCAATATCCAACACGGAATGTCCAATGTCCAAGGGGGTGAGAAGCATGCGAATCAAGCGACCGCAGGACTGCTATTCGCCTATTTCTCTCACTTGGATATTGGACATTCAGTTCCTCGAAAACCTGAGCATCGCTCAGAGGCCAAACTGACACCTGAACCCTGACACCTTGACCATCAAACACCTCATGTCGGATTCCGACCTTGTGATGAAACACTCCGGATTCACCTTGATTGAACTGCTGGTGGCGGCGGCTATCGCGGCGCTGGCGGCCACGGTGATATTGGGCGGCTTTGCCGCGGGCATCCGGGTGTGGGAACGGGCCCGCGGGAGCGCGGGGCCGGAATCGGCCGCCCGGACGGCTGTGGAGATTGTGCGCAAGGACATGTGTAATCTGACCCCTTGCCGGAATATCCTGTTTCAGGGCGGGCGTTCCTGGGTGGAAATACCTTCCATTGTGGGGAGCGGGTCGAATGCCTGGCCGGGCAAGATCCGCTATGAGTGCGGCGGAGGGCGGTTGGATCGGGCCACGGTGTGCACGGACGCATCGGGCCGTTCCCTGGTGACGCGGGAGACGCTGGTGTCGGGTATCCGGGAGGAAGGTTTTTCCTATGCGGATGCCGGCCCTGACGGATGGGGAACACCTTCATGGGTGGCGGATTGGAGCGGCCGAACCAATCTGCCGGTGGCGGTCGGGATCGCATTCAGCGTGCCGGCAGGGAAGGAATTCCGGCAGGTGCAAGCCACGGTCATCCTCCCCAGGCGCTATCCCATGCGCGATGCAGAACGGAGGAATTGAGGAATGACTGCGGGGTGGCAGAACGGCAGGCGTGCCGGCGGCATTCTGATTGTTGTCCTTTGGACCCTCTTTCTTCTGGCGGCGCTGGCGATGGCCACGGCGGCGTATGTCGGCGGGCAGATGGAGGAGGCTCGCCGGCTAGGCGGCCGTGTGTTGGCCCGGCAGGCGGCGCGGGCCGGTATCGAGCACGGAATCGCGGCGCTGCTCCGCGAAACCAACGCATGGGAATCGCTGCAGGAAGACTGGGCCAACGATCCGGCTGCCTTCAAGGATGTGGATGGCGGATCAGGGATGCGGTGGACCGCCTGGTACGTCTACGACTGTGCCGACGGATCCGTGGCGACAAACTACGGATTCACGGACGAACAAGGCCGGGTCGATGTGAATTACGCGAGGGAGGAACTGCTGACCACCCTGCTAAGGATCACGGGCGGTCTTTCTGCCGGGGAGGCGAAAACCCTTGCCGGAACCATTCTCCAGGCGCGGGTTCCGGCGCCGGCAGGCGGGCGGGATATTGTCCCGGGACGCGGCGTGTGGACCGTGGCCGGAATCGAGAATGGCCCCTTCCGCTCCGTTCATGAACTCCTCTGGGTGCGGGGCATGAGCCGCGAGGTGTTTGAAAGGGTGGCGCCGCACATTACGGTGCATGGCGCCACACGGATCAATATCAATACCGCCGGACCGGAGATCTTGCGTGTGCTGGCTTCCGTCCGGGGCGGGGAGGGCGGCGGCGAGTGGGCAAGGAAGATGTTGCAGTCTCGCGAGCAAGGCGGTACTTTCAGGACACTTTCCCCCGCGGGGATCGCGGACACTTTGGGCGGCAAGACGGTCCTGACACCGGATGATCTTGCGGTTCTGGGCGGTATTCTGCCGTTTATTACCGTGACATCGGACCGGTTCAGAGGCTATGTTACGGCTGGGGATGGCGGGGGGCGGGGGGCGGTACGGATTACGTGTGTTTGGGATCGGCGTGAACGGAGGTTCTTGTACTGGAATGAAGACTGAAACCCAGACATCTTTGGCTGGTCGCAATCTGGCCGTGATTGAAGTCGGAAGTGACTGGTTCAAACTGGCGCATGTGTCCCGGGGTGGCGCCGGGGCGGCGATCCGGAGGATCATTCTCCGCAAGACGGAGGAAGTCGAAACACTCTACGGCTCCGGATTCCTGGCCGCGCTGGGCGCCGGAGAACTGCGGGGGATACCGACGGTTGTCTGTCTGCCGCGTCAGGCCGTCAATGTCCGCCTTTTCGATCTGCCCTCCGGCGATCCCGCGGAAATTGCCGACATGATTGACCTGCAAATTGCGCGGCAGACCCCGTATTCCCGCGAGGAGATTGTCTTCGATTACCGGCTGGCGAATGCCGGCACGCAGGGGTACACGCGGGTGTTCCTGGCGATTGCGCAGGCCGGGCTGGTGCGGCAGAAATTGCGATGCCTGGAGGAGTCGGGGTTTGCGGTCGAGCGCGTGACGGTTACGACGGACGGGTGGTTGTGCGCGCTGGAAGCGGAAGGCGGGGGGTTGGGGTTCGGGCATCCGGAGCCGGTGGTATATCTGGATGTGGATGCCTCCGCCTCCGATTTGCTGGTGGCGCGCCGCGGCGTTCCGCTTTTCAGCCGCAGTCTGCCGGCGGGGCTGCGGGATCTGGCGGCGAACGGTGAAAAGGCCGAAGGCGAGATGCTGCAGCAGGTGAGCCGGGCCATGGAAACCTTCCGCAACGAGAATCCCGGCAGCAGTCCGGAACGGCTGATGTTGTTCGGTCCCGGAAGCAAGGTGAGCGGCCTGGCCGCCCGTCTGCAGGAGAGTTTGTCCATCACGGTGACACCCTCCTCCGGAGCAGCCCAGGCGGGAGGGCTTGCGGATGTCCCGTATCTGGACGAGGTCTCGGTCTCCGGGATACTGGGGGCGGCGGTGTGCGCGGACGGCTTGCAGATGGATCTGATGCCCGAATCCATGCGCCTGCGGAAAGCGCTGGCGGTGAAGGCGCGGCGGCTGACGTTGTGCGCGGCGCTGGTCATGGTGATCCTGGCGCAGGTGGCCTTGTGGGGCGCTAGCCTCTACGGAAGGCGCAGCAATTATCTGTCCGATCTGGACCGCATGCTGGAGGCGACGGAATCCGCGGCGGACAGTGTCGAGGCAATGCGCCGCAAGGTGGGGCTGGTGGCGGCGCGGTTTGACGGGCGGATGGGGCCGGTGAAGGCGCTGGCGGAGCTGCACAGCCTGGCCGCCAAGCCGGTCCGTTTCACATCCATTGAATTCAATGACAAGCGGCAGGTGGTATGCCGCGGAACCGCGGACGCGGTGGCGGATGTGGTCCGGCTGGTCAACGCGATGGAGGCGTCGCCGTTGTTTGTCAATGTCAAGAGCACGCGGACGGTGGCGGGCGCGGAGAAGACTGAGTTTGAGGTGGCGGCCGACATGGAGG
>CAYWKN010000142.1:0-5911 GCA_964458765.1 uncultured Verrucomicrobiota bacterium
GGCGGTGTTGGGGGCTACGGACGGGCGGGCGCCGACCCTGGATGAGACGAAGGCGGCGCTGGTCAAGTATGGGGAGAAGATCGGGCCGTACCTGGACAGAATTCACGCGGAGGCGGTATCGCGGGCTGAACGTGACGCTGGCGCGGCATGGAATCGCAATATTGGCGGCGGGTTTTCGCTGGAGAAAACGGCTGGGAAGTACGTTTTGAATACGCCTTCCGGGCGCCGGATGGACCTGGACCTTGAGGATCCGGACGACAAAATGCTGGTTGACAGGCTGGAAGCCGAGGGGGAGAATGAGGTTAGAGAAGGCGGGGAAGGCTATGAAGTCAACAACGCACAGATTGAGGGATTCCTTGACAAGCAGGAAATCCCGGAAGGCCAGCGCGAAGCGGCCAGGCAGGAACTCACCTTGTGGGCTGGCATATCCCGAGCAGGGGTGCAGGCTGATCTTCCCGGAATGCAGGGTGGGGCTGGACAGCCAGGCGGAATACTTCCAGGAGACGGTGGTTCCCAGGCGGGACCGCGGTATCGTGGTGGTGTAAGCCGGCGCGAGGCCAAGCTGGCACAACAGGGCCAGGCCCAAGCGGCCGCGCGCGAGGCGTGGCTGAATCCGACACCGGAGAACTGGGCGCGCGCCTGGGAATTGAACGGCAAGAGCGTTTCCACGGTGCTCCCGGCGCTGATGGCGCAGAAGATCCCGGCGGTGGACGTACGCGGCATGATGGCGGATGGGCCGAGCCAGGCGGCGGGCGTCCTTTGGATGATGAAGACTCCCCTGGTGGAGAGCTTCAAGGTCCTTTACCTGGACAGTAACGGCGCCATCCTGGAGGCCAGGGTGGTAAGTACGGGAGTCCTGGACGCTTCCCTGGCGCATCCGCGGGAAGTATTCCGGAATGCGCCGGAGGGTACGGCCGGGGTCGTCCTGGGCCATAACCATCCGAGCGGGGATGTGACACTGAGCAAGGAAGACCGGCGCATTACCCGGCAACTGGTGGACGCCGGCCGGATCCTGGGGATCCCGGTGGTTGACCATGTGATCACCAATGGCAAGTACCGGAGCATGGCGGAGCATAGTGATGTGGTATTCGACAAGGCAAACAAGCGGGTGCGCGGTTTGGTCCCAGCCAAGCAACGCAGGGAAGCGCCAACACTTCCGGATGATTTAAGCAATGAGTACCGGCGCGAAAGCTGGGAGCTGATCAAGCGGGAAAGCCGCACAGGCTTACAGGGAGAAGGCGGTCCAACCAAGGCTGCGGACTGGTTCAAGATGGTCGGCCAGGAGATGAAGGGTGAATATCGGCATATTATGGTGCTGAGCACAAGGAATGATATTGCCAGCGCCATCCGGGTTCCGGTCAAGGCCGGGGCGCAGGAGGTTTTCAGGGCTATTGCCGAACAGGCAGGCGAAGCGGGCGGTGGAGCGTTTATCATCGAAATCGCGGACATTACCGAGGATATACGGCTGATGCGGCAGTTGAGCGAGGCCGGCAAGGTGTATGGGATTGCCTTGCTGGACGCCATACAGTGGACCAGTAATGCGGATGCGCCGTTTGTTTCGATGCGCGAGCAGGGGATCCTGGAGGATCCCTACAAGGACCAGGGCCAGGCGAACGAGGGCCGGGCGGAATACATGGTGGCGGAGGAGAAGGCGGAGTATGGCGGCGACCTGGTTAGCCTGGCGCGGAAGATTGCCGGCCGGGGCCCGGCGGCGGATGCGGCGCTGTTCGAGAAGTGGTACATGGGCATGGCGCCACTTGGGGACCCGAAGGCGCGGGTGAATGACCCGAAGTGGTCGGTGTTCCCGGCGGAGCTGCCGGAGGCGGTGCAGTTTGCCAAGGATATGCTGGGCGGGAAGTATCCCAGGACGGCGGAGAAGTTGAGGGCGATGCGAGGCGCCGCGGCGGGGTATGCGCGGATGATGCAGGGGAACGAGACGGGGCTGGAGATTGCCTTGCGGCGGGATCTCTTCCGGCTGATTCCCACGGAAGTCATGCAGGGCATGGAGGCGCTGGCGGACCAGTATGCGGCACAGAATCCGCCGACGAACCCGCAGGACACGCCAGCGATCGTGCGGGCGCGGTATCTGCAACATCTGATTGACCAGGCGGTGACGTCCACCATGCTCGAGCGGCCGGCGGCGGCGAGTCATGTGCTTTGGCACGAGATCGGACATCTGGCGGACCATGTGCCGGAAGGCATGATCCACCAGCGCGGGAATATCCTGGGGCGGATTGCCAGCCTGAAGCAGTTCACCAAGGACATGCTGCCGATCGAGCACAAGGACCTGAGCAAGCTGCTGACGCCGGATGAACGCTACGAGATCCGGAAGAAGGCGGCGAAGGACGTGGGCCCGGCGCCGAACAAGAAGGACGAGGCGGCGCTCCAGGAATGGCGGGAAGCGGTTAAGGCGCGATACCAGGAGATGCTGGACGAGGAAGCCAGGAAGCGGGGCCTGGCGCGGAAGCAGTGGATTATTGACGAGCTTGAGGCGCTGAGCATGTGGTGGCGCGGCGACCAGGAGATGAGCGACTACACGCAGAAGCCGGAAGAACTGTATGCCAACGCCTTCAGCGCGATCCTGAACAACCCGGATGCGGTCCACGCCAGGGCGCCGACCTATTACCAGGCATTCTTCCGGTGGCTGGAGGATAAGCCGAAGGTGAAGCGGCTGTATGACGAGATCCAGGACCGGATTGTGACGGGGGCCGTGCAGGACCAGAGGGCGGCGGACCAGTTGCAGAGCATGATCGAGGCGGACCGGAAGAGCCAGGTATTTGCGGATGCGCTGAACACGTTGACGGGGCAGGAATGGCGGGATGTGATTGAGATGTCGGCGGACCGGCGTTTCGGTCCGATCTACCGGCGCGGGCGCCAGGTGGGCGGCGCGGTTGGTATGCGGTCGAAGAAGGCCATTGCGGATTGGCTGTACCACCAGGCGAGCAATAAGCTGTACCTGGAGCGAATGGTGAATGAGGTGGGCCGGTCGCTGCGGGAGGCCGGGGTGCCGCGGGCGGAATTTAACCTTTACCTGGCGAACCTGCATATCCTGCATAACCGGTTCGACATTGCGAGCCCCATTATCGGGGATGCGCCGGCGGCGCAACAGGCGCTGGAGGCGCAAAAGGCGCGGCTGGGCCCGGCGAAGTGGGCGGCGATGGAAGCCGCCGACGCGGCGCGGTGGAAGATTCGGAATGAGGAAGTGCTGGACCTGGCGCCATTGCGGGCGATGCTGAGCGAGGAAATGGTGGGGATCCTGAAGGCACGGCGGCATTACTCGGCGGTTTCGGCGGTGGACACCAGCAAGGATGCGGTGGAGATCCTGTTTAATAGCCGGTATGGCGGACAGATCGGCGGGATGATTTATCGGCAGGTGGGATACCTGGGGGATGCCAAGAGCCCCATGCTGGCGACGAGCCAGAAGGATGTGAGCTTGATCAGCGCGGCCTACCGGAATGAGGCGACCGCGGCGACGGTGGCGGTGCTGAAGGAGCTGGGAGAGGGACGCGCCAGTAAGTGGGCATGGGACAAGAACCTCAATAGGCAGGTCCCGGTGATGGTGGATAACGACCGGATTAAGACCCTGGTATGGCTGGAACGTGGCGAGCTGCAGGCGTGGGATGCACCGGCGACGATCCATGATATGATCCAGCGCTCCACGCCCCAGGACACCAAGGCCGGTATGATGATCATTGGACGGATGACAAGGGAATTGAAGTCCTTGTGGACGGATCGGAATTTCGGGTTCTGGCCATTCAATTATATACGCGACACCAAGGGATTTGCGATCAATATGCCCGGCGTTTATTCCCGGGTGTTTGGCAAGCATGCCTATATCCGGTACAGGGGCCGGGCGGTGGAGGCGGCGCGGTCGATCCTGGAAGGTAATCCGAACGAGCTGGCGAAGCAGGCGATGCGGCGGAATATGATCATTGTGACGCGGGAATATGTGGCCGGTGAGGGCGACCAGGAGGCGTTTGACCGGTTCCTGAAGGGGTACGGCATCGATCCGACCTGGTTTGGGTATTCGGATTCGGTGGCTGGGCGCCGCGGGCTGTTCAGGCGCTACATGGATGTGGGCCGGCGCCTGGAGTATGAGGTCAAGATTGCCGGCATGCTGCACGTGGACACCGAGGCCAGGCTGAAGGCGCTGCCGGAGGCGGAGAAGCAGAGGATTGTTCAGGAGTATGCCGGGAGCCCGAACTTCCTGGATCGCGGGACGGCGAACTGGCTGCTGGATGCGGTTTTGCCGTTCTATAACCCGGCAAAGCAGGGATACCGCAGATCCATCAACGCCTGGCGGGAGCATCCAGGGGAGAAGGCGCTGAAGATGGCGAAGTATGCCGTGCTGCCGAAGTTGGTGCGGCTGGCTTTGCTGGGCGGCGCCGGGGCCCTGCTGCTGGGCAAGAAGAAGCAGGAAGAGCTGAAGGCGGCGGACCTGAGCATACCGACCTGGGACAAGGCGAATTACGACACCATTCCCCTGGGGTTTGCGGACCGGGCGCGCGGGAAGGCGCTGTATTGGCGCGGAGTGGAGGAAGAGGAAGAACGGCTGATCGGCGGGATCCTGGCCATGGGGATCGCCAAGGCCCAGGGTGAAGACGTGCGGTGGCAGGACATTTTCAACTTCGCCGGCGGGCAGTTGCCGGGGCTGAACCCGATTGGCGGGGCGCTTTGGAAGAACGCGCAATTCCTGGGCGGCACGAATCCGGAAGATCGCGGCGGGAAGATTGTGGACCAGACACGGTTTGATGCCGGCCTGGGCAAGCTGGAGATGGCCAAGTGGACGGCAAACCAGTTGGGCGCCGGGCTGGTGGTGCGATTCCAGCGGGATAACTTCTACGATCCGGAGCCGACCATGGTGGAGAAGGTCCTGAATTGGCCCATCATCAGCAACTTGGCCGGAAGATTCCTGAAGGTTAGCAATCGCGGACTGGACCAGAAGGCGGAGCGGGAGATCCGGGCGCCGGCGCGGGAGCGATCGGCCAAGATGCGGCTGGGGATCCAGGAGATCATGGATAGCGGCTTGAACCAGGACAACCAGGCGGCGCTCATGGAGCCGGGCGCCCAGGAATACCTGAAGAAAGCCGCAAAGGAAAAGTCAATCCAGGCGGCGGGAGTGGACCCCTATACGCGGGAGATGATGCGCGTGATGGGTAGCCCAATGAAGCGGGCAGTAATGCAGCGCCCCAATCCATTCGACAAGCTGGATTCGCAGTAACCCACACCAAAACCTACACCACGCCGATCCGGAGGCATGGATTGTGTGGAATTTTAAGGTTTTTTGATAGCAAACGCATTGTCCTAAGTCTTGCTCGTCTGCCATTTCGACACTCGCCCGTTCGATGCGATTCGGCCAATAGAATCGCGGCGATCATCAATGTTTATGCGGGTGGCGTCAAGGTTTTGTTTTGCGGTTGATTGCACATCAAAGCACACACAAGACCATACCGACCACGTTTGGGGACACACCAAAACCTACACCAATGCCGGATTCTGGTTGCCGTCAATCGCGCAGTGTAGTACACGATGATGACAGCGAGGGGAATATGAGAGTGATTCTGTTCCAAGACCGATTCGCCGGCAAGGTGCGCGACGGCAGCAAGTGCCAGACGATCCGCAAGACGGCGCGGTGCAAACCGGGCGATATGTTGAGTCTGCGCCGGTGGACCGGGGCGCCGTACAGGAGCAAGCAGGAGGCATTGCGGAAGGTCGTCTGTGCTGCAATCACGCCCGTTGAGATCGGGGTGGGCGGCATAGCGTTTGCGGATCGGGTCATGCTGGTGGACTCACCGGCTGCGGATGCTTTCGCGCAGGCGGACGGTTTTGTGGATTTTGGGGAGATGGCCCTGTGGTTTGGGATCACGCATGGACTGCCGTTCAAGGGAGTCGTCATTGAGTGGCCGAACGA
>CAYWKN010000143.1:0-5910 GCA_964458765.1 uncultured Verrucomicrobiota bacterium
AGCGGGATATGCTGCCTGAGGAGTTTATGCAATGGAGAAATACACAAGTCATTGATGTATAGAGGGATAGGGGGTAGGTTCTTGGAAAACGCCCAATTTACAGGCCAGGTTCGCAATGTGCCCTTTTTCCAGCGTAGAGATGTTTCACAAGAGGGATAGATATGTCACATGTGACCGAACAGTCCGATAATCGTTGGACAACCCTGACGGAAGCCGCGGGGATCCTCAACCGATCCCCCAACAACCTATCTCAACTGTGTTCTAAGGCTCGCATCCGACCTCGCGCAAAGGATGGGCTATACCCCCTGGACAAGATAGCCAAGGCGGTGCAGGAGTCGGCGGAGCGGGATTTGCGGAACGCTCCAGGGGCGGGGCAGCTTACCCACCTCAAGGCTGATCGCCTGCGTGAGGAGATCGGCATCCTGAAGGCCAAGCGGGCTGAACTGGAGGGGCGGTCCGTCCTGAGGGAGACGGTTGATGCCAACGCGCGGGAACTGGTGGCGATGTTTCGGGACGTGCTGTCCCAATGGTGCGCGGCGGTCCGGGTGATGACGGCTGACCCGGCCCTCGTGGCTGAGGCGGAGCGGCTGCGGGATAAGGCGCTGGGTCAGATGAAGGAACGGGTGGCGCCGTGACGCCGGACTTCCGCGCCTCCCTGGGAGGGCTGTTTGAGCCGCCGCCCCGCGTTAATGCGTGGCAGTGGGCGGAGACGGCGGTGGATTACAGCCGGGTTCGCAATTATGATACGGAATGGAAGGGGCCCTATTCGGCTGACTATATGCCTTATTGGCGGGAGCCGATGGAAGCGCGGACCGATCCGTCCGTTAAGGAAGTGTGGGTTCTGAAGTGCAGCCGGTCTGGTGGGTCTGAGAACGTGCTGCTCACCAGCCTGCGGTTTACCGTGGCGTGCGATCCGGTCCCCACCCTTTACATGAGTGGGCAGCAGGGGTCCGTCGAAAAGTTCATGGAAACGCGGATCAAGGCTGGCATGGACCTGGCGGCGGATACGGCGGCGGCGTATGGGCGCGCCCGGAAGCGCGAGCATGAAGTCATGTTTGACACGATGGACCTTGTGGTGGCATGGCCGGCCAACAAGATGGCGTTCAAGCAGTCCGGTTTCGCCTTGGTGCTGGCGGATGAGGTGTCTATCTGGCCGGAGTTCGCGGCGGATATGCTGCGGGAACGGATGGCCAACTACGCATTTCCACACCTGCTCGGCATCTCCAGCCCCGACCCAGCCCAGAAGCGTGGCAGCGATGAGGATCCTATATTCTTGGAGTATGGCCAGACGGACCAACGCAAGTGGTTTTGCCGGGACCCCCGGACGGGTAACGAGTTCGTGTTTCGGCTTGGGACGGATGAAACGCCGGACGGACTAAAGTGGGATCGCGGCGCCAAGGCGCCCAACGGAGGATGGGACCTGAACCGGGTTGAGGCGACGGCGCACTACGTCACACCAGACGGCACGCGGATTCGTGACGTAGACCGGCTGCGGATTGTCCGGGCTGGGCGGTGGAAGCCGACCGCCACAGGCATGGCCGGGCGGCGTGGGTATCACGTCACGCGGTTCATGGTGCCTTTCCGGGTGGGCAGCTTCGCACATATTGCGGTTAAGTTTCTGGAGGCGAAGCACAAGGGGGTGTCGGCCAACGCAACCAACCGGCAGGGCCTCAAGACTTTTTTCTACGAGTACCTGGCGGAGCCATTCTACGACACGAAGGAGGATGCACCGGCGGAGGTGGTTAAGGACCGCGAGGCCGACTATGCCAAGGGACAGCGGATAAGCGCCGCTGAGGGCGTTAAGGAGTTTTATGTGGGCCAACAGGCGCAAGTGATTGCGGCCCTCGACGTGCAACGGGATCATTTCTGGTACACCGCCCGCGAGTTCGTAGGGTCCGGGGATAGCGGGTTGATTGACTGGCGGCACCTTATTACGTGGGGGGAGGTTGATGTGGCGGTGCAGGCCCACGGGGTTGACTGCCTCGGGGTGGATATGGGGTATGAGTTGCGGAGGATGGAGGTGATGGATTACGCCGTGCAGCGATGTGGCAACGGGCCGCAATGGGTGATTCCTTTGATGGGTAAAGACAACCTGCCTGTTTCCGTGCGGGTGCAGGAGCAGGACCCCTACCTCGGCAAAAAAGGGGGCAACCGGATAGCCTTGATGACGGCACTGTGGAACACGGACCAGTTTCGCATGTTGTTGGTGCAGATGATGCGTGGTGAGTCTGTGCAGAAGTGGCGGGTTTACCGGGGGGTGGAGGAGGAATATGCCGGACAGGTGTGCAGCCAGGAGCGGGTTGATGGGGTGTGGCGGTTCCGCAAAGGCTGCTCCCAGGACCATTTATGGGACTGCGAAGCGATGATGCTGGTGGTGGCGCGCATGTTTGGGAGGCTCCAATGTGAGTTCTTGACGGCGGAGGGTTGAATCAGCGGCTAAATGTGGAGGCTTTATAGTCTATGGCTACGGCACTTGAGACGACAATCCAAACCGAAATTACGGCGATGCCTGCGGGGATACGCAAGGAGGCCGCCCAGGAAAAGCTCACAGAATACGTCCGGGCGAAGGCGGCCTCCATGACTGCTGCGGACAACGACGTGATTTCCTACAGCATTGCCGGGCGCACGGTAACGCGGCGGAACAATTCGGATTTCTGGGCCCACGTCAAGGGCCTGGAGACTGAACTTATTGACCTGATTTACGGAGGCGAGTCCCTTGTGGACATGTCGAAAGGTACGGCCCGATGAAGTTACTCGACTGGATCGTTGAAGCTGCCGCCCCCGCGGCGGCATTGCGCCGCGCACAAGCGAGGCAATCGCTGGCCGAGCTTAACGCGGCGGTTGACATATCCCAACCCGGCAGCGGGATCGGCTATGAAGCGTCTGATTTCGGCCGGGAGGGGTGGAATCCCGCGTGGAACCGCGCCCGCATGGCGGATGAGGAAAGCAACCTGAATCGGTTTGACCGTGATACGGTCATCCTCACACTGGAGGACATGTATCGCAACAACGAGTTCATCGGCGGCATTGTGGACCGGATGGCTGACTACGTTGTGCATACAGGGGTGCGCCCGCAGGCCCAGACGGAAAGCCGCGAATGGAACGATGACGCCGAGGCGTGGTTTATGGAGTGGGGGAAGGTAGCTGATTACCGGCAGCGATCTGGTATGGACCTGTGGCGGATGCAGTGGATGACGGTTGTTGACCGGTGCCTCCGGGGTGAGAGCGCATTCATACCTCTGGCGAATGGGCAGTTGCAGCCGATCGAGACGACGCGGATACGCACACCAGACAAGGAACAGAGTAACCCCAACGTGCGGCACGGCGTTAAGTTTTCGGATAAAGGGCTGTGTCTGGGGTATTGGGTTTGCGAAACCGCACCGGACGGGACGCTGAACACGGCAAAGGCGGAGTTCCTGCCGCGTGAAGAGATGTTTCATATTTCGTATCCGTGGCGAGTGGCCCAGGCGCGCGGCGTCCCGGCGCTTGCCCGGCTGGTCAATAAGGTCACGCACTTGCGGGAAGCGGACAAGTTTGTCCTGTTGAAGATCAAGAATGATGCCAGGCACTTTTTGAAGGAGACCCGCAAGGAGGGGCAGGGGTTTGGGGCACTTGGTACGCGCAACAGCCGGACGGTAGCGGACGGCGACGGCAACAAGACACGCATTGAATCGAAGGACTGGGGCGTGATCTGGCGCGGAAAGGAAGGCGAGGATCTTCAGAGCTTTGAAAGCCGGACCCCGCACAGCGGCCATGTTCCATATCTGGAGTGGCAATGTAAGACTATTGGTATGGCCCTCGGTTTACCGTGGGAGTTCGTTCTGATGGTGTTTACAGAGGGTAGTTTCAGCGCCCAGCGCACGGCTCTGCTGCACGGCCTGCACAAGTTCATACAGTGGCACAGCGACACGGCCCGGTATTTCTGTCAGCGGGTATGGAACTGGCGGATTGCCAAGGCTATGAAGGAGGGGGACTTGCCCCGCGCACCTCTGAAAAATGGTGTTTCCCAGTGGTACCGGGTGGAGTGGTCCCTGCCAAATATGGGGTGGGTTGACCCGGAAGCGGCGGCGAAGGCACAGATGGACTCTTGGCGGTTCGGCAAGACCAGCCTCAAGCGGATTGCCGCGGCGGAGGGGGCCGACCGGACAGACTTGTTGAAGGAAAAGAGCGAAGACATCGCGGATGCTATCGAGTCGGCAAACACGATCAACGCCAAGTACCCGGATGCCGGGGTCACATGGCGCGACCTGATTGGGGTTGATGGCACAGCTAATAGTGTACCACCTCCGGCGGAACCCCCGCCAGCGACGGATGGAGGCGCGGCATGAAGTTGGCGAATGTCCTGTATAAGTTGTATGTGGATGCCTGGGTGATTATGCCTGCGGCACACGCCAACCTTTGCGCCATTGTTGACGACCATCTCTCCGGGCGCGCACACTGGCCGGACGGGCGGCACAACACCTACAACCCCCCGGCTGGTTCCGCGCTCCCTGGAAGGGATGAGGATGAGGATGAGTGTTCTATAGGTCCGCGCATGGATGGGGAGATCGCTGTTGTCGAGGTGAATGGGGTGATCGGGCGGCGGGTCGGGTCTATTGAGAAGTCAAGCGGCGTGGCGGACGTGCTTGATATTGAGCGGGCACTTGACGCGGCGGTGGGATTGGGGGCCAAAGGTGTGCTGTTGTCGTTTGACTCCCCCGGCGGTGTAGTGGCGGGGGTGCCGGAACTATCCGCCAAGATTGCAGAACTGAATGCAAGGATCCCGGTGGTGGCTTATGTGGATGGGCTTTGCGCATCGGCGGCGTACTGGATGGCATCACAGGCGTCCATGATTGTCAGCCCCAAGACGGCGCAGACCGGCAGCATCGGGGTGTACCAGGCGTTTCTTGACGAGTCCCGCGCGATGGAGATGGACGGGCGCAAGGTTGAGTTGTTCACAACCGGCAAGTTCAAAGGCATGGGGATTACCGGGCTGCCCTTGACCGAGGAGCAGCGGGCAATGCTGCAGTCCCGTGTCAATCAGGTGTTTGGGTGGTTCAAGGAAGCGGTGCGCGCCGGGCGTGGGAAGGTGTCGGATGAGGCGATGCAGGGACAGACCTTCTACGGAGAGGACGCTGTGAAGGCTAATTTGGTGGATGCGGTAGGCAGCCGCGGGGGTGCAAAGGAAGAACTGCGGGCGATCATTGCCCGGCGAAACAAGTGAGGAGTTGAATATGAGCATGGTCAAGGATTTGGAAGCGGCGGTTGCCAAGGCGGCGGAACTGGAAGCCAAACTGGCGGAGGTTGAAAAGGGCGCGCTGTCGGCGGCTGAAACTGTCGCCGCGGGGCACAAGGAGACCGTTGAACAGATGGCCGGGGAACTGGCTACTGCGCAGGCGTTGATTGATGCCAGCGTCAAGGATCTGGCTGCGGCTCTGGAGAAGAATGTGCAGTTGACCGCGGACTTGGCGGCCAGCGTTGCGGAGCGTGAAGCCCTCCAGAAGAACCTGGGGATTGCGGAGAAGGCCCTGGCGCAACCGGCTTTTGCGGATGCCGCGATGGCGGGGCGCAAGGAAGGCGTAACGGAAGGCGCCGAGGTGACGGTCGCGGCGGAAGGCACCCCGACTTGGGATGCATTCAACAAGCTGACGGACCCGGCGGCCCGGACGAAGTTCTGGAATGAGAATGAAACGAAGTTGCGTCAAGAGATGGCTCGGGTGAGCCGCAAGGGTTGAAGGTTCGGCTATAGGTAACGGAGGACATGAAGATGAAAAAGGCTTTTTTGATTGTTGGGTTGATGGTGTGTGGGGTGGTCGCGTTCGGGGCGTTCGATTCGGTTACGTCGCAGGATGCGACCAAGACCGGGCTTGAGGGGTTCCGTACAAAGGTGAATGCGAACTTCGCCAAGCTGACCGGGCCGATTGTGACCAA
>CAYWKN010000144.1:0-5891 GCA_964458765.1 uncultured Verrucomicrobiota bacterium
GGGCGATATCCAGGTAGACGTGTTCATCCGGGAACCGGAAATCCGGGCTGTGCCATGCCAGGAAGATCCGTAACGCGAGCAGGATGCCGCCCAGGAGACACGAGGCGCAGAGAAACAACCGGAGAGGGGAAGGTCTCATGGAGATTGAGGGTCCAAGGCTCACACCCTCTGTTTGACTTGCTCACGAATCCACTTGTACGTGATGCCGAGCCCTCGCTCCAGCGGCCACGAGGGCCGCCAGCCGAGCTTTTCCTGGATGAGGGTATTGTCCGAACATCGGCCCCGGACCCCGATTGGACCCGGGATATGCCGGATGGAGAGCTCCTTGCCGGCCATTCGCATTGCCATCCGGGCGAGGTCGTTGATGGAGATCAGTTCGTCGGACCCGATGTTCACCGGTCCGGCAAACGAGGATTGCATGAGGCGCCGGACGCCCTCGAGGCACTCGTCGATATAGAGGAACGTGCGCGTCTGCTCGCCATCGCCCCAGACCTCGATCTCGCCGCCGGGCTCGGCCATGGCCACCTTCCGGCACAGGGCGGCGGGGGCCTTCTCCCTGCCGCCATCCCAGGTGCCCTCGGGGCCGAAGATGTTGTGAAAGCGGGCAATGTGGACTTCCATGCCGTGGTTGCGTGCATAGCTCAGATAAAGCCGCTCGCTGAAGAGTTTTTCCCATCCATATTCGCTGTCCGGGTTCGCCGGATAGGCAACGGCCTCTGGCAAGCCGGTATTGTTCGGGTCCAGTTGCCTTCCCTCGGGATATATGCAGGCCGAGGAGGAGTAGAAGACCTTCCGGATGCCCGTGTTCCTGGCTTCCTCCACCATGTTGAGGTTGATCGTGGCGGAATTATGCATCACACAGGCGTCATGCTCGCCCGTGAAGATATAGCCGGCGCCTCCCATGTCGGCTGCCAGTTGGTACAACTCGTCGAACCTGACATCCGAGGTTACCTTTCGGCACACCGTCTGTTCGCGCAAGTCACCCACTACAAAGTCATCTGCAGCCGTGCAGCTATACTCGTGGGTTTTGATGTCCACCCCGCGTACCCAGTAGCCTTCGGCCTTCAGCCGCTTGACCAGATGGCCGCCAATGAACCCGCCCGCGCCGCATACCAGTGCTTTCTTCATGATAAGCCTTTCACGTTCTTCAAAGATGCCGCAAGCACCCATTAGATACACCAAATCCGGCGCCAAAGCAATCCAAGCCCCGTTGGCAGATGGCCACGGGGGCACACGTTTGGAATGTGCGATGAACGAGAGCCGGCAAAATCATCCGATATCCCGTCCCTTCGCCGCCGATGAGCGAATGCCCGTCCACTGGAGCAGCACATGCCACACGAAAAGCGGGTTATTCCGCAGGTATCTCGGCCCCAGGCGCCGGGGTTCCATGCAAAGCCGGAACAGCCACTCCAGGCCGCTGCGTTGCATCCATGCGGGTGCCTGCCGGACGCGCCCCGTATGGAAATCAAAAGCAGCTCCCACTCCCACCATCACCTTGGCTTGTATGCCCAGGGACTTCCATCGAGCCATCAGAATCTCCTGCTTCGGAGTGCTCAATCCAACCCATAGGAAATCGGGACGCAGGCGGTTGATTTCGCCCAGGATCTCCGCCTCTTCCTTGTTGCTGAGCGGGCGAAACGGCGGGCAAAATGTCCCTGCTACCTTCAAGGCAGGGAATTGAGCCGTCAGGCATGCCATCAATTCCCTGGCAACGCCGGGCTTGCCGCCAAAGAAGTAGTGCGTCCATCCCTGCTGACACCCGGTCTTCAGAACGGCCAGCATGAGATCCGGGCCATAGACGCGACCCATGCCCGCATGACCGTGTCGGCGGCCAAGCCAGACCAGTGGCATGCCATCGGGGACCACGGCATCGGCTTCATTATGAAGTCGCTGAATGGCAGGGTTACGCATGCCTTCCATGATGCCGTGAACACCGGTCACGCAGACGTAGCGTCCGGATTCCGGTGACTGGATCCACTGACCCATCTGGGCCACGGCCCCGGCGAGATCCACGGCCGTGACGTTCGTTCCCAGCAGGTCAAACCTTGGAAGGGTGGGTGGAGTCATGGGGCTTGCCTGGCCGTTGACGCCGGCGGATTGAGTTTGACGATACACCATTTCTGTTTGCCTTCGGCGACGGTGAGAACCAGGTCCACGGTGGCGATCAAGCGGCCGTCGATGGCGGAGAGCCAGGATTCGATGGAGTCACATTGCCTTGTCACGAGGGTGTGGCGTGCCACGATCGTTTGAATTCCCATTTGATCGAGTGCAGGCCGATGGAGCATGTCCGATCCAACGATGTCCACGACCCGTCGGCGGCCCAGAGGCTTCCAAAGGGAAATGTCCGGATCGCCGCCTGATTGAATGAACCCGATGATCCGGGTCTCGGGGGGCAGGAGGAGTCTTGCGGGCGCCAAGGCATCGGCTCTGTTGCGGTAGAGCGAATAGACGGCGGATATTCGTTCCGCGAGACGGTTGGAAGGCGCATAGGCATGGAGGGCCGACGAAACGGCTTGTGACGGCCACAAAGGACGCGAGGGCGAGAGGATGACGAGGATCAGCGCCGTTGTGCTCATCAGGATGGCCAGGCGCTGCCACCACAGCCTTCTTGTGACGATGGCGGTGCCGGGCAGGACCAGGACGGTGGCGATGGCCAGGGGATAGTATGGCATCAGGTAGCGCGGTACGCTGTCAGCGGCCACAAGACCGCAGCAGGCGAGGAAAGCGATGGAACCGGCGAACAACACATCCCTGCGGCAAGATCGCGGCGGGTAGCGGCGCCGGGAGAACAGGGCGGCGCCCACAGAGATTGCTCCCAGCAGGATGATGCCCATGCCGACGCCGGTACGCTGCTCACTGTTTCCCAACTCGGGCATTGTGAGAGAGAACTTTGGGAAGTCACGATCCAGACGTGAACGCAACCATCCCGGCAGGAATTCCATGGCATGGGCATTCCAGGTTGAGGCCATCGGGAATACGGGCGGCGTCATGGACCGCGCCGCCAACTGGAGACCGTTCCCGAGCAAAGCGGTCAGTGTGTCGGTGGCTTTGAGGGGGTCCGTGTTCTCCGGGTCTCCAGACCAACAGCCGGTGTAGGCCTTGCTCAGGACGGCAATGGGAATAAAGGATAAAGCCACAGCCAGACAGGCGATGCCCAGGGTCTGTGCCCATCGGGTTCTGATAGTCACCCAGGCGGGAAAAGCCGCCACCAGGAACGGGAGCACCAGCGGAAGGTTGCTGGCCTTCACGCCTGTCATCAGTCCTGCCGCCAAACCGCCCAGCCAGAGGTCTGTGAGGCGCAGATGGCGTGCCGCACGGCAGCCGAAGTGAAGCGCGGCCAGCGCCAATCCTGTGCTGAACATATCGTTGCAGAGGCCCCCGGCTGTGGCCGCATAGCAGTATCCGGCCGGGAGGATCCACATCCAGAACCAGGCGGTGCGGCGTCCGACGCCGAGATGGGTGAAGATGGAGAATATCAGGCCCGGCATCAGGAGATAGCAGGCAATGTTGACCAGGAAGAACAGGCGGCTGGAGAGTGAGAAGATGAAAAGGGGCATCATGGCCCATTCCATGCCGGTGCCGCTATAGTTCATTCGCGCCGTGGAGGTGTGAATCCAGTGCCAGTGTCCGGCATCCCACCAGCGCAGCATGCGGGGCAGCCGATAGGCCAGGAAGTCGTAGTTGTTGGGTTCGTAGAGGAACCCACCTAGGGTGGCGGCCAGCGTCGTGAGGGCAAAGAGGGCGGGAAGGGGTTGTCGGGTGCAGCGCCGTGCGAATTGGCGTACGTGCCGAGTGATGTTGCCCAGGAGTGAGGCCATGGCACCCCGTTTGACGATGGCCAAAGCCACCAGGGGAACCAATGCCAGGGTGTACCCCAGGCGGTTCAATCCGCAAGCCAGGGAAAGTATCCAGCCGGATAGCACGGCCCATGACAGAAGGAGGATCCATGCGGCATACACATCCAGGGGGATGGACGGGCTTGGCGGAGAGTGTGGCGTTGGCTGGGTGTTCATGAGGGGCGATGCCGGTTTCCGGAACTCGCGGCAGGAGTGGTTCGCTCTTCCTGCCCGGACCAGCGGGTTGCCAGTGCTGTCTGCCAGGACGACATGTGAGCGCGCAGGCGGCGTTTTGCGGATCCCACACCTTTCATGGCGTTCAGACGGCGGCGCAGTTTTCTCCGTTCCCGCATGACCCACCCCAGATTCCCGAGAAATCCGGCTTTGGCTGAAAGGAAGGGAATCAGCAAACCATCACGAATGGCGCCGACGAAGGCAGCGCTTTCGTAAAGGAGGTGGGGGATGAGATAGCGGAGAGCGAGGGTGCCCACCATATCCACCCAGTACAGATACTCGATGTTGCGTCGAAGGTGAAAGGTGTGGAATCGGCTGTGCGACAACCCTGTGGCCGATCCGAGATGGAAGGCGATGGCTGCGGGGGCGAAGGCGCAGTTGTAGCCGTGGAGTATCAGGCGGATCGCCAGATCCGTGTCCTCATAGTAGGCGAAGTAGCGGTCATGAAACAAACCGACTGTGTCCAGCGCCGCGCGCCGGTACAGCGCCGCTGAGGCCACGGATCCGAAAGGCTTGTGGCGGGCGGGGTCAAAACTGTTGCGCGGACGGTTCTTCCATGCGGTCACGGTGCCGCAGGTGTGATAGGCAAAACCGGCGGAGTCTATGAGATCCGGATGGTGGCGTTGAAGCAGGAGGCAGGCGGCGGACCCGGACGCCGGATCCGCAGTGATGGCGCGGACCATGTGAGCGGTCCAGTCGGGTGAAAGGATGACGTCGTTGTTGACCAAGGCGACAAATTCACCCCGGCTTGTTGCCATGGCCAGATTGTTGGCGGGAGAGAAGCCGGAATTGCGGTCGAGGCGCAGGAGACGCCAGCGGGCGTTATCGTAGCACGGCAAGTTCCACGAGTTGTCGGTTGAGCCATTATCCACAACAATGACTTCGAAATCCGGATATGTTTGAAGGCGGATGGAATCGAGGCATTCCTTCAGCATCGTGCCGCCGTTGTAGTTTACGACCAGGAAAGAGACCAGGCCTGGTGTGTTGTGGCCGGTGTTGGCGTCTGGAGGCGCCTGCCGGATGGGTGACGGTTGTTGTGTCATGTGCGGGGCACAGGCTTGGTGCAGCGTGATCGTGAAACAGAGAATCCGAAGACGATTCGTTGGAACCGGTGGTTCCGCATCAGTGGCGGGCATGCGATGGCGACCAGTGCCAGGAGGCAGCGGCACCGTTCGACGGGGCGCGTCGGCTTGGGAGACAGCCCCATGGCTGCCAGTGGCGCGATGTGTCGGCGGGTGGATGCACTGCGATGGGCGTACAGCGAGAGGAGTTCGTTCATGATGGTCTTGTGTCTCCGGCCCATGGCGATCTGCTTTCGCACGTCTGGAGCGAGAGGCAAATTCCGGGTCTGGATGAACCGTTCGATGGCATCATAGGCGCGGAGGGAGGCAAGTGCGGTCATTGCCGGGTCTGCCGTGGTGTTGGCTTCATGGATGCCGATGGTTGTGCCGATCTGGCGCACATACCCGATTCGAGCTCCCAGGATGATCATTTTCCAAAAAAACACCGCGTCTTCACTGACGTCGAGCCCCGGATCAAAATCAATATCACGGTTCAGCACCCATTCCCGGCGAACCATTGCATTGACCGTCCAGATGCGGCAACAGGCGAGATGTCGATACGGTCGGCCGGCATAGGGTTGCCGCGGGAGGGACTCTGTACGCAGATAATACGGCGGACCAATAACGTCATAGACAATTTCAAAGCCCGAAGCAGAAGCCATGTCTGCAAGATGGGCAAGATGATCTGGCCAGAATTCGTCATCGGCGTCAAGAAAGGCCACATAGTCGCCCCTCGCTGCCCTCATGGCTGTATTTCTGC
>CAYWKN010000145.1:0-5851 GCA_964458765.1 uncultured Verrucomicrobiota bacterium
GCCGTGGAGCGCAGGCGGGTCATGTCATACACGCTGCGCGAGGTGATGCCGTCGAGCTTGGAGGCGTCGTAGATGCTGGCGTTGTAGCGCGCCTGTTCGAACCGGACGCAGCCGGTGCCCAGCCGCGCGAGGTCGAGGCCGGGATCCTCGATGGCCCGGCCGATGATGGCCTCGCCGGCCGCGGCCGGGGCATCGTCCCAGGCGCGGGTTTGCACCATGCGGACGCGCAGGAATTCCTTCGGCACGCCGCGCCCGATCTGCTGGATTTCGCGGAAGAGCAGCACGGAGTAGCCGGAACTGTCGGCCGTGAAGAGGCTGCCGTCGGAAATCGCGGCGTCATTCTCGGTGTACTTCAGTTCCTTGAAGAGGAACGTCCCGTTGGGGTCGGGCGTCAACTGCACGGGCGGGGAGCCCGCGATGTGCGGGTAGTGGGGTTGATCCGGCGGCAGCGCCGTTACCAGAACCTGGACGGACGTGTCGGCTGTGACCTGCCAGATGGCGCGGAACTGGCCGGGGATGAGCGGGTAGAGCCGCAGGGCCTGGGGATCCCAGATGGCCATGTCGGACTCGGCCACCTCCTGGTTTCTGCCCGAAACGCCGATCTTCTGGATCAAATCCGGCGCGCGGAGCACGGCGGCGGCCAGTTCGGGGTGGGCCTCCAGCAGGGCTTCGCTGTGCTGGAAGACGTACTCGCCGATCCGGGCCGTTTCCAGGTAGATCTGGTTGCCGTAGGACCACACCACCCGCGCGGGCCGGCGCAACGAGGGGATGGACAGGCCGCGGTACAGCCGGCCCCCGGAATCCGTGTAGCTGTTCATCCACACGGCCACCGGTCCGGACTCATCCTCCGCCGGTCCGCCGTTGAGCAGCGTTCCGTCCTGGCTGTTGATGTCGCCGTTGGCGCTGAAGTAGAAGCCATCGCCGTTGACCCAGCCGCTGAGCGCCAGGGACGTGGCGTCGCCCACGTTGGCGGCCGAAAGCACCTTCACCTGGTCGCCGGGGTTGAACCAGAATATGCCTTCCAGGCTGCCGATTTCCTTGTCCAGGGAATAGACCGGATCCCACCGGAAGACACGCGGCAGGGCCGAGCGCGCGACGTCGTCCATGTTCACCTGGATGCCGTACTGGATCTGCCAGACGTAATCAATGCTGCCCCAGTTATCCATCACGAAGGCATCCACCTGCTGGCGCTGGGGCGGCGCCTGGCCGACGGTGAACCAGTTGGTGTGGACCGTGAACTCCTTGAACACGCCCCGGGCGCTGCCCTGCGCCCGATAGGCCTTGGGAACGTACCGGATGTTGAGGCCGGAATGGGTGAAGTCGATCACCTGTCCGTCAATTTGCGCGATGACACTCTCCCCTTTCTCGATCCAGTGGATCTTCGTCGTGTCCGGCGCGGGGTTTCCGGAGGCGCCGGAGGTCAGCGGCCCCGCCCACGGGTTCCCGATGGCATCCGTTTCCGGGCTGGCCGTGGCGAGGAAGTCGTGGTTGACGAGCAGGGCGTAGTCATGCCGCCAGCGGATATCCACCGTCGTGTCGCCCTGGATGTCGAAACTGTACTGGGTGGGGTCGCCCGTCTGCGGCGTGTTGTTCACCGAGATGCCGCTGGCCACGTAGCGCTGGCGCGGCGGGTTGTTGGGATCGAGTTCCTGCTCGGAGGGAATGTCGCGGTTGTCGTACAGGAAATTCCCCGCGGCGTTCAGGTGCACGCCGTCGTACGCCTCGATTTCGACCTTGTCGCCGTCCCGCAGCCAGTTGAGGGTGACCTTGCTGGCCGGGGTGATCCGCTCATGGAGCAGGGTTCCGCTGGCGGTCCGCACGCGGACGACGAAATTGCTGACGAACCCGTTGGGGCTGATCGAGCCCTTGGTCAGGGAGTCCACGGTCAGCGTGCGGGGCCGCTCCTCGGTCTGGAAGACATACTTGCGGTACCGGTCATTGAAAAGCGTGTCGGAAAGGACGAGTTCCCCGCGCCCGCCGTCGGCGCCGTAGACGGTGACGACGGTGTTGTCGGCGGTGCCGTTGTTGAACATCGTCTGGCCGGCGATGGCGGTATGCGGGTAGGCGAAATAGAACCGCCACTGGGAGGTCAGGCCTGTCGTGAAGTTCTGCATGTCGGTGATGCGGATGATCTGGCTGCCCGACCCGTAGGACTGCACCGTGCCCGACGGTCCGGTGTAATGCCAGCAGGGCGAATAGAAGCCGACGCTTCCGCCCGAGGTGAAGGTGACCCCCGTGATGCGCTCGCGGGATTCGTTCTTGATGCGGATCACGTAGAGGGTGATGAGCTGGTTGTTGCCGTACCAGACGTAGTTCCAGTTGTCCTGGATCTCCACCGTGAAGGGCATGTTGTTTTCCTGGGCGCATGCCGATGGCGCGGTTGACGTCCACACCGTGACGGCGGCCAGTGCGGCCAGGACAAAGGCCGGCGCGCGGCGCGCAAGACGGAAACTAGGCTTGTTCATGTTCATGCCCTCACCGAGCGTTCAGGGAATCAATTTGACTGATGCGGTTGAGTTCAAAGCGGCCTTCGGTCTTCAGTCCGATGGGCGCGGTCTCCGGAGCCGGCCCCAGCGGTTTGTGCAGGCCGAAGATCTCCTCGCGGTAGGTGCCGCTGATGCGGTCCACCCCGTAGCTGGCGGGTTCCAGCGGGGACCCCGCCACGCCGTCGAAGTCGAACCGGAGGTTGCGCTGGATGTCATAGCCGGTCGTATGGTCGGGATGCCGGCGGTGGCGGAACGGGTTGGTCGGGTGGCTTGCCGGCAGGTAGAGGCGGCCCGTGAGCCCCGGCGGGCCGAGATCCGAAGGCTGGGCCAGGGTGGCCGTGGCGCGGGGGTCGCCGGAGCCCGGCGCGAAGGTGCCGGTCAGCGGCAGTTCCGTGCGCAGCGCCCGCGCGGCGGCGCCGTAGGCCGATTGCAGTGCGTTGGCCGCCGCCAGTTTGGCCGCGGCATAGAGCGAAGCGGGGGTGTACAGCGGGTTGCCCGCCCGCTCCCCGATGGCGGCATCGGCCGCGGCATAGGCGGCCTCGCCCGGCGCCGCCTGGAAAACGCCCGACGCGAGGAACGCGTTGTAGTCCAGCGTCGGCGTCAGCACCGGCACGGGATAGCGGGCCACCAGGCCGGACAGGGCCTCGCGGCCGGCTGTTTCGCTCCGGAGCCGGATTTCGGACGGCGCCAGGGCCGCGTTGCTGAAGGCCGTATTCGCCATCGCCGTGAGAACGGCGTCGAGCGCCCCGGTGGACCGGGTGTCGTCATAGGCGGAGATGCGGATCTGCAAGGCCTGGACGGCCGCCGTGGTCGCGGCCGGCGTGGCCCGCAAGGCCGCCAGGATGGTGGCGCTGGTCGCGCCCGGCGCCGTGGCGGCCACGGCCGCTTCGTCCGCGGCGGCCAGGATCATGTCGCCAAAGCTCTTCCCGGACAGGAAACGCTGGTACAGGTTGGCGGTATCCGCGAAGGATGACGCCATGTTGTGCGCGGCGGACTGTTCCGTTCCGTCCGGAGCGGCGAGAACGGCGGCAACCACCGCGTTGACGGCGTCCACGGCGCGGGAATCCCCGTAGAAGGACTGGTCGCGCAGCGTTTCCGCCTGGGCCAGGAAGCCGGTGACCACGGACGAGGACGGGTCCGCGGCGATCGTGTTCAGGGCGGCGGCGTTGAACCCGCCCAGGAACGCGGCGAACGAGTCGGCCACATCCGCCTTGGATGCGATATCCTGCAGTGCCGGCGTGATCGCGGCGATGGCCGCGTTGCGGGCCTGCACGCGCGCCCCTTGCGTGTCCACCACCAGGGCGGGATTGGTCGCGAACGCGGCCGCGTTCACGGCGGCGCTCTCGAGGATCGCGTCGAGCGCTTCGGTCGCCTTCGGGTCCCCGAAATCGAAGACCGCGCTGCCGATCCGCTGGGCGGGCTGCGGCGGATACTCCGCGTAGGTCCGCGGATCCGTGACCAGGGCGAGGTCGCTCTCCCGGGCGGCCACTTCGGCGGCCGCCGGGCCGTTGGTGCCAAAGGCCCGGTTCAGGATGGCCACATCCTTGAGCAGGCTGGCCTGTCCGGCCCCGTTGACGTGCAGGATGATCCGCAGATGGGCCTCATCAAAGGTGCGGGTCGGCACAGCGGGATTCGGCGCGATCGGCACGTTGTTGGTGTTGAGGGGAACGGTCACTTCGTTGACGGCCTGCAGGGTGACGGATCCCACCCACAGTCCGCGGTACGGATTGGCTTGCCCGGCGCTCCGGGAAGCGCCCGCCAGCAGCAGCGCCGCGACGACGAGCATCCTCCGAGCAGATAAGGTGCAGTTCATTCTGTGTGTCCTCCGCGTTCGCGGTTCAGTCGCGGCTGGCGGTCAGGTCGTCCCGCGTTGCCGTGATCCCAATGTAGTCGCACGTTCCCATGTCGCTCTTGATCTTGAGGATCGAGTGGCAGACGCCGGCCTGCGCGTCCGAAAGGCGCAATTCCAGCGGCAGGCGCAGGCCCTCGCCTGCTTCCAGCGGCGGGAACGGCTGTTCCCAGTGGCCGGCGTCGAACGGCACGGTCACGGTGCGGAAGCCCCCCGCCGCCTCGTCCACGGTGCGGACGGCCACGGAAAGGGGAACGGGGCTGTTGTGGTCGACGATGTGCTCCACCGTGAAGGCCACCGGGTGGCTCGTACGGTTCCGGAACATCAGTTCGCCTCCGCTCTGCGATGTCAGCATGACCCCGAAGAAGGACGGCGCATCGACCTGCAGCGGCCCGGGGTAGTCCGAATGGCCGTCGCAATAGATCCAGAACGCCTCCCCGGAGCGCATGACCGCGGCCGAGGGATCCAGCACCTGGCGCCAGGTGCCGTTCGTCAGACGGTAGATCTTGTTGTGGTTGTGCGCCGGCGAGGCCTGGAAGAACTGCTGGAAGGTGGGAGCGCCCGGGTCCTGGACGGGGAACCCGACCAGGTTGTAGGCGTCGGGCAGCCACTGCAGGCGCCGGGGCGGCAGTCGGCCCAGAATCTCCACTGTGGCGTTTGTCGTGGCGTGAAACAGGTAGGCCGAGGCGCCCTTCAGGCGGTACAACCGGCTCAGGAAGGCGTCCGGACGGCGCGGGGAGTACCAGACTCCCCAGCCGAAGACACCCAGCATGTTGGCTTCGGGATTGCTGACGAACTGGGCTCCGCTCGGAGGGGGGTCGTAGGCCGCCACGATATCCACCGGCTGCGACGCCAACAGTTCGGCAGGGTTGGCCACCAGCGGGTCCACCTCCAGGTACACCGCGTTCCATCCCGGAGCCAGTTGGAGCGTCTGGGACCGGATGGCCTGGGCGCAGGCTGGCGGCGGCGCCAGGGCCGCCAGCACGGACAGCAATGACAGGACAATGCCCGCCGAAAGCGTACAGCTCCGGGGGCCCGGCTTCAGCAGCCACGATGCATTCATGTTGGCCTCTCGCACGCCACGAAAAAACGCGGAGCCTCATGTTCAGGCTCCGCGCCGCTCGCGGACGCTATGGAGTTATTATGGGTGGAACAGAAATCCGGAAAGCCGTCAACCGGCTGATTCTCCCATCTGACATATGGGGATGCATAAGACTTAACCCTCGAGTCAACCTTGATCGGATGTCACGGACTTGTCAAGACGCAATTGTAATGTTTTTTGATTTCCTAAGGAAATTGGGGCAGAGCATGGAAAATGCGTGATTCCTGTTCTTGAAAGCCACTCCCGAGGTGCGACCGTCGCTCAGATGCCTTTGAACATTCTCTTGTCGTTGGGTTGACAATAATCCAATCACAAGGTTGACAATAGGTTGACAATCATGGCATAAGTCTCGTGTGAATTCTGAAGATCCAATCCTGAAATGGCTGGCGGAAGGGCCTCGCAGCGGCGCTGACC
>CAYWKN010000146.1:0-5820 GCA_964458765.1 uncultured Verrucomicrobiota bacterium
GAGGGGCAGTGGGGACCGCTGGTGGTGGATGCCAACCGGTGGGTGTTCGTTTTCCGGTTCCTGTTGCTGCTGGCTCCGTTGTGGGTCATCAGCCGCCTGTCGCGCGAGCATGGCGGCCACGTGGGCGAGGCGCTCCAGCGGCTGACGGGGGGACTCTTGAACCTGGTGCCCACCCTCCGGCGATAGGTCCAGCGCCCGTCCCGCGCGGCGTGCTTATTGCGCTCGACATCGCCGGTCGCCCGCTTATATTTGTCGCATGAAGTCCATCGTATCTGGATGACATCATGGTCACTTTCACCCCAGGAGACAGGTATACACATGAGGAGATTTATCGCTCCTTGGGTGTTGGGAATGCCGGCGGGATCCGCAGTGCATCTGGCCCCGGCGGCCAAATCCGGCGCGCGGTTTTGTTCACATCGGTTCCGACGGCGAGGATACGGGGTGAGAATCCATACCATGACCGCGTCGAAGGAGATGTGCTCGTCTACACAGGAGCGGGACAGGAAGGAGACCAGGCGTTTGGTGGACGCAACAAGCGCCTTCTGGAACAAGTTTCTGAATTGTTCCCGATCTATGGTTTCCTATTGCTTGGCAGCAGGCGAAGCAGGGAACTGGGGGCCAAACGGTGGCAGTTTCTTGGGCTCCTGCACTATATGCGCCACTATAAGGAGACCCAGGTGGATGTTCGCGGCAATCCCAGGGAAGTCTGTATTTTCGAATTTCGCGTGATCTCCGCCTTCAAGACAGTGTCACCCGACTATGACGGAAAACTGATGCTTGACTTGGTTGCCGAGCACGAGCGAAAAGATCCCTCTGGTGAAGATGATCGCCTCCTGGACAGACCGCATTCCTTGATCGAAACGTGCCGACAAGAATTTGACGCTGTGGCAATCGAGCAAGTCAGGTCCCGGATGCTTGCTCTGTCGCCCGAAAGCTTCGAGCACCTCATAAAAGATGTCCTTCTGCAGACAGGTTTCGGCGATGTTCATGTCACGCGTTATAGCCAGGATGGTGGCATCGATGTGAACGCCCTCGCGGGGGAAGGCATGTGGCCACTGAGGAATCTGCTTATCCAGATCCAGGCCAAGCGTTGGCTTCACACGGTTGGGCGCAAGGAAGTGGCGGAGTTGCGAGGCAGCCTGTTGCCGCACGCTCGCGGAGCCGTTGTGACAACCAGTCAGTTTTCCAAAGCCGCGGTAAGCGAGGCTACCGATTCAGGAAAGCAGCCAATAGTGCTTGTGGATGGATATGATTTTGCCCGGATTGTCACGGCAGCCAAGGTTCTGCCCATAGGTCGGCCTTTGCCGCCGGTTGGGATGGAGCGGCCATAAGCGGTCTTGCCTCGAAATACCGAACATCAATCCAACAATGGAGGAGGAAAGAATGGGATGCTGGGGACCAAGACCATATGAAAATGACGAAGCTGCGGACTGGTTCAGAGATCTCTGGACGGATTTCCCGGTTCCGGCAAAGGTTGAGCAGACCTTGCTTCTTGATGTGGAGAAGAATCACAACCGGATCCGCGCTGCCATTCACGTGCTGTTGCAGTTAGGAGACACTTACCAATGGCCTATCGATGACCTTGATCGCCACCTCGGTATGGCTGTGGACAAGTTGGAGGAGATGCTTGAAGAGAAAGTGTACCACGACAGGGACACGCGCCGGGAGGTCAGGCGGGAGATACGAATACTGAAATCGCGCCTTTGAAGAAGCGGTGTTTCGTCGATTGCGAGATTGCGGCACCCTTTCTCCAACAACGGAATTACGCACTGTGTGGGCATCCGGTGATTCTTGACAAGGATGCACTGTTCAATATGTTCTCCTTGGGTTGAACGTAGCGGCGAATGCGGATGACCGCACAATTCAGAAATCTGGTGTTTGAGGGAGAGGAGTTAAGGGCATCGCGTGCGTCGGCGCGATGCAGGTGCTTGGCCAAAGGAGCCTGCTCGAATCCGTGCGTCGGGTCGAAGGCACGAGCGCCGGGGCGATTAATGCATTGATATATGCCCTTGGGTATACGATCCCCGAACAGCGGGAAATTCTCGGCGCCGCCGAATTCGCGAATTTCATGGACGATTCGTTCGGGTATCGAGCGGATTAAACGATACTACAAGGCGTTTCGCGCGAAGATCGATGGTTGAAATGGTGACGGTCCGGCCAGAAGGAGTCCACCCATGGTTACAGAGATGCATCCGGACTACGACAGTCTTCGCACCGCGAATCGCGACGCGAAGGCGTTGCTTGCCGATGCCGCCGCCAAGCTGCGGAACATTCTCGATGACGAGTTGATCGCGGGGGAAACCCCACTCGAAGCCACGACAGCCATGGAACTGGCGATCGAAGCTATTGACGCGGCAGTCGCGAGGTTGGAGATCGCGACAACCAAAGCAAAGCGGCCGGACGCCCCCACCCGCCAACAGGGCCAGTTTCTTGCGTTCATCCGGGAATACATGATGCGGAACCACGCCGGCGTTGCTCCCACCCATGCAAACTTCCAGCAGTTTTTCAACCTCACCGCCCCGTCGGTGAATTCCATGCTCATCCGTCTCGAACAGCGGGGCTTCATCCGGCGGATTCCCCGCCAGGCCAGGGGGATCGAACTGACCGTCAACCCAGACCGGATTCCGCCGCTCAACCGGCCATTCAAAGTGTGGTAAGAGGAAACGTGAGGAGGGAGACATCCGTGGATAGCAACGAACAGCAGTCCGATCTTTCGGGTGAACTGGAGAAGGTCGATCGTCGCATTCGGATCGATCACCTCAAGAAAGAGGCCTGGGAGCTCAGCGGCGGTGAGATGATGACATGGAGCGGTGGCGAAGATGAGGACTCGCCGGTTGTCGAGGAATTCTGGGAACGCGTTGTTGCGTTCGAGAAGGCTCCCCGCGGGACCCGCTTCGCCCAACTCCACAGGGCGGGTGTGGCGTTGCCTCCGCCCGACAGCCTGACCGACGCCGAACTGCACGGGAAACTGTGGGAGGTTATCGACAAGCTGGCGGCACTGCGGGTGTTCCTCTATCACACGGATCACCTCGGCGACCGGGATCTATATGCCCTGCTGTGGGATGACCTGCTTCGGGAGGAAACCGCGATCCTGCCGCCCGATCCTGACTCCGCCTGCCACCTGGACATCATTGGTAGCGGGAGTGAAGAGGATGTCCAAATCGGCCTGAAGTACTATGACGATGAGGAAGAGCGTGCCCGTTGGCACGAGAGCTTCCCCGAAGCTTCCATCCCTGATCATGAAGACCCTCCATACGACCGTGACCGGCATCTGCCGAAACGGGATTACGGGCGGGGTTGGCAAGGCGGAGAGCTTGGCGGAGAGGACGAGACGATATGAACAAGTTCTGTCAGAGTTGCGGCATGCCGATGAAGAAGGATCCCGAGGGCGGCGGGACGAATGCCGACGGCGGCAGGAACGCGGACTATTGCAGCTACTGCTTCCAGAAAGGCGCGTTCACCTCGCCGGAGATCAAAACCGCCGCCGACATGCAGCGCTTCTGCGTCGGCAAGCTCAAGGGAATGGGAATGCCGGGATTCTTGGCCTGGTTGTTCACGCGAAGCATCCCGAAACTGAAGCGGTGGCATACGTGAGAGAGGACAGTTTCCAGTGCCGACAGTGCGGGCAGTGTTGCATGAATCTGGCCGATGCGTTCTCGGCCTGCGCGACGGAGGCCGACATCGCACGCTGGGAGGCGGCGGGGCGGGATGACATATTGGCTTGGGTGGAGCCGATCGCGCTGGGCGATGTGTTCGTGTACGACCTATGGATCGATCCGGAAACGGGCGACGACGTCAGCCGGTGTCCGTGGTTGGAACAAGTGCCCGGCACCGACCGCTATGTCTGCGGAATCCACGAACTCAAGCCGGACCATTGCCGACATTATCCCCGTTCGCGCGAGCATGCCGAACGGACCGGATGTCCGGGGTTCGAACGTGAGGACGTGCCATGAGTAGACAGCAACCAAGGGGCCTGAACGAACGGGTGCGGCTGGCAGCGCAAGGGGTGCTCGATGTGAAGGGATAGCCGACAAGATTGACGAGGTGCGGGCGCGCTGGCGCCCGCCGGCGCGTCGAGGCCGCCGCGCGCTCCAAAATTCCCAACCTGGAGCGTTCGCGGGCCTCCGCGAACGATTGTCGGCAGCCGACCAACCACGTCGCGGCGCGTAGTGAACCTTCCACCCGGAACATTGGCGGCATTCTGACGAATGCCGCTACACGACAAGAGGTCGGTCAGTGTGTCAGCGGTTCGGGCATAGGGTTGTGAGGCTTGCGGAGGTTGATGGCGAGCAGCAGGATGGCGCCGAGGATGCTCATGGCGCCGCAGAAGAGAAAGGGAATGGCCGCGCTGCCGGTGCGGTCCCAGAGCCAGCCGGTGAGGATGCTGGCGGCCACAAGCAGTAGCCCTTCCAGCATGCCCCAGAATCCGAACGCCACGCCGCGCTGGCCTTCGGGAATGAGGTCGGCGATCACCGCGCGGGACGCGCCCTCGGTCAATCCATAGAAAAGACCGTAGGCCAGGAACAGCGCCCACGCCTGCCAGCCGCCGGTGAACAGGGCGAAGCCGGCATAGACCGCGCCGTAGACGAGCCAGCCGGTGATCAGGACGGGCCGGCGCCCGATCCGGTCGGAGAGTTTCCCGCCCCAGACGGCGGTGGAGGACTTTACCAGGTGCAGGGCGGACCACAGGAGCGGCAGGAACGGCACGGCCACGCCCATATCCCTGGCGCGCAGGAGGAGGAAGGCGTCGCTCGAGTTGGCGAGGGCGAAGGCCGAGGCGGCGGTGATGTAGAGGAAATAGGGTTTCGGGAGCGAGCGGATGCCGGCGAAGGGGTTGCGGACCCTGGCGGCGCCGGTATGGCGGTCCGGTTTTTCCTTGATGAACAGGAGGATGGTCAGGACGGAGAGGATGCCGGGGAGGAACGACCAGGCGATGGCCTTGCGCATGGCCGGGAGGTCGGAGCCGAGCCACCAGAGGAGGGCGAACCCGATCAGGCCGCCCAGCAGGGCGCCCGCGTGGTCCATGCCGCGCTGGAAGCCGAAGGCGTGGCCGCGCATGGAGGGGTGCGTGTAGTCCGCCACGAGGGCGTCGCGCGGCGCGGTGCGCAGCCCCTTGCCGACGCGGTCCAGGAGGCGGATGACAAGCACGAACAGGCCGGAGCGCGCCAGGGCGATCAGCGGCTTGAACAGGGTCGAAAGGGCATAACCCGCCAGGACCAGCCATTTCCGGTTACGGACCCGGTCGGCCAGCGCGCCGGAGAACAGCTTGATGAACGCCGGCAGTCCCTCGGCCAGGCCTTCGATCGAGCCGATCATGGCGCGGGAGACGCCGAGCTGGGTCAGGAAGACCGGCAGGATCGGGTAGATGATCTCGCTGCCCATATCGGTGAAGAAGCTCACGAACCCGGTGGCTTTGACGACGGGCGGGAGTTTGTCCGGGGCGGTTGGGTTTGCTGGCATGGGAGTTCCTGGGTTGGAGCGGGAAAATACAAGGTTTGGCCCGCCCTTGCATCAAAAATGTTGGGGGCGGAATACGGTGGCCGCTGCCGTCCCGGCGGCGGCATTGGCGGAGCGGGCATGGAATGTGTTCGCCGGGACGGCGAACGCCACCCGCCTCAACATTCGCGTGGGGTGCCGCAAAAAACCGTTTCCTTTCGCGCGTGGCGGCCTTATACTGCGCGGTCATGGTTGACGCCGCCGACAACAAAGAGCAACTGGTCATTGACCTTAGCTTCGTTCCCAGTTGGGCGCGGCGTCCACCGGCGTCCGGCGGCGACAGTTCTTTCCGGGAGGAGGGCGGCGAGCGCGGGGAGCGCAGGC
>CAYWKN010000147.1:0-5802 GCA_964458765.1 uncultured Verrucomicrobiota bacterium
GGGGAGGCGGTGGACCTGCTGGCGCCCGGGCAGGAGACGGCAGTATGGTCACCGGATGGGGCGGCGGTTCAGTGGGAGCGAGTGGGTGAAGGGTGTCGTTTGCGGAACGGGGGGAAGGGGTTGGCAGCGGTGACGTGGTCCTTGACCGGGCGGCCGGACGGCGCCTCCTTTTCTGGAGGAACGCTGTGGCTCCGGTACCGGAACACCGGCGAAGCGTTTGGCGGAACGATTTCGCTGGAGGACCGTGAGACCGGCAACCGGAGTGTGGCGAATGTCATCAGCCTCCGCCTGGAGCCGACGGGATCGGACGAGGCGGAGTTGGCACTACCGTTACCCGCGACTCCGGGGCTTACGGGCCTACGGCGGGTGGTGCTTCTTGGCGGCGGCGGGAACGGCGGATCCGTGGATCTTCAGTGGTTGCGGCTCCGGTTTGTCCCCGACCCTCCCGGGATGCAGGCGCCGTGACATTTCCCCGGCACGGGATGGAAGCTGCGGGAATGGCGCAGGAGGGTGGTTTAGGCTTGCGAGGTTGGTGGCGATGGGCTAATAGGTATGCGATTTCAGGCGCCGCCGGAGGCGCCGGGGTGAGGCGTAGTGTTGTTTCCGTAACTTGCTTATGAATAAAGTCCTGAAACGCTGGCGCACGGCGGTGATTGTTGTGCTGATCGGGGTGACGCCCTGTGTCCTGAGGGGCGGGGAGAAGGAACGGGCCCCGGATTTCGACAGGATCAAATCCATGGCGCGGGACATGGCCGCGGCGCCGTACAAGGACATGCGCCGTCCGTTGTCCAAGAAGTTGCGGGAGCTTTCCTACGATCAGATGCGGGATATCCGGTATGACACACGGGAGGCGGTATGGCGGCGGGAACGGTTGCCGTTCCAGATGCAGTTCTTCCATCCGGCGGCGGTGCAGGCCGACCAGATCTACATGCACCTGGTGGATGGCGAGCGGGTGGAGGATTTCCTGTTTGACCGGTCCCTGTTCGTGTACGGCCCGCTGGTGAATCTCAGCTGGATGGACTTGCGGGGGGTTACCTTCTCGGGATTCCGCATTCACTATCCTCTCAACACGCAGGAGTATCTGGACGAACTGGTGGTATTCCAGGGGGCCAGTTATTTCCGCGCATTGCCCAAGGGATTGATTTACGGGATATCGGCAAGGGCGATCGCGGTCAACTGCGGCGTGCCGACCGCCGAGGAGTTTCCCCGTTTCGAGGATTTCTGGGTGTACCGTCCGAGTCCGGAGGGCCGGGACATCACGTTGATGGGGTTGTTTGACGGCCCCAGTCTGTCCGGCGCGGCGGCCTTTGTGATCGTGCCGGGCGTGGAGACGGTCATGCGCACAAAGGTGGCGGTGTACGCTCGCACGAACATGACGAACTACGGGATTGCCCCGCTGTCGAGCATGTACTGGTTCGGGAAGAACAATGCGCGGCGCTTTGACGATTTCCGTCCGGAGGTGCATGACTCCGACGGGTTGTTGATCAACAACGGCAACGGCGAGTGGTTATGGCGGCCGCTGGAGAACAACGGCCGGATGAGGCTGACGGCTTTGGCGGATGAGAATCCGAAGGGGTTCGGGCTGATCCAGCGGGAGCGGTCGTTCGCGTGCTATCAGGACCTGGAGTGCAACTATCACCGGCGGCCTTCGGTGTGGATACGGCCCGTGGGCAACTGGGGCAAGGGGGCGGTGCGCCTGATGGAGATCCCGACCGACTCGGAATTCCACGACAACATCGTGGCGTTCTGGGAGCCGGAGGCGATGCTGCAGCCGGGGCAGTCGGCGGAATACGCCTATGACATTGTGTGGTATAACGAGAACGACAGCCTGCCGCCGCGAACTCGGCTGATATCCATGCGGTCGGGCGCCATACCGGGGACGTCCGATCCGCGGGCGCGGAAATTCGTGCTCGAGTTCGCCTGGCCGGCGCCTGTGCCGGAGGGTGAGGCCAAGCCGGAGGCGTCGGTATCGCTCTCGAACGGCCATCTTTCCGCGATGTCGGATGAGTACAACGCCTACAACCGCACGTGGCGGGTGGCGTTCGATGTGCGCGCGGCGGCCTCGGCGGAAGGAGTGGAACTTCGCGCCGAGCTGCGGAAGAACGGAACTGCATGCAGCGAAACGTGGACATATCTCTGGACGCCGTAACCCTCCCGGCATGGCAGCCCGAGAAGGCCGCCGAGTGGGATGAGGCGTTCGAGAAGGTGGAGAACTACCTGCGGGCCTGCCGGGTTACCAGCCGTTTTCACCGGGCGCGGTTGACGGCGGCGATCCTGCAGCGGGCCTTGGAACGGAAGGAAAATGGCGAGCCGCTGCCCACCCGCGCGATTGACGAAGCCCGCGAAATGATCGCCGCATGGATGGATCATCTGCTTTCCGCTCGCGGGGCGGAACGGCCCGTGTCGCTTACCGAGGCGTATTTGTCGTTGTACCTTTGCGACGCGCCGATGCGCTGGCCGAGCGCGTTCCTCAATCCGCGCGAGCACCCGCCGGGATTTGAAGACACCCTTCGTTCCGGCCTTGTGAGGACGGGGCCGGATCTCGAGATCAGCAGCATGGTGCCCCGGCCGATCGACCGGGGTTTGTTGCCGGATCTGGCCGGCTCGGCGATGGAGACCCTGGAGAGATTCCCGATCCTGAAAACGCTGTTGATGTGGGCGCTGTTCGGCGCTTTCCTGGTCTTTCTTTTCTGGTACACGCGGAAATGACCATGCGCGCCTCCACCCTTGTGTCTACGCCGGTGCTGCGCCGTTCCGGGCGGCGTCAGGCGTTTTTCTTCACGGTTGTGGTTGTGTTGACCGGGTTGGCCACCTGGGTGATGGCGGATATCCTGTGGCGCGGCGGGATGACCGGGATCGAGAAGGCCATACTGGTCCTGTTTGTCCCGCTGTTCGGCATGGTGATGCTGGGGTTCGTGCAGGCGTTGTGCGGGTTCCTGATCCTGCTGCGCGTCCGCGACCCCTACAGCATTTCGCGGACGGTGTCGGACGAGGCGGCCCGTCCCGACGATCTGCCGGCCACGGCCATCGCGGTCCCGATCTTCAACGAAGATGTCAGCCGGGTCTACGAGGGGCTGCGGACGATGTATCTTGACCTGGTGCGGGCCGGGTTCATCGGCAAGTTCGACGTGTTCATCCTCAGCGACTCCAACGATCCGAACAAGTGGATCGAGGAGGAGGTGGCCTGGATCGACCTGTGCAAGCAGGTCAAGGGATTCGGTCATGTCTTCTACCGCAAGCGCAAGATGGGGCTGAACCGCAAGAGCGGCAACATCAGCGATTTCCTGAGGCGTTGGGGGCGGAAGTACCGTTACATGGTGGTGCTGGACGCCGACAGCCTGATGGCGGGGGAGACCCTGATCCGGCTGGTTCAGATGATGGAGGCCAACCCCCAGGTGGGGATCCTGCAGTCGGTGCCGGCGCCGATCCAGGGGCAGACGTTGTTTGCCCGGCTGATGCAGTTTGCGGGCACGTTGTACGGGCCGGTGTTCCAGGCCGGGTTGAATTTCTGGCAGGCGGGGTGCGGGAACTTCTGGGGGCACAACGCGGTGATCCGGACGGCGCCGTTCATCGAGCATTGCGCGCTGCCGACGCTCCGGGGCACGGATGGAGCCAATGTGCGGTTCATGAGCCACGACTACGTGGAAGCGGCGCTGATGCGCAGGGCGAATTACGAGGTCTGGATGGCGTATGAAACCGGCGGCAGCTATGAGAACCTCCCCCCGACGCTGCTGGACCACGCGCGGCGCGACAAGCGCTGGTGCCGGGGGAATCTGCAGCATGCATGGCTGGTTACCGCCCGGGGACTTCACCCGATCAACCGGCTGCACCTTCTGCTGGGGATCTTCTCCTACATGTCGTCACCTCTCTGGCTGGCATTCCTGATCCTTGGCACGGTTGCTTCCTGGCTGTACTGGGCCTCCGGTTCTCCGTTGCGGTACGACTCCGACGTTGGGTTCTCGTCGTTCCTGGACATCGGCGGCCAGCGGCTGGCGCTGGTGCTGTTCCTGGTGACGCTGGCGCTGCTGACGCTGCCGAAGGTGATGGCGGTAACGCTCACGCTGCTCCAGCGCGAGAAGCGCAGGGCGTTTGGCGGCGGGCTCCGTGTGGTCGCGGGCTTCGTGGCGGAGCACATGATGTCGGCGCTGCTGGCGCCCGTGCAGATGCTGTTCAACACCCAGTTTGTGTTCGAAGTCTGGAGCGGGAAAGACGTCCCGTGGGGGGCGCAGAAACGCGATGCCGCGAGCGGTATTGACTGGGCGGGAATCGTCCGGGCGCACTTCGGGCACACGATCGCGGGTCTGGCGTGGGCCATGCTGGCGTTCCATATCAGCCCTGTGTTTTTCTGGTGGCTCAGCCCTGTGACGTTCGGGCTGATCGGCTCGATACCCCTCTCGGCCATGTTGAGCCTCGAGGGGCTCGGAAAGAGGCTGCGGCGGTTGGGATTCTTCAATATCCCGGTGGAAAACCAGCCGCCGTCGGTGGTGAGCCACCTGGACAAGAATCTCAACGCGTTGCGGCGTCATATCGCGCCGCCGGAGTGGCTTGCGCCGCATCACGGACTGATGCAGGTGGTGCTGGATCCCTACGTCAATGCGGCGCACACGTCGCTGCTGCGGCGCAAGACCGGCGCGGACCGCAGGGCGAGCCGCTACCTGCGGGACCTTCAAGAGCGTCTTCTCACCAAGGGGCCTTCCTCGCTGGATCGGCGCGAGAAGATGGCGCTGCTGATGAACGCCGAGGTTATCGGGGATCTGCACCAGCAGGTGTGGCGAATGCCGGAATCCGCCCTTTCGGGGTGGTGGCGGCTGGCCATGCGATACTACAACAGCCTGACAACCCGTCCCCAGACGGCCCTGTACCGGTGACGGCCAGGGGAGACGGGCGGAAAGGACGGGAGGATGGCGCGCACACTGGGGGTTGATTATGGCACCCGGCGGGTTGGTTTCGCGGTCAGCGACGAAATGGCCATCGTGGCGGTGCCGCTGTTTATCCGCGAGGTGACATCCGTGGCGGAGGCCGTCCGCGTGGTGCGGGCCGTGGCGGCGGAGAAGGGTGCTGCCTGCGTTGTGGTGGGGATCCCGCTGAACATGGACGGCAGCAAGGGGCCGATGGCCCTGCAGGTGGAAGCGTTTGTGGCGCTGCTGCGCGAGGGCGGGGGGCTGGAGATCGCGACGTGGGATGAACGGCTGAGCACGGGGCTGGTGGAGCGCATGCTGGTGGCGGCGGATGTATCACGGGCGCGCCGCAAGGAGGTGCGCGACAAGCTGGCGGCCCAGGTGATCCTGCAAGGCTATCTGGATTCCCGGTCGGCCGGATCCGCGTGGGAGGATGGCGAGGGCTGATGCGCGCAGCGGCCAGACCTGTCCGGAGGCGCCCATGAAGCATGTGGAGATCCGAGTCGAAGGCTGCGTACAAGGAGTGGGATTCCGGTGGTGGGCAAGGGCGAAGGCTGCCGCCCTGGGCATCAAGGGATTTGTCCGCAACGAGGACGACGGTTCCGTGTATCTCGAGGTGGAGGGCGAGGACGCCGCGGTGGATGCCTACGTGGACGTCTGTCGGCGGGGCCCCGGTGGCGCCATGGTGGATCGGATAACGGTGAGCGAGGGGCCGATGCGCCGCCATGCGGAATTCGAAATCCGCTTCCGGTGAGCTTGTGAAGACAGGCGGAGCCGTGGTATAGAGGGGTATGGACCGGAGGGGTTGTTCCGGAAAGGAATGGGAATCATGGCCAGGACAGTCCAGGTGAAATTGGGGGAGCGTTCCTACCCGATACATGTGGGGAGGGGCTTGGCGCTGGGG
>CAYWKN010000148.1:0-5793 GCA_964458765.1 uncultured Verrucomicrobiota bacterium
AGGCGGAAGCCGGAAAGGGCGGGGCCTCCTTGGAACACGTGCAGCAGGGCGTCGGTCATCATGGTAGGTTCTCGATGGAGCCGCTGTTCCGGAGGGGATCCGCAAGAGCGGCCAGTGGCGGGATCAATTCTGTTTCTTTGTGATCAGGGGCTTCGGTTGCTGGTTATAGACCTTGGAATTGGCCGGTACGGAGTGGGTCAGCCACACGTTGCCGCCGATTTCAGAGCCGGCGCCGATGGTGGTATCGCCGCCGAGGATGGTGGCGCCCGCGTAGATGGTGACGTTGTCTTCCACGTTCGGATGCCGCTTGATGCCCTTGATGGGTTTCCCGTCCTTGTCCTTGGGGAAACTCAAGGCGCCCAGGGTGACGCCCTGGTAGAGTTTGACATTGCGGCCGATGACGCTGGTTTCGCCGATGACAACGCCCGTGCCGTGGTCTATGAAGAAGCCCGGCCCGATGGTGGCGCCCGGATGGATGTCAATGCCCGTCACGGAGTGGGCATGTTCGGACAGGATGCGGGGGATGAGGGGGACGCCGGCGCCGTACAGGACGTGCGCGATGCGATGCACGGCGATGGCCTGGAGGCCGGGGTAACTCATGACGACTTCCATGACGGACCGGGCCGCGGGGTCGCCTTCGTAGGCGGCGGTGACGTCCGACTCCAGTGTGCGCTTGATGCCCGGGAGGGCCTGCAGGAGTTCCCGCACGGCCTTGGCGGCCTTTTCGGGGCACTGGCCGCAATCCTTGCACTTGTCAAACACGCACTGGTAGCGGAACGCCTTTTCCACGTGCAGTTCCAGCTGGCCTTGGATCGCTGTCAGTCGTTCCTCGATGAAGTCCCGCAGATAGCGGGGCGGCATGGGGGCCATTCCGTGGCAGCCCGGGAACAGGATGGCCAGGAGATCCTCGAGGATCTGGTAGACGGCCTTGCGTCCGGCGAGCTGGAAGCCGTGCCCTGCATTGGCAGTCACGGAGCACGTTTCGCAGGCGCTCAGCCGGGAGGCGATCTGGCCGAGTTCGGCGGGGAGCGGGGTGGAGTTGCGGGTGTCAGTGTTCATAGCGGGATCAGGACCGGGTGATTTTGACCAGAATACGTTCAGCACCGAGATTCCAGAGGCCGAGGCGGATCAGGAGGCGCCCCACGAGACAGTCGGCAATGGGGATCATGCTGACGATCTCGATGTGATCCTGACTGCAGAGGCGGCTGAAATCCTTGAGTGTGGCAAGGTGGATGTTGGGGGTGTCGTACCACTCGAAGGGCAGTTCGCGCGACTTGGGCATGCGTCCCGTCAGCCCCAGCCGGAGGCGGTTCGTCCAGCAGCCGAAGTTCGGGAAACTGACGATGCCCTCCCTGGCGATCCGCAGCATTTCCTGCAGGACCTCCCGGGGTTTGCGGACCACTTGAAGGGTCTGGCTGAGAATGGCGCAGTCGTAGGAGCTGTCCGGGATCAGGTGCAGGTCCTCGTCAATGTCCGCGTGAAACACGTCCAATCCCTTGTCGAGTGCGGCGATCAGCTTGTCCAGGTTGATATCCACGCCAAGTCCCGAGGCGCGGTGTCGTGCCGAGAGCATGGCCAGGAGGGAGCCGTCGCCGCAACCCAGGTCGAGCACGCGCGCGCCGGGCCGCAGCATGGCGGTGATCCGGTCCTGGTCCTCCAGCTTGGCCGGGGAGGACGGCCGGGCGGGGGCGGGTTCCGGTTCCTTCCGCAGGAACGAATGGATGGTTCTCGACAGGTGCCCGATATCCACGAGGAAGGCATCGTGCCCCGACGGGGCCCTGATGAGGCAGTAGGAGGCGCGCTTTCCGGCCTTGACCAGCGCGTTGGCGATTTCCAGCGACTGTTCTGGCGGGAAAAGCCAGTCGGAACTCAGGGCAACCACGAGGAAGTGGGCGGAGACATCCCGGAACGCGGTGACCAGGTCGCCATGTTGTTCCGCGAGGTCGTAGGAATCCATCGCGTGGGTGATGTGCAGATAGGAATTCGAGTCGAAGCGCTCGACGAACTTCTCGCCCTGGTGCTGGAGGTAGCTCTCGACTTCGAACAGGGTCCCGAACCGGCCGGTCTCCTCCGGCAGGCGTTTGCGGCGGCCGAACTTGATGTTCATAATCTCGGGCGAAAGATAGGTGATGTGCCCGATCATCCGGGCCGCGGCCAACCCGTCGCTGGGGAGCTTTCCCGTGTCATAATAGTCGCCGCCGGCCCAGTCTGGGTCGCTGGTGATAACCTCCCGGCCGACAATGTCGAAGGCGAGAGCCTGGGCGGACAGGGAGGCGGCGGAGGCGATGCAGATGCAGCGGTCCACGAAGTCCGGGAAGAGGATGCTCCATTCCAACACCTGCATTCCGCCGAACGACCCGCCGACCACGGCGTGCAGGCGCTTGATGCCGAGGTACTGGAGCAGCATGTAATGGGCGCGGACGATGTCGCGGATTGCGATTGCCGGGAAGTGGGAGCCGAACGGGCGGCCCGTGGCCGGGTTGGTGGAGCCGGGGCCCGTGGAACCCTTGCAGCCGCCGAGAATGTTGGCGCAGACCACGTGATAGCGATTCGTGTCTATGCCCTTGCCGGGTCCGATCATCTCGTCCCACCAGCCGGGATGCTTGTCCTCGAGGGTGTGGTAGCCGGCGACATGGGCGTCGCCGCTGAGGGCGTGGCAGACGAAAACGACGTTATCCCTGCCTGCGGACAGTGCGCCGTATGTCTCGTACGCGATGTGCAGTTCATCCAGCCGCCCGCCTGCCTGGGTGACAAATCCGCCGGGGGGGAGAGGGATGGCCGCGGTGCGGGTTTCCACGATGCCGACGGACTGCTGCGAGGCGGTCTTGTTCATCGGGCTTTGCTCCTGTCGGCCGTTCCCGCGGGTCGACGGCGTCTGCGCACGGTCCTACGGCCCGGGGGCAGGATGAGCGCCGGGGGGGTTGTTGACTGTTCAATCCAGTCGAGGTACGGGCGTGAACCGGTTGTGACCGGGAGAACCAGGATTTCCGGAAGTTCGTAGCCATGGCGTGGCCGGAGCCATTCGCACAGGGATGGCGCCAGGGCGCCACGGGTCTTGAAGTGCAGAAGGTATTCGCGGCCAGACTCGATCCTGCCCTGCCACCGGTAGACGCTGCGGAGGGGCCAGAACTGGGCGCATGCGGCCAGCCGGGCATCTACGGCCAACCGGGCCAGGCGGGCGGCCGCAGCCTCGGACGGCACGGTGGTTGCCACGATGGAATGAGGGCTTTGCTTCATGCGCACAAGGTAGCGTTTTGCGCGGCCCGGTGCAAGAATGCACGCAACAGAATGCACGCGCGGGCGGCCAAATACTTATGGAAGACCGAAAGACGTTCTGATACAAGAGTAACGGAGGGCAGAGCCATGAGCAAAGAGGTTCCAGATCCTAACGAAATCCGGGATTCGGACATTGTCTTCAATTGTCCTTACTGCGAGAAGAGTCTCGCCATAGATTGCCGGGGCGCGGGATTGACGATAACCTGTCCTGATTGCGCGAACAAGATCCAGGTCCCCATTCCGGAGGGGATGGATCTCTTTGACATCGACAGCACAGACCAGGAGAAGGAAATCCGCATGATCCATATGCGGGAGATCCTTCGAGCCTCACAAAACCGGATGCTGGAACTGGAGGCCGAGGTCAAGGACCTGGTGGCGCGGCGGGATGGACTGGAAAAGCTCCGGTCCGAGAGTGCGCTGCGCATGGATGTCATAGGCCGCGAAGTGGAAGCGATCGAGCGTTCCCTCGCGCGGATCAGCGAGGTTGTGTCGAGCGCCGCGGAAGCCGCGAAGAAGGCGTAAAGGCCGGAATCAGGCGAGGGCTTCGGCGAGGCGTTGTCCGACACTCTTCCAATTGTAGTTCCGCAACACGTATTGGCGCCCGGATGCCGCCATCCGGTTCCGGACGTCCGGCTGTGTCAGCAGCAGCATGGTTGCCTCCTCGAATTCCGGATAGTTGCGGAACCAGAGGCCGCCGTTGGACTGCCGGCAATGGAACGGCATGACGTCGCCCCCCGCATGCACCAGGACGGGAGTGCCTGCCAGCCAGGATTCCATCAGGACGATGCTGAAGCTCTCGTTGACGGACGGATGGCAGAAGGCGAGGGCGGCAGCCATGGCGTCGTGTTTTTCCTCTTCCGTGACGAAGCCGAGGTCATGCACGAATCCGGCCAGCGAGGGTGGCGGTTCGACGGCGCCAGTGCCGGTCAGGACCAGCCTGAGATCGCGGGCGGTCCGGCGCCGGAAGACATCCAGGTAATCCAGCAGCAAGGGGGTGCCCTTGAGCGGTTCCCGGCGTCCGGAATAGAGAAGAAACGGAACGGGAAGGGGATGCCGCCGCAGGAAGGCCGCCGGATCGGGTTGGAAAGGCTCCAGTCCCATGCCGATGACGCGGCTGGCGGATGATGGAATGCCATAGAGGCGGATGGCGAGGTCGCGTTCCGGGGGCGCGTTGAAAAGGCATCCCGACACCGTGTGGAACATGTCCGCCATGGCCGAAAGGTAAGCGAACGGCTCGTCGTGCAGACAGGGTACCAGGAGGGTACGGCCGGGATGGATGCGGCTGGCGAAGTAGATCAGGCCGAAGAGATAGGGCCCCATGACGATGCGGTCGTATTGAAGCCCTTCCCGTTGAAGGTGTTCATACAACGGGGTGCTGTTGACGTTGTTCCGGAGCCAGGTCATTTCCTCCTCCGGGGATACGGCGCTGCCGCGGCTGATACGATTCTGGATGGCGTGGAAGGTAGCCAGATCCCTGTTTTCGTCCACGGGGAAGTACCGCACGGTGAGGCCGCCTTCCTTCCGTGTGCCCGGCGGGACGACGTTGGCCCATGTGAAGTGATCCTGAGCGCACGTGGTCAGGAATTCCACGGAGCATCCGTCGCGGGAGACCTGCTCGGCGAGGCGGCGCAGGAGGGTTTCGGCGCCGCCGACGGTGGGGCCCTCCGGGAACCGCGGGGCAACGAAGGCTATGCGACGGGGGTGTGACATCAGGGGGCCGGTTTCGATTCCGCGCGGGCGAGGCGTTCCTCCAGGGACCGGATCCGCTCCCGGTACTTCTTGTCGCATTCCTCGATGGCCGAAAGCAGGAGCCCGTTGACCTGGTTCTGCTGGGACCACAGCCTGTAGGTGTAGAACTTCAGCAGTTTCCAGATAACTTTCTTGAGGGGGACCAGCACCATCGCCAGACTGCCGCGGCGTTCGCGGATTTCAAAGTCGTTGATGTCCACGAAAACGGCTTCGCGGAGGCTTTCCATGTAGATCTCGAAGAAATTGTCGTCCTTCTTGAGGTTGACAAGGTTGAAGCGTTCGGCGCGGGCCAGTTCCGCGCCGGCATAGGCGCCGGACTGCATCTTGTCGGCCACGGTCTTGCGGATTTCGGCGACAAGCCCTTCGACGTCGATGCCATCGGCGCCGACGCTCACAGAGGATTCATTCATGGGGTTCCACGAGTCGGCGGTGGTTCCGTTTATCCGATCTTGGTGTAGGAGAACAGAGCTGTTCCCTTCTTGACGGGTTTGCCATGTTCCACCAAGGCCTTGCCGAGCTTGCAGTCACAGGGGGCCTTGATCTCGTTAAAGAGTTTCATGGCTTCGACGATGCAAACCGTGGTTCCGGCCTTGATTTCCTGCCCTTCCTCGGCCAACGGGGGCTTGCCGGGGGCGGAGGAGCGGTAGAAGGTGCCGTTCAGCGGGGCTTCGATGGCCGGTCCGGCAGGTGCGGCTTCGGGTGCCTTGGCCGGAGCCGGAGCCGTTTGTGCGGCCGTCGGGGCGGGGGCTGGGGCAAGGGCTGCTGCAG
>CAYWKN010000149.1:0-5724 GCA_964458765.1 uncultured Verrucomicrobiota bacterium
TACAGGGAAAGCATTCAGCGCAATCATGACGGGAAGAAAACGGTACTCTCAAGTAATCAGTAATCAGTGATCGGTGATCAGTGATCGGTGATCGGTGGGAGAAGATGGGGACGCAGCACGCGAATAGCTTTCGGGATTTGGTCGTGTACCAGAAGGCCAGAAACGTGAGCCGTAGATTCTTTGAGTTATCCAAGGCATTTCCCTTGGAAGAGAGGTTCTCGCTTACAGATCAAGGGCGTAGGTCTTCGCGTTCGATCGGCGCCCAGATAGCCGAGGCTTGGGCGAAACGTGCTTACGAAAAGCATTTTACAAGCAAGTTGACTGACGCGGATGGCGAGCAGCAGGAGACTCAGCACTGGATTGATACGGCTTTGGACTGTGGCTATCTGCCTCCTTCGATACGTGATGAAGTTGTTGCCGATCTGGAGAGTATTGGTCGCATGCTTAACGCAATGATGGATAAGGCCGGCTTGTTTTGTGGCGTTTCTGCGGGGCGCTGTGTGCAGGAAAACGCAGCGGATTATTTTGTCACCGATCACCGACTTGTCCGCCACAGCAACGGCGGATCACCGTCTACTGATCACCGATCACTGATGACCGATCACCGACTTGCCGGTAACCGGCGGCGCAAGAGAGGGGCTGACCTATGACGCCGGAGGAAAAACTTCTGGCCTTGATCCAACAGGACAAGCAACCGTCGGGGACGCCGGCGCCTGCCACGCCGGCGCCCGCCGCGCAGCCGGCTGCCGCGGCAGCCGCCCCGAAGCCGGAAGCCGCTACTCCTCCCGCGCGTGAAACCGCAAAGCCGATGGAGCCTGCTCCGGTCGCGGCGCGGGAAGCTGCCAAGCCGGTGGAAACGCAGCCTGTCGCGGAAAAGAAACTCAAACTGGCCGCGCAACCGGCTCCCACTGCCCCTCGTGCGCCGCAAGCGGCCGCCGCCGAGCCGGCCCCGCCTGCGAGTACGGTGACGGCTCCAGCCGCTTCCGCAGCCGCAGGTGCTGCGCCGTCCGCCGTGGCGGCCGACAAGGAACAAGCGGCGATTCCCGCTCCCCTGCCGACGCCAGCCGCAGCATCTCCCGCCCCGCCCGCAGGCCGGGGGCGTCCCCCGGTCCGGACAGGAGGTGCGCTGGGTCTGGTATTTGCCAACCGTGTGTTGGCGGTGGTTGTCCTTGTCTTGCTCGTAGGGGTCGTCTATAGTATCGCCTCCATTCAGTCGGATGTGGGGGGCCGGGTAAGAGCACTCAAGGAAGGGTCTGGAGTGCAGCCGGTTGCGGTTGCGGTGGTGGCCAGGGAAACGCCGCTGCCGGTGGAAACGTTTCTGGACCGGGTTTCGGTCCGGGATGTGTTCCTGCCATCCATGGAAACAACAACCACGGGCGTTGCCGTCGTCCAGGGAAAGGCCGCGGACTTGAAACTGGTGGGAGTTTCGTTGGATACGTCGAAAGCGGAAGATTCGATGGCCATTATCCGGAACAAGGCCGAATCCAAGACGTATTTTGTGAAGCAAGGCCAGGCGGTGGGTGAAACAGGGTACACCTTGGAGAGAGTTTTGTCAGATCGCGCCATCCTGAAGATGCGGAAACAGGAGATTGAACTGCGATGAGAAAGACGATGCCTATACTGGAACGCGGCTTCTGGTTTGCCGGGGTGATCGCCGCCTTGCTTCTTCTATCCGGAGTGTCTTGCCTGGCGCAAGCGCCGGCGACAAACGCGCCGGACCGGAAACCCCACCTCCTGACGGAGTACGGGTTGCCGGGACTGGACAAGAAGGTCTCTCTCGACCTTCTTGAGGCCATGGATGTCGTGGATCTTATCAAGTTCCTGGCCACCAAGGCCGATTTGAATGTCATTATCGGCCGGGAAGTGGCCGGCACGAGCAAGCTGATGCTAAAGGACGTGACCCTGGGCGATGCGATGGAAATTGTCCTGGCCGCCAACGCCCTGGCCTACGAGGTCAAGGGCAACATCGTCAAGATCATGACCGACAAGGAATACCGCGACCTGCACGGGGAAGGCTTCTACGAACGCAAGCAGGCGAAGATCGTGGACCTGAAGTACGGGGTTCCCAGCCGGATGGCCCAGTTGCTGGAGAACATCAAGAGCTCGCTCGGGAAGATTGTTTTTGACGATGCCACCGGAGCCCTGATCCTGATTGATACTCCCGAGAAGATCCGGGAGATGGAGAATGTGATCCAGAAGGCGGAGCTTCCGACCATGCAGCGGGTGCTGCCGACAGTCACAACCAATTTCGTCCTGCAATACGCGATCGTCGAGGATATCGAACCGAAGATTACGCCCATGCTCACCAAGGATGTGGGGGAACTGCGGACCGACAAACGGACCAAGACGCTGATCATCACCGATCTGCCCCATGTGCTGGCGAAGATCGGGGACCTGGTTGCCATTTTCGACAGGGAACAGCAGCAGGTGTTCATTGAGGCAAAGATCGTCGAAGTCAAGTTGAGCGACAGTTTCAATTACGGGGTCAACTGGGACTATCTCTTCCAGGGACTGGATCCGCGTTTCTCGCTGGCGCCTGTGGTGCGCACCGGGGGGGCGGCCCCGCTTGGGTTGAACGCGATAAACACTGTGGATGCCCGCGGCGCCGGCGGAAGCCTCAAGTACCACACGATTGCCGCGGGTTCCGATCTCAATGTGGTGGTGGAAGCCCTGTCCACCGTTGGCAAGACTCGGATACTCCAGAACGCCCATGTGACGACGCTGGACGGGAAAGGGGCTACGGTCAAGGCGACCACCACACAGCCCTATTCGGAGTTGCAGTATGAAAGCGGCAGTACGAACATCGTGGGCAAGACCTATAAGTTCGTGGACGTCGGCGTTACGCTGGATGTGACGCCCCGTATCAACGAGCTCGGGTTCATCACCTGTGACATCAGGCCGGAAGTCAGTTCCATTCTTTCGTACTACGATTCGGTGGCGGATGATGGGAACTCCGGCGTCCCCGTGGTGCGAAAGTCCTATTCCGAAACGAGTGTCAGCGTCAAGGACGGCGTCACCATCATCATCGGCGGGATGATCCAGGAGCGTGAAAGCAGGAGCAGGACGCAGGTTCCATTCCTGGGCAGTATCCCGCTGCTGGGTGTCCTGTTCCGGTCGGAATCCGTCACCAAGGATAACACCGAAACCGTCGTGCTGCTGACGCCCCGGATCGTGACGGGGGCCAAGGCCTTCGAGCGCAGCAAGGACATGAAGAAGCCGGTCAAGGGCGGGGGGAATGTCACGCTCGGGCTGACGGCCACCGACATTTCGCCGTGACGGCATGCATTTGAAGATGAAAGACGTGAACCGCGAAGTTCACGAAGGCCAGGAAAAGCGGAAGCATCTGCCCGTTTCCTGACAGCACACATGAGACCCACCCCTGACCCCTCCAGGGAGGGGAATGGAGTGAATTACGCGTTCGTTGTGCTTGGCTATCGCAGGGATTTTGGAGAAGGGTATGCGCCATATGATGGGGAGCGCGTCCAAGGCGACAAGAGGATCTTCACTTGTAGTGAATGCCCCATGCATGCATCCACCCGTTCCCCTCCCTGGAGGGGTCAGGGGTGGGTTCTTCCAGACCGGATGGGTTCCTGCCATTTTCCTCGCCGTGGTCCTCCTGTCACCCTTTCCTCTCCATGCCCAGCAAGTGGATCCCTCGGCGTACCAGCGGGTGATCGAAGAGAATCTCGATCTCCGACGCCAGCAGGAGCGGCTCGCCCGGGAGTTGGATGATGTGCGCCGCCAGAACGCCGCGCTGGTGTTGGACGCGCAGGATCTTGAACGCAAACGCGAACAACTGGCGTCGCTGGTGGCGCAACTGAGGACCCCGGACGATGCCCGCAACGAGATTGCGCGACTGGAAGCGGAAAAGGTCCTGTTGCTCCAGGAAGTTGACCGATTGCGCAAGGCGTTCGGCAGTGTGCGTGTGGCGCCGACCAACACGCCGGAATCCGTGACGCCGGCGCCTGCCGCCGGGTCGGACCTCTTCCGGAAACTCGAGCAGGAGAACGCGGCCTTGCGTCAGGAGATTGTCACCGCGCGTGGACAGGTGCAGGCGGAAGTCGAGGCGGGAAGGAAGTTGCAGCAGCGCGTCGTCGAACTGGAAGGCGAAGCCAAGCGGGTGGGGGAAGAAGCGGCGGCGGCGCGGGCGAAGGGCGAGCGCGCGGGGAAAGTCGCGGATGCCTACCGCAAGGCCGTGGACAAGCTGGCCCGGCGTGCCTATCAGCAGGAACAGGAGATCCGCGACCTGAAGGGCAAGACAGGTGCGCCGGGCGTCGCGGGGGCGGCCGGCACGGGTGCGCAGGCGTCCCCCGGAGCGGGCGGGAAGGCGAAGGTTGTCCAGGACCGGACATTGCCGGGGTTGCTGCGGACAGCGGAAAAGGCGTTGCAGGCGGGTAAGCCGGAGGAGGCGGAAAAGCTGTACCGGCAGGCCCTGGACCGCGACGGGAAGAATCCCCGCTTGCACTACAATCTCGGGGTTCTCTACGACGACTATCTCCAGCAGCCGCGCAAGGCGGCGCAGTATTACCGGCAATATCTGGAACTGGATCCCGACGCCGGTGACGCGGATGCCGTTCGCGCATGGATCGTGGATCTGGAAACAAGAATGTGATTGCTGCCGCAGGCTGTATCTGTCCCGTACACCTCCTGCGGGAGGGAACTACGAAACACACGAAAGGCGCGAAAATGGGAGTGGATATTCTGTACAGGGAAGAGAGTTACAGGATAACAGGAGCGTGTTTCGTAGTTAATCCATTGCTTCCGCAGGCGGAGGAAATCACCGATCATAGAGCGGTGCCACAGAAGCTGGAATGGCTGATTGCCTGAACGGGTTGCATGCGACGTGATCTAAAACTGATTGTGCTGATCCTGGCCCTGATTGTGGCGCCAGCCGTTATCCTGTCGTTCTTCTCCGCACGGGTTCTGGAGAACTGGCAGGTGGTGCTGCGCGACCGTATGGCCGGTGACGCGGCACGGGTTCTGGATGCCGCGGCGGATTCCTGGTCCGACCGCATAAGAGGATTGCGGGATGACCTGAAAGACCGTCTTCTGACTTGCACGGGGGACGGTTCCGCGGCGCCCGCTTTCCCCGCGGCCGCCTTGGCGACCGCGGGCATTCGTTCCGCCTTGCCATGGATCGGGGACCTCTATGTTCTGGGCGGTAAAGGCGACATCCTGTACCCCGTTCTCCCCGATGGAGTTCCGGCATCCGAGTTCCGGCGGAACGCCGTTCCGGATATGTCACAGGCCATGCTTCGGCACGCTGACCAGCGCCAGCGGCAGATGACGAATATCGTCGAGAAGCTTGGCGAATACGCCCGATTGCTGGATGTCGCCGATGCCGACCCGGTCATCCGATGCATGGCTCTCCTGAGGATGGCGGACTTGCATGTCCTGGCGGGGCAACCGGAACTGGCTGTTGAGAGACTGGCCGTTTGCGCCGATATTGCCCGGGGTGACGGAACGTCAACCGTCCTGCGGGAACCCGCTGAAGGATTCTGCCTCGATCTGGTGGCACTGGCGGCCCTTGCGGATGTGTATGCGGGCATGAATCGCGAGGAGGCGGCAGGCAAGGTGAGGGATCGTCTTCATGGGCGCATGGTGGAGATGTTTGACAGGATGCCGGCCGCCCAGCGCGCATGGATGGTGGAAAGAGAAGCGCGAAGGGGGGGGAACAGGGCGCAATCTGGAACTCAGGAACTCACAAAGAAGGAAATACAGGGG
>CAYWKN010000150.1:0-5706 GCA_964458765.1 uncultured Verrucomicrobiota bacterium
CCCCAACGGCATCCCCCTCATCATCCGCCAGGACCGCAACCTGCCCTTCGTGTATATCTGCGCCGGCTTCAAGGGCGGAGTCCTCTCCGAGTCCGAAGCGCAGGCCGGTCTCTGCCGCCTGATGTCCGACCTCCTCATCCGCGGCACGTCGAGCCGGTCCGCCGCCCGCATCGCGGAATCCATCGAGTCGCTCGGCGCCGAACTCAACCCGTTCAGCGGACACAACAGCTTCGGCCTGCAGGCCCGCTGCCTCGCGCCTGACGCCGGCCAGCTTTTCGACATCTTCTTCGATTGCCTGACCGATCCGTCCTTCCCCGCGGAGGAGGTGGCCAAACAGCGCGTCGTGCAGCTTGCCGCCATCGACGCCCAGTGGGAACAGCCGTTCTTTGTCGCCCAGGAAGCCCTGGACGCCATGCTTTTTGCCGGCCATCCCTACCGGTGGAATCCGCTGGGCCGGCGCCAGAGTGTCGAAACGGCCGACACCGCGGCTCTCCGGTCCTGCTACCGCCGCCTGGTGGTTGCGGGCAACATGACGTTGTCAGTGTTCGGCGACCTCTCGCCCGACGAAGCGGCCCGCCTGGCGGCGGCGCACACCGCGCGAATCCCGAAAGGCGCGGCGCCGGACCTGAATCCCCCGCCGCCCGCCCCGTCCCTGCCGGGCCATTCCACCAGGCAGGAGCGCAAGGAACAGTGCATCGTTCTCCTGGGCTTCCCGGGCATTACCATGAACGATTCCCGCCGGCCGGCCCTCGAAATCCTGGAGTCCTCGTTGAGCGGCATGTCTTCCCGCGTCTTCCATAGCATTCGCGAGGAACGCGGACTCGCCTACTTCGCCGGCGCCCGCCAGCGGAACGGCCTCGCGCCGGGACTCTTCTTCCTCTACGCAGGGACAAGGCCCGATGCCTGCGCCGAGGTGGAATCCCTTCTGGCCGCCGAAGTGACGCGTGTCGCCCGCGAAGGCTTGCAGCCGGACGAGATCGCCCGCGCCAAGAGCCAGCTCATCGCCGACCACGACATGCGCCTGCAGGACAACATGAGCCTGGCCATGGGCAGCGCCTTGAACGAGCTGTACGGGCTGGGCTTCCGGTACGATTTCGAAACCGCCAAACGGATCGATGCGGTCACCCCGGAACAAGTCCGGGAGGCCGCCGCTTCCATCCTGACCACCAACCGGATGGCCGTTTCCATCGTGCTGCCCGCCACTGCCCCCCTCAACACACCCAACATCAAGTAACCCATCAACCATTGCCCATTGCCCATTAACCATCAACCATTCCCCATCAACCATTGCCCATTCCCCATTAACCATTCCCCATTAACCATTCCCATTCCCCATTAACCATTGCCCATTAACCATTAACCATTCCCCATTAACCATTGCCCATTAACCATTAACCATTCCCCATTAACCATTCCCCATTAACCATTGCCCATTAACCATTAACCATTCCCCATTAACCATTCCCACTCCCGAGGTCCCCATGCCCAAGACTCCACGATTGACCAACCTGCCGGAATGGAAAGCCCTCAAGGCCCATTTCGCGGAAATCGAATCCGCCCACCTGCGTGACCTCTTTGCCGCCGATCCCAACCGCGCGCGCCGCTTCTCCCTCGAAGCCTGCGGCTGGTTCCTGGACTATTCCAAGAACCGCATCACAGAACAGACCTGGCGCCTGCTGCTCGACCTCGCACGCGCCTGCCGGGTGCAAGAAGCCGCCGCCGACATGTTTGCCGGCAGGAAGATCAACCAGACCGAAAACCGTGCCGTGCTTCACACGGCCCTCCGCAACCGCTCGACCACACCCGTGATGGTGGACGGCAAGGACGTCATGCCGGAGGTCAACGCCGTGCTCGGCAAGATGGCGGAGTTCGCCAGGAACATCCGTTCCGGCTGGTGGCGCGGCCATACCGGCGCGCCGATCCGCCACATCGTCAACATCGGCATCGGCGGCTCCGACCTGGGCCCCGTCATGGCCGTGGAAGCGCTCAAGTCCTACAGCGAACGCCGCCTCACATTCCGCTTCGTCTCGAACGTGGATGCAACGCATTTCGCCGAATGCACCCGCGACCTCGATCCGGCGGAGACCCTGTTCATTGTGGCCTCGAAGACCTTCACCACCCAGGAGACCATGACCAACGCCGAAACCGCGCGGGCCTGGTGCCTGGCCGCCCTCAAGGATCCCGCCGCCGTCGCCCGCCACTTCGTCGCCGTCTCCACCGCCACGGAGGAGGTCAAGGCGTTCGGGATAGACCCCGCCAACATGTTCGAATTCTGGGACTGGGTTGGCGGCCGCTATTCCCTGTGCTCCGCCATCGGCCTTCCGCTGATGATTGCCGTCGGCCCGGAGAATTTCACGGCCATGCTGGACGGCTACCATGCCATGGACCGGCATTTCCTGGAGGCGCCGCCGGAAGCCAACATGCCCCTCGCCCTCGCGCTGCTGGGCGTCTGGTACAACAACTTCTTCGGCGCCGAGACCCAGGCCATCCTGCCCTACGACCAGTACCTGCACCGTTTCGCCGCCTATTTCCAGCAGGGCGACATGGAAAGCAACGGCAAGAGCGTGGACAAGCAGGGCAAGCCGGTCACCTGGCAGACCGGCCCCGTGATCTGGGGCGAGCCGGGCACCAACGGCCAGCATGCCTTCTACCAGTTGATCCACCAGGGCACCAAGCTGATCCCCTGCGATTTCATCGGCTTCTGCAGGAGCCTGAATCCGATCGGGGACCATCACGACAAGTTCATGGCCAATTTCTTCGCGCAAACCGAAGCCCTGGCCTTCGGCAAGACCCGCGAGGAGGTCGAAGCCGAGGGGACCCCCGCCAAGCTCGTGCCTTTCAAGGTGTTCGAGGGCAACCGCCCCACCAACTCCCTCCTGGCCGATGCCCTCACCCCTGCCTCCCTCGGCACCCTGATTGCCCTGTACGAGCACAAGATCTTCGCGCAGGGTGTCATCTGGAATGTCTTCTCGTTCGACCAGTGGGGCGTCCAGCTCGGCAAGGTCCTGGCGAACAAGATCCTGCCCGAACTCCGCGCCGGCGCCGATACCCCGCTGAACCACGACGCCTCCACCAACGCCCTGATCCGGCGCTACCGGGCGGGGCGCCAAACCGGCTGAACCTGCCTCCCGTGAACCGCATCCTCCTCATCGGCAACACCGGCCAGGTCGGGTTCGAACTCCAGCGTTTGCTCCCGGCCCTGGGAACCGTGCGCGCGGTGGACTTCCCCGAAATCAACCTTGCCAGCCCGGACTCCATCCGGAACGTCATCCGCGAGTGTGCGCCCAGCCTTATCGTCAATGCCGCCGCCTATACCGCCGTGGACAAGGCGGAAGCCGAACCCGAGCTCTGCCACGCGATCAACGCCGCCGCGCCCGGCCTCCTGGCCGCCGAGGCGGCCCGTCTCGGCGCCGCGCTCGTCCACTACTCCACCGACTTTGTCTTCGACGGCGGCAAAGCCGCACCCTATACGGAAAAGGACACACCCAACCCCCTGGGCGTGTACGGGCGCAGCAAGCTGGATGGCGATAACGCCATCCGCGCCTCCGGCGCCCGCCACCTGATCCTCCGCACCGCCTGGGTCTACGGCCGGCGCGGCAGGAATTTCCTCCTGACCCTCCAGCGTCTCGCCGCCGAGGGCAAGCCTCTGCGCATCGTGGCCGACCAGGTGGGCTGTCCAACCTGGAGCCGGGTGATCGCCGGGGCCACCGTATCCGCCCTCGCAAGGCTTTCGGCGGACCTGTCCTGGGAGGAGGCCGGCGGTCTCTACAACCTCGTCTGCAGCGGCGAAACCTCGTGGCACGGGTTCGCCCGCGCGTTCCTTCCCGCCACCGTGCCGGTCGAACCCATCACGACAAGCCAATACCCGACCCCCGCGCGCCGCCCGGCCTATTCGGCGCTCGATTGCACCGCCATCCGGAAGGCCTTCGGCATCCATCTCCCCTCCTGGCAGGAGGCCCTCAAGGAGTGCCTGGCCTCCACGCCCTGAATTCGTGCTTGTCCCTTCCGTTTTCATCCTCATAATGTTACTTCTTGAAATAACAGCGTAGGAGACCGCGACCATGGATCAAATCAAAGTGTTCCTGAGCGAAGACGAAATGCCCCGGCAGTGGTACAACATCGCCGCCGATCTTCCCCACCCCATGCCGCCGCCCATTACACCCGACGGCAAGCCCGTCACGCCGGACATGCTCGCCCCCGTGTTCCCGATGAACCTGATCGAACAGGAAGTCAGCACCCAGCGCTGGATCGACATCCCCGAGGAAGTCCTCCAGATCCTCTGGCAGTGGCGCCCCAGCCCTCTGTGCCGCGCCCGCCGCCTGGAGCAGGCCCTCAAGACCCCCGCCAGGATCTACTACAAGAACGAAGGCGTCTCCGCCCCGGGCAGCCACAAACCGAACACAGCGGTCGCCCAGGTCTACTACAACAAGGTGTTCGGAACCAAACGGCTCACCACCGAAACCGGCGCCGGCCAGTGGGGCAGTTCCCTCGCCATGGCCTGCCAGATGTTCGGCCTGGAATGCAAGGTCTACATGGTCAAGATCAGCTTCGAGCAGAAGCCGTTCCGCAAGATCATGATGCAGACCTGGGGCGCCGAATGCATCGCCAGCCCCAGCAACCTGACCAACGCCGGACGCGCCATCCTGGCCCAGGACCCGGATTGCCCCGGCAGCCTCGCCATCGCCATCAGCGAAGCCATCGAGGATGCCGTAACCTCCAGGAACACCAAGTATTCCCTGGGCAGCGTCCTGAACCATGTGCTCCTCCACCAGACCATCATCGGCCTGGAAGCGAAGAAACAGTTCGCCAAGATCGGCCTCTACCCCGACGTGCTCATCGGTTGCGCCGGCGGCGGCTCGAACTTCGCCGGCATGAGCTTCCCCTTCCTCGCCGACAAGATCGCCGGCAAGAAGAACCCCAGGGTCATCGCCGTCGAACCCGCCGCCTGCCCCAAGATGACCAAGGGGCAGTTCGCCTACGATTCCGGCGATGTGGCCATGATGACCCCGCTGCTGCCGATGCACAGCCTCGGACATACCTTTGTCCCCGCTCCCATCCACGCCGGCGGCCTGCGCTATCACGGCATGGCCCCGCTGGTCAGCCATGCCATCCGCGAAGGCCTGGTGGAAGCCGTGGCCCTGCCGCAGCTCGAATGCTATCGCGCCGCCATGCTGTTCGCCCAGGCGGAGGGATTCATCCCCGCCCCGGAAACCTCCCACGCCATCGCCATGGCCATCCGCGAAGCCAACAAGGCCACACAGGAAGGCAAGGAACGGGTCATCGCCCTGAACTGGTCCGGCCATGGCATCATGGACCTGAGCGGTTATCAGGCGTTCCTGGAAGGGAAACTGACGGATTACATCCTGCCGGATGCCGAAATCGCCAAGGCGCAGGCGTGCCTCAAGGACCTGCCGAAGCCGCCGCCGCTGAAGTAGGCGGGAGAACCCTACGATTCAATGCCCTTCCGGCCCTGGACGCCGGCATCGTAGTAGTGCTTCACGCACCGCATCTCGGTGACAAGATCCGCGCGGTCGCATACCTCCGCCCCGGCGTTGCGGCCCGTCAACACCAGTTCCACCGTCGCCGGCTTGTCCGCCATCAGCCCCAGTACGTCGGCCTCGGCGATCACACCCGACTTGACCGCGCCATTCACTTCATCGGCGATGACCACATCATAACGTCCGCCCGCCATGGCAGCCCGCAACG
>CAYWKN010000151.1:0-1075 GCA_964458765.1 uncultured Verrucomicrobiota bacterium
TCGTGCCTGATCGCCGAAATCCAGCGCATCCTCCTCAAGTACAAGAAGGCCAGCCGTGCGGCAGCCGGCGCCGGACAACGCCCGCGCCTCATGATCATCGAGAACGAACCACGCCTCGGCGCCCGGCTCCGGAGCTTCTTCTCGGCCGCCGGATACGAAACCACCATCCTGGAAAGCAGCGCCCGCCTTCTCGAGTCCCTGCGCGAAAAGATCCCGCATGTCATCCTGATCAAGGAAATCCTGCCGAACGAGACGGGCAACGCGATCGCCGCCGGCATCGCGTCCTTCACCACCGCCAGTGGCATTTCGGTGATCCTCTACGACACCAGCGGACTGCATCCCGCGGATGCCAAGTTCCCGAACGTGGACCGCTTCGTGACGTCCAACACCCCGCCCGATCTTCTCGCGGCTGTCGCCAGTGTGTCGGGAAGCCGGTGATCGGTAATCAGTAACCGGTGATCGGTAATCACTAACACCGATCACCGATCACCGATCACTGATTACTGATTACCGGCTACTTCGCCTCTTCGCTCTTGACCAGGTCGGAATAGGCAATCTTCGCCTGCCCCTTCAATTTGGCGACGAAGCTCTCGAATTGCTCCATCTGCTTGCGCTGCTTGAGGTGCTCGCCCAGGCGAACCTTCACTTCATCCAGCGTGTTCGTCTTGGCCTCGGAACGGCCCGTCACCTGGACGATATGGTACCCGAACGTCGTCTCCACCACTGGACCAATCTGGTTGACGGTCTGCGAAAAGGCCGCATCTTCGAACGGCTTGACCATCTGCCCCCGCTGGAAACTCCCCAGATCGCCGCCGCGCTCCTTGCTGGGGCAGTCGGAGTTCTCCTTGGCCAGTTTCTCAAAATCGGCGCCGGCCGCCAATTGCTTCTGCAGGGACTCCGCCTTGGTCTTCTTCGCCGTCTTGGCCGCGGCATCATCCGTCGGCTCGACCTTGATCAGGATATGGCGGGCCTGCGCGCTCTCGGACTGCACGAACCGGTCCTTGTCCGCTTCGTACGCCTTGGCCACCTCGGCGTCGGACACCACCATGTTCGTCGGCACTTCGCTTTCGACCAG
>CAYWKN010000151.1:1175-5692 GCA_964458765.1 uncultured Verrucomicrobiota bacterium
TGGCCACCTCGGCGTCGGACACCACCATGTTCGTCGGCACTTCGCTTTCGACCAGGAGCTTGATCCGGAGTTCATTGACAAGGTTGGATCGGAACTGGGACTCGCTGATCCCCTCGCCTTCCAGCGCCTTGGCCAGCGTCATACCCTCGGGCATCCGCTTCTCGATCACAGCCACCGCCGCCTGCACTTCCGAATCGGGGACGACGATCTTGCGGCGCGCGGCTTCCTGGTCCAGCAGGGTGCGCATCACAAACCGCTCCGCCACCTGCTGGCGGAACCGGCCCATGAGGGCGGCCATGCGATCGGCGCCCAGCCCTGCCGCCTGCGGCCCGAGCATGGCGGTGATCTGCTTGTCGGCTTCCCCCACCGTCAGCTTGGAGCCATCCACTTCCACCAGCACGGCGGCCGGATCCACCGCCGGGGCGGGGGTGCTCACGTTCACATCGAGGGGGGCCACCGGGGGACGGGAAGTGGCCGCCGCCTTTTTCTCCTCCTGTTTGCATCCGGCGCCCAGCACCATTGTTACCAGGCACACTGCCATCGCCGTCATTACTCCGCCCAGCCGTTGAATCCCTTTGCTCATGACACCTCTCCTTGTGTTTTTTGATCCCATGGAAACAAGGGGCAAGGATACGATAAGGCGGGACCCAATAGCCAGCATCATTTCCGCACTCAACGGGGAATGGATGCGTTCGCCGGGGACGGCGGACGCCACTCCGGGAACAGCCACACCGGGGTCAGGACAGCAGCGGAGCCAGGTGGCTGCGGAGTTCGGCGTCAAGGTTGCGGCTCCGGAATTCGCGGATGCGGTCCTCCTGCCGGGCCAGGACCGCCTTTCGCAACCCAGGATCGCGCACGAGCCGCCCCATCATCTCCGCCATCTCCTCCAGGGGCTTGCCGGAATAGAGCACACCCGCGCCGCCCAGCGTCTCGGGGACGGCCGCCGCCGCATGGGCCAGCACGGGAACCCCCAGGGCCAGCGCCTCCACCAGCGGAATGCAGAATCCCTCGTGTTCGCTCAGGCACACAAACACATCCGCCGCCCGGTAGCAGGCGTTGAGCTGCGCCTGGGGAATGGACCCCAGGAACACCACGTTCTCCAGCTTCAGGTCGCGTGCCATCGTCACCAACAGCCGCTGGTACCGCTCGGTGCCGGCAAACGACCCCGCCAGGATCAGGCGGGAGGCCGGTTCGACCGCCTTCTGGAAACAGGCAAAAAGACGGATCACATCCTCCACCTTCTTGTTCGGCGCGCAACGGCCCACGAAGAGGACATTGACCCTGCCGTCCCCGAACCGGCGCAGCGTGGCGCGGTCCGCCGGCCCGGTCAGATTGTCGAAGTCAAGCATCAGCGGGAACACCCCCGGGCTGGCATAGCCCCAGGCCGCCAGTTCGCCGGCGTTGAACCGGCTGTCGGCCAGATTGACTCCGGCCACGCCCGCCAGTGCGCGGGCCTGTTCCCGGCCGCGTGCCAGGAGTTCGGCGGTGGCCGGCTGGATCAGGCGGAAATACTCCGGCGGCGTGATGTTGTGATAGAGGATGGCCTTTTTTCCCTGCAGTCCCGGGAACAACAGGTTCGCCGGCGAACCGATGGAGAGGTGCAGGAGGGCCACGTCCTCCTCCCGCAGCGCGGGCGCCAGTTCCGCCAGATCCCTGGCGCTGCCGCGCAGTTCCGGAAGGATCCGTTTCTGCTCGCAGAAGATGTCCGAGGCATACCCCCAGCGCCGGAACACATCGCGCAGAACGAGGGCCTCGTTGCTGATGGCGTCGCCCCGGCTGAATCCGGCAACCAGTTGATGAATGGCGGGCATGAGGCTCCTATTCCTTTTGGACGTCCTGGGCGGAAGACCTCGCCTTATCCTTTTCCAGCCGCAGGCTCTCGGCCCGGGCCCGCATGGCCTTGCGCGGCTCGCCCAGGGCCTGCCAGGCATCGCCCAGGTGGGTGTGGATCACCGGATCCTCCGGCATCGCCCGCACCGCCATCCGGAGATACTTGAGCGCCTCGGCATACCGCCCCTTGCGGTAATGGATCCACCCAAGCGTATCCAGAAAGGCCGCCTCGCCGGGAATCAGTTCCAGCGCCCGGGTAACGTATTTCAGCGCCTGGTCCAGGTTCACGCCCTTCTCGGCCCACATGTAGGCCAGGTAGTTCAGCGCCTCGGGAGAATCAGGCTCCATCTCGAGGCAACGGGCCAGCAACCGTTCCGCCTCCTCCGCGCGGCCGGCCCGCTCACAGGCACTCCCGTACCAGAAGTAGAACTGCGGCTGCAGCTTCTGCCCTTTTCCGCCGGCCTGCGCCACCGCCTCGACCCGCGCATATTGATCCACCGCCTCCGGATAGCGTCCGGCGCGGCTGTACAGCAGCCCGAGATACGCCCTGGCCGTCAGGTCGTCCGGCTGCCGCTGGACCGCGTCCTCCATGATCTTCACGGCCAGTTCCGGCTGTGTCCGGAGCCGGACATGCGTCAGCCGCAGGACGGCAATCATGTCCTCGGGGTTGGACCGGATCGCCCGCGTGAAGTGCTCCGCGGCCTTCTCCATGTCGCCCTTGTCCTCGTACAATTCACCCAGCAGCAGGGCGATCTGCGCGTTTCCGGGTTGATTGCGGGCCAGATCCAGCAGGCCTGAAATGGCCGCATCGCTCTTGCCCGCGGCCGCCTGGGAGCGGGCCAGCAGTTCCCGCACGGCGGCGTTGCCGGGCGCATACCGCAGCACACGCTCAAAGAAATGGATCGCCCACTGCGGCTGCCCCCCCAGGAGATACAGGCGGCCCATGTTATCGCAGAAATCCACCAGGGGCCCCGGCGGATCCACCCGGGAAAAACCCTGCCCGATGACCGACAACGCGCGCGAGTGACGGTCCTCCGCCACCAGGAGCGACGCCAGCCGGATATAGGCGTCGGGCTTGTCCGGCGCCAAGCGGATCACCGAGCGGAATTCCCGCTCGGCTAGACGGTTCTCCTGCCGGAGCTGATAGGCAATACCCAGGACAAGGCGGGCTTCCTGGGAACCGGGATGATGGACAATCACTCGACGCAGCACCGTCACCGCTGCGTCATATTCCTTGCGCGACAAATGTCCTGCCGCCACTTTCAGCGCCAGGGGCAGATTGCCGGGGTCCGCTGCGGAAGCCGCCCGCAAGTGCTCGAGGGCCTGCTGATACCCTCCCAGCGTGGCTTCGGAAATCAGGGCCAAGGCATACCGCGCCAACGCCTCCGCCCGCCCCGCCTCCACGGCGGTCAGCGCCAGCGGCGCATCCCCGGGCGCGGGACGGACCGGAAGCGTCGCGCAGCCGGTCAGGACAAGGATGGGACCCACCGCGAGCCATTTCCACCATGCCCGCATGTTCCATCCCTGCCTTACTTGTTCTTGTGGCGATTCGCCTTCTGCCGCTTGCGCTGTTTGTGCTTCGCCATTTTCGCACGGCGCTTCTTCTTGATGGATCCCACGGTTTTCTCCTTCTTCAGCCCGCTGACTCCAGGCCCGTTTCCTACCGGATCACCTTGTTCAACGGAAGTTCGATAATACCTTCCGCCCCGGCGCGTTTCAATTCGGGAATGATCTCCCGCACGATCTTCTCCTCCACCACCGACTCGACCGCCACCCAGCCGGGCGTCCCCAGCAGGTTGATGGTCGGCGCGTTGAGCGACGGCAGGATCTTCGAGATCTGCTCCACCTTCGCGGCCGGGGAGTTCATCTTGAGCAGGACCCGCGACTCCGCCGCCAGCGCGCCTTGCAGCAGCAGGGCGATCTGCTCGATCTTGCGCTGCTTCCACGAGTCCTGCCACGCCTTCCGGTTGGCAATGAACTTGGTCGTGGACTGCAGCACCACATCCATGATCCGCAGGTTGTTGGCGCGCAGGGAAGACCCCGTCTCGGTCAGTTCGACAATCGCGTCGACCAGCTCGGGCACCTTGGCTTCCGTCGCGCCCCAGGAAAACTCCACATCCGCCTCGACGCCGTTCCTGGCCAGGTACCGCCTGGTCAGCCCCACCGCCTCGGTGGCAATCCGCTTGCCCTGCAGGTCCTTGACGTTATGCAGCTTGGAATCGTTGTGCACCGCCACCACCCACCGGACCGGCCGCATGCCTTGCTTGGCGTACACCAGATCGGCCACTTCGTGGACATCCGATCCATTCTCCTCGATCCAGTCAAAGCCCGTGATGCCGGCGTCCAGCACGCCCAGCTCGACATAGCGGCTGATTTCCTGGGCGCGGATCAGGCGCGCCTCGATCTCGGGATCGTCCACATTCGGCGCGTAGGACCGGGATCCCACGGAAACCTTGAATCCCGCCTTCTGGAACATCGCGAATGTCGCCTCCTGAAGGCTTCCTTTCGGCAAACCAAGAATCAGTTTACTCATGGCATTTCCTTTCCGCCAACGGCTGCCCGCCGCATGGCCCCCCCCGTCCGGGAGAAAAGAGGGCCGGATACTAGGGAAATCCCCCGCGACCGTCCATCATTATCTGACCACCCATCCCCACCCATGTCACCATTCACAATTCACCATTCACAAT
>CAYWKN010000152.1:0-5578 GCA_964458765.1 uncultured Verrucomicrobiota bacterium
GGAGTGGGAAGAGTGGGAAGTGGGAGGTGGGGGAGTGGGAATAGTGAATAGTGAATGGTGAATGGGGAGTGGGAATGAAGGGTGGCATTGCGAGAAGTTTCAGGGAATTGCAGACGTATCATAATGTGGCTGCTCTATAACATACTCTTTCCTGTGGTGCTGGTGATGGCCTTGCCGTACTACCTGCTGCGCATGGCGCGGCGCGGGGGATACGCGAAAGGATTCCTCCAGCGGCTCGGGATCTATGACGCGGAACTTCGGTCCCGCCTGGCGGAACGGCCGCGCGTCTGGATCCATGCGGTCAGTGTGGGCGAGACCTTCGTGGCGCTCCGGTTCATGGAAGCCTGGAGGCGGTCGGATCCCGCGGTGGCCTTCGTGCTTTCGGTCAATACCTCCACGGGCCGGGCGCTTGCCGCCAAGTCGCTGCATGCCGCGGATGTCATGATGTACTTTCCCGTGGATACCCCGCCGGTGCTGGCGCGGGTATTCCGGCAGGCGAGTCCCGTGCAACTGGTCCTGACGGAATGCGAGTTCTGGCCGAACCTCATCCGCATGGCGCGGCGGCGGGAGGTGCCGGTGACGCTGATCAACGGGCGGCTTTCGGACCGTTCGTACCGGGGATACCGGCGGCTCCGGTTCCTGTTCCGCCCGGTGCTCCGCCTGCTGGATTGCCTGTGCGTCCAGAGCGAGCAGGACCGCGACCGGTTCCTGGCCCTGGGCGTGGCGGCCGGGCACATCCGGGTCGCGGGGAGCGCCAAGTATGATGTCGCGCTGCAGGCGCCGGGCGACCCGGCGGTCGCGGGGGCCATCCTCAAGGATGCGGGACTGGACACCGGCGATCCCATCCTGCTGGGCGGGTCCACATGGGCGGGCGAGGAGGATGTGCTGCTGGATCTCTTCCTGCGGCTCCGGGACCGGCAGCCCGGCTTGCGGCTGGTCCTGGTGCCGCGCCATGCCGAACGGCGCGACGAGGTCCTGGAAGCGATCCGGCGGCGGGGACTGACGTTTGTGCAGCGCAGCAAGGGAGGCCGGCCGGCGGGCGGCGGCAAGCCGGAGGTTCTGCTGGTGGATACCACCGGCGAATTGCGGCACCTGTACACGGTGGCCTCCGTGGTGTTCATCGGGAAGAGCCTGACGCAGCACGGCGGACAGAATCCGATCGAGCCGGCGGCGTGCGCCAAGCCGGTGGTTGTCGGCCCCAACATGGAGAACTTCGCGGACACGATGCGGGATTTCCTGGCGGAACAGGCGGTGCTGCAGGCCGCCGACGCCGCCGGGCTGGAACGGCAGATCGGGGAACTGCTGTCGGAGGAAACCCTGCGGCGCCGCCTTGGCGAGAAAGCCCGCCAGGTGGTCGCCCGCAACCGGGGCAGCCTGGAAACCATGGTCCGTTGCGCGATCAACGCCGGGCGAAAATGATCAGGATGATGAGTCCCGCCATGATCAGGTAGGTCAGGGCGATGCGCAGTCCCTTGATCTCGTTCTCGGGTCTGTTCAACGGCTGCGCCGCGACGGACTTGATGAGCGCCCGCATCCGCTTCTCCTCGCTGTCGTCGTTCGTGGCCGTGGCGTTCCAGTTCTCCCCGCTGTCGTCGTTCGTGGCCCTGGCGTTCAAGTCCCGCTGGATGGCATGGGGATTGTTCGGGATCCGTTCGGCCTGCATGCGCAGCAGAACCTCGTTGGAGGCGGTCTGGGAGGCGATGGCGTCGACATCCATGTTGTTCAATCGTTCGGAGTAGCCGCCGATGACCTTGAACGGCGGGTTGGTTTCGGCCGCCCACTGTCCCGTGTTGTTGGTGGGGGAATGGGTATGGATCCTGCGCCAGGATTCCGCGGCCTGGGGTTCGACCTGGCGCGGATCGAAGATGCCGGTGAGGTTGGTGACCGTGGCCTCGGGGTCGTCCTGTGTGCCGGTGGCCGAAGGGGCGGCGGGGCCGGCGTTTTCCTCCAGCGGGATGGCGTGGAGGCGGAAGGCAGCGGAGAGGAGCGCCAGGGCCAGCGCCATGCGGCGGATTCCTGTGCGGGGCCTTGTGCGGTGGTGATGCAAAGTCATCCTTCCCCCGGTCGTTGCGTCAGAGCAGGCCATCCAGTCCGGTGACGCCGTCCACGATGCGCAGGGGGTGCACGGCGCACCTGCCTGCCAGTTCCGGCCGGCTGCGCGGGTAGGCCGTGGCGACGGCCTTTTGCAGGGCCGGCACGGCGGTGGCGGCCACGAGGGCGCCGGCGGCGCCCTTGTCGCCCCCGCCGAGCATGCGTTCCCCATAGACGCCGGGGACGGTGCGGACGATGTCGCACATGGTTTCCAGTTCCGGCCCCGAGATCTTGTACTGGTCGCGGAGCCCGATGCCGTCGGCGCGGAAGATGGCGCCGACGGTGGAGATATCCCCGGTGCGCCAGGCGGACAGCATTTTACGGAAGCGCTTTTGCGCGTGGTAGAGGTAGGTCAGGCGGTTGCAATGATCCGGGTGGGACTTGCCGAAGCGCCGCAGGATGGAGGCATACAGCTTGTCGTCGCGCACATCGGCCAGTTTCCGGAAGCCGAAGGCGCGTCCGGCGAGGGTTGCGAACTCGTCGCATTCCGCGCGGCGGATCCTGTAGGTGGATTTTTCCAGGCCGGGGCGGACGGTGCCGGTATCGAGGCTGACGAGGCGGAAATCGGGCGCGCCGGCGCCGAGCGGCACGTAGCGGATGGAACGCGAGGCGGGGGAGTAATAGGTGCCCATGCCCGCGCGGGCGAAGCAGATCATGATCTGGTCGAGCTGGCCGCAGGGCGAGCCGATGTATTCGTTTTCCACGGCCTGGGCGAGGTCAATGATGCGCATCCGGTCGCGGCCGAGGTTCAGCTTGTTCACCTCCAGCATGGTCAGGAGGAGATTCAAGGTGAGGGAGGCGGAGCGCGACATGCCGCCGCCGGGGATGTTGCCGAAGAGAACCGCGTCGAAACCCGTGGGCAGGGCGAAGCCGGCCTGGCGCAGGACGTGATCGCATCCGTAGGCGAAACGGGCCCAGGAGTGGGCGATGGAGGGATGGCGCGGCGGGGGGGTCCGGCCGGACGCGAAGTCCACGATGCCATCCTGGGCGAACTTGCCGTCGAAGAACCGCATGCGGTTTGTGCCGTTGGGCTTGTAGGCCAGCCAGATGAACCGGTCGGTGCCGACGCCGAACAGGTCGGTGCCGTTATAGTCGCCATGTTCGACGCCGAGGCAAAGGCGCGAGGAGGTGCGGCGGATGCGGCCGCCGGCGAGATTCATGCCGGCCTGCCGGGCGAATTTCAGGAGGGCGGCGGCGGCGGGCTTGTCTTCCAAGGCATGCTTCATGGTCACCACTTTCGGTTGTGTTGGCGGGTATCCTGCAATGGAAGCGGGCGCCTGTCAACCCAAGCCGGAAAGAGGGGCTTCAGGTTTTTGAGTGGTTGGCCCCCAGGTCTTGTGGTTGGTCCGACCGGAGGAATCGTGTAAGTGAGCCGGTTAAGACCGTATCCGAGCAAGCGTGGCGGTTAAGAAGGTGGTTAAGTGCAGTGCAGCAAGACACTTGCGCGCACTCTTAAACGCGCACTCAACCCGCCTGCAGCGCTATGCCTTCCCGCAACGCTGCGCGTAGCGCTGCAGGCGGCCAAGGCGGAAGCGTCATTGACTCCCCTTGTGCGATCACAAGAAGGTGATGCTGCTGGATGGCCACAGCGCTGCCCAACTCCCTCTCCCTTCACGGGAGGGCTGGGGTGAGGGTCTCTTCAACTGCATCGTTCCGGCTGAGCTGGGAGAGAGAGGGTGAACCGCGCGCCGCCTTCGGGCCGGTTGGCGGCGGTGAGGGAGCCGGAGAGTTTTTCCACGGCCACGCGCGCCAGATAGAGGCCCAGTCCCGTGCCGTCGGGGTTCCCGGACACGAACATGTCGAATATCCGGGCGATGTCCTTTTCGGGGATTCCCGGGCCTTCGTCGTCCACATGGATCAGGATGCGGCCGTCGGACTGGCGGGAGGTCAGGGAGACGGTTCCGCCCGGCGGGGAAGCCTGGATGGCGTTGAGGAGGATATTGGTGGCGGCGCGTTTGAGGCCAACGTCATGGCCGGTGATGACGGGCAGGGATTCGTCCAGGTTGAGCTTGAGGGTTACGGAGGCGCGTTCGAAACGGGGGTGGAGGAGGTCGGCGCAATCGCGCAGGCAGGTATTGACGTTCATGGGTTCGCGGACGCGGTCGTCGGGGCGGGAGACGAAGAGGAATTCCCGCATGACGGCATCCAGGCGGTCCATGGTTTGGCGGGCGCGTTTGGCGAGGCTGCGGACGCGTTCCGGATCGGAGTGAGGTTGTTTGGCGGCTTCTTTCTGGAGCATTTGGATGTCGAGCCGGAGGGACGACATGGGGTTGCGGACGTCATGGATGATTCCGTTGGCGAGGATGCCGGCGAAGGCGAGGTGTTCGGCATGGCGGCGGCGTTGCTGGACGGCCATCTCGTGACGGAGGATCCAGGCGAGCAGGAGCAGGGCGAGGAGGAAGGCGGCGGCAAGGGTGGCGAGGGAGAGGCGGAACATGAGGGAGAGGACGGAGGCGGCGCGGGCTTCCTGTTGGCTGACGGCATCCTTGCGGAGGGCGAGGTGGAGGCGGCGGGAGGGGGGTGCATTGGGAATGGGTGTGGAGAAGGTGAGGGCGGGGATGTAATCGTTGCCGGTGGCCAGGATGCGGCGGCCGACGGAGATGTTGTTGGGGGCGGTGGCGGTTTGGTGGTTGGAGGGCAGGGAGAGGTCTTCGTGGAAGAGGGTGACATCATCCTCGGTGATGGTGGCGTAGAGGAGGGCGGGTTCGACGGTTTTGAGGGAGAGGAGGAGTTGTCTGAGGTTTTCCCAGGCATTGGGGGCGGCGGCGTTGGCATGGGCGAGGTGGCGGGTCATATTCATGCCGAGGTTCAGGACGGTCTGGGCGGCGTCGAGGTGGACGTTTTCGCTTTGGAGGCGGCGCAGGTACCAGAGGTTGAGGGTGGCGAGGAGGGCGATGCCGCAGACGAGGGCGGCGGCGATGGCGGTCAGGGAAGTGCGGTAAGGTTTGGGCAGGGCTTTCATGGTTGGGAGGATATTTCAGAAAAGATATTGCATTAGTGCGACGATGTCCATATATTGTCTTTTCACAGGGCAGCAAGCCCTGTGGGTGTTTGTTCTTTTGTCAGCACTGCGGGGTGGCTTGTCTCGCCGTAGTCCGGCCAGCTCACGCGAAGCGTGAAGCGAAGGCGGAAGCAGCGAAGGCTGCGACGCCCCGCAAGAATGAATATGACTGCGGGGTGGAGCAGCCCGGTAGCTCGTCAGGCTCATAACCTGAAGGTCGTTGGTTCAAATCCAACCCCCGCTACCAATTGTGAAAGGGCCTGAAAGCAATTTCAGGCCCGTTTTTATTGATCAAAACGCATATCGCCTGTCAGAGGACCTCGCTCCGCTCTGCTCCCCTCCCTGGAGGGGTAGGGGGTGGGTTCTTCTCCCCACATCAACCATTCCCCACGACTTCCCCCTCAGCCCTCCGGAACGCCACGCTGAACGGAACCTTCTCCAGCTTCACGATCTCCTGGGCCCGGTTCCGGATCTTCACGGCCTTGC
>CAYWKN010000153.1:0-5441 GCA_964458765.1 uncultured Verrucomicrobiota bacterium
ACCCCCGCCTCCCCCAGCAGTGCATCCCGCTCCCCGGCCGTCATCTCCCGCCACTCGCCGGAACGCAGGGGCCCGAGTTTCAAGCTGCCCACCGCCATACGCCGCAACCGCACCACGTCCCGCCCGAGCTCGGCGATCATCCGGCGGATCTCGCGCTTGCGTCCTTCCTTGAGAACAATCCGGTATTCCACCCCTCCAGGCGTCAACGCCTTGACCGATTCGGCCTTGAGCACATCCCCCTCCGACTCGATCCCTGCCAGCATGCGGTCTACCATGGCCCCGTCCAGCGGATCATTCAGGAGAACGTGGTACACCTTGGGGGTCTCATATCGCGGATGGGTCAACGACAGCGCCATGTCGCCGTCGTTCGTGAGCACAATCAGCCCTTCGCTGTCACGGTCCAAACGTCCAACCGTGAAAAGCCGCTCGGAGATGCCCTGGAACAGATCGAATACCGTACGCCGTCCCCGGGGATCGCGTGCCGTGCACAATACGCCCCGGGGCTTATGGAGGAGAAAATACCGCTTGCGCTGGAGTCCCACCCGGGCGCCATCCACCTCGATGGAATCCACGCCGGGCTCCACGCACACACCCTGCTCGCGAATGACCGCGCCGTTCACGCGCACACGCCCGGCCGCGATCCACTGCTCACAGGCCCTTCGTGACGCCAATCCGCACGCCGCGAGGTACTTCTGAAGCCGAACCCGCTTACTCGGGTTTGGTCTTGGGCAGGCCGATGCCGCGATCGGAAGGCTGCCACTTGCCGCGCTTGCGCAGGAGGTCGATTCTTTCAAAACGCTTGAGGACATTGCGCTTCGTCGCAATCTTCTGGGCCGACTTCAAACTAGAATGCTGAGACATGATCCACTCCAAGATACGATTTACAAGGCCGCACATCATACAGAACCCCCCCACCCTGTCAATCCCTAAGGCGGACCTCCCCAAGGCGGGCTGCCGCCCGCATTGGTCCTATTGCCGGCATGCCGTATAATGCCCGCATGAAAACGCTTCTTCCGCACCTCCTTTTCCTCCCCGCCCTGCTGGCCCTTGGCGCCACGAACGACCCCGGGATCCCCGTGTTCAAGGCCTACGATATCGGCTTTGCGGACGCCTCGAACACCATCGAAATCGTCAGGACCGCCATTGCGCCTGACGGCAAGGTCTTCTTCGATCCCGCCACCCGCAAGCTGATGGTGCTGGCGCCCGATAGCCGCCACAGCACCGTGGCAACCCTCATCCAGCAGCTGGATGTCCCGCCGCGGAATGTCAGCGTCACAGTGCGGTTTCTCGGCAAGGGCGATTCCCGCCAGAGCGGCGCTTCGGTATCCGGGACGGGCGGGGTGGTGATCAGCGGCAGCGGCACGCGCTCCACGTTCAGCGTCCAACCACGGCTGGTCCGCCAGATGGCCGAAACGAGCAGCCAGACGAGCCAGCAATTGCTCGTGGCCAGCGGGCGGCAGGCCTCCCTCTTCATCGGCGAGGAAGTGCCCTACATCGAGTGGCTCATGGAATACGGCCGGCATCACCGCTATTTCGAGGAACGCATCGCCTGGCAGCGGGTAGGCGCGAGCCTCGTCATGGAGCCGGTGGTCATCGGGAACGGTCCCATGATCCGCCTCCGCCTCACGCCCGAACTCAGCGGCATGGTGAACAATAACCCTTACCGCACCCGGTTTGCCAATGTCGCCACGGAAGTCACCGTCAGCGACGGCGTTCCCTTCGACCTCGGCGGCCTGACGGAGAAGCAGGACTTCTACTCCCGATTCCTGGTCGGCGTGGACCGCAGCGGCGCCAGGCATACCCTCCACATCGAACTCACCGCCCGCATCATTCCCGTTTCCGGCCCAACCCGCTAGTTTCCTTCCCCCTCCCCTCATGCCGTCCCCTCGCCGCCGTGCCCGGATGATGGAGCGCGCGGTGGCCCCACCGCTTGGTGTAAGTTGTTACTTGTCAGCCTCTTGCTTTCGCGTATTTCGCGTATTTCGTAGTTCATCTGCTCTTTCCAGGTTCAATTCCCGCACTACGCACTTGCGCATGCAGTTGCGCCCGTTGCGCCCGCATTTGCATTGCATCCTCTCCGAAAAGTGGTTAAATGGGGGAGTGGACAGGGTGAAAGATATGGAGTGCCGTGCCCCGAAACAATCCGGCGGGTGACCGGTGAGGAGGCGGCGTAACCCAGTGGAAAGCGAGGTATTCCCATGAGCGCATTCACCGTAGTGACAGCCAACACCGCATGTGCGCGGTTTTTCATCCTTCAGGAAGCGGCGGTCCCGGAAACGGAATCCAGCCCCAAGCTTGTCGAACAGTATTCCATCATCAACCCCACGGGGGAAAAGTCCGAAACCAAGCGCCTCGGCGCTCCCACAAGCGGCCGCAACCGGGCCCCCTCAGGCGGCAGCTATCCTTTTGACGACCATCGCGGCAAGCACCAGATCGAAACACTTCGCCGCTTTGTCAAGCTGGTCGTGGCCGACGCCATCAAGCTTGCCCGGCGCCAGGACGCCGGCAATTCCCTGGTTCTAGCCGCCGAGAAACGCCTGCTCGGAATCATTCGCGAGGAACTCCATGCCATCAAGACCAATGGCCTGGTCATCCAGGAATGCGACCGGGATATGGTCGGCGAATCGCCGATGAAGATCCACGAACTGCTCGCCCGCCGGGGCCTGGTCCCGAAAATGCGGAAACCCAGCCAACGTGTGAGAAAAGCCTGACCCCCGAAAACCGGACCGGCGGGCGCGCAATAGCCTGCCGGGGCCGGCGTGGCGCTATCCTATCCCAAGCAGCAACTGCAGCAGAGCGCGGGCAATCGGCCCCATGACAAGGTCCAGAACACCAAGCCAGAGCAGCGCGAAAATGATGATGAACCCGTAAGGTTCAAGACGCATGTACCGCTCAAGCCATTCCCCCCGCAACAACCCGTACAAGACCCGCGAACCATCCAGCGGCGGCACGGGAACCATGTTGAACACACCCAGCGCCACATTGGTCACGCAGAAATAGGCCAGGAACAACGCCACAGCCTCGCCGCCCCATGGCATCACAAGCCGGAAAAGCAGCGCCGTAACCAGCGCCAGGCAGAAATTCGTCAAAGGCCCCGCCGCTCCCACAATCATGATCCCCTTCCGGCGGTCGCGGAAGTAATAGGGATTGAACGGCACCGGCTTGGCCCAACCCAGCACCACGGGACTGTGGGAAAACAGAAGGGCCAGAGGCAACAGAATGGACCCGACCAGATCAATGTGAGCCAGGGGGTTCAGCGTAATACGGTTCGAGAACTTCGCGGTGGGATCCCCCAGCCGGTACGCGGCATACCCATGCGCCACCTCATGCAGGATGATGGAGAAGATGAACGCCGCGAACATGATGAGTTTTTCGGGATTCAGCACGGGAAACCTCCTGACCGCAACCCATGGCGGCCCGCAGTATACACGCAGCGTCCTGCCATGACAACGATTAGCGGTCCGAGACAATGATGGATACTTCCGCCTCCCTTTGGTATTATGTGTTCGTGAGAGGTGAGCCATGAAAAAGACGCTCCTAGTCGCCGTTTTGACAATCGGGCTGGCCGTTCGCCCCGCCGCCGCCGAGCCCAATTACGCTGTGGTCGGCGCCATTCTGGGCGCCACGGCCGGCATGGTCATCGGTCATAATGTGGACGGCATTTCCAAGGAATTCGCCGTGCCTGTTTTCGCCATCGCCGGCGGGGTCGTCGGCCATCAATACGGCATGCACAGGGACCATTGGCCCGACTACCGTGATCCCTGCGGCCGCTACCGTTACCGGGATGACTGCGATCGCTGCAGCGGCCGGTGGGATCGCTACGGCCATTCCAGCAGGCGGGATCCATGGGGCCGTCCCTACCCGCAGGAATCCCCCTATGGATACCCCTATTATGAGAGATCCTACCGTTATTCCCCGCCCAGGACCATCCCGACGCAGAAATACTCCCCCCGGAAAGCCGATCCGCAGCAATATCGCCTGCCCGATACGCATCCCGGGGTGGACCTGCTGAAGGTTTCCATCATCAACCGCAGCGGCATCCGGTCGGATGTCCCCATCCTTCGGGTCAACGATCAGTATATCGGCCCGCAGGGCGAGGTCTACAAGACAGTGCCCACCGCCGAGGAACTGGCCCGCCGCTATCGGATGTAACACCACCTCATGGCAACCCCATCATCACATCCATGGAAACAATCCCTCGACCACCAGCGCAAGATCGCACTGTACGGTGTGCGCCTCCACACCCTCCGCGACCTCTTCCAGAACCTGGGCGCCGAAACATAAGCCGGCTGCTCCGGACGGCACGTTCCCGATGCCTGCCGACATGCCCGTGAACTGGATTCTGAGCGAGCGACTGGTGGATGCGCCGCTGCAGGTTTGGCGCAAACGGATCCAAACCGGCAAAGTCATGGTTCCCGCGCCATGACCGGCCGCCGGGGAAATCACCGGCAAAGCCTTCACCGCCTCAGGGGCCACTCCTGCCGAACACAGCAGCGATTGCAGGAGCCGTGCACCGGCCTATTCGCGCCCCTTGACGCGGACTGTGGTTTCTCCTATTTTCGGCGCATGTGTTGGGTCGCCGTTGAGGGCCGTGCCATTCCGCTTTCGCCTTGTCGCCAAGGCGGCACAAACACAGGGTGTGCCTTGCCGAACAGACAGCGGAAGGCGCAATAGAGCCAATGTTTATTGGGTTTACCCCCGTAGCTCAGCTGGACAGAGCATCGGATTTCTAATCCGGCGGTCGCAGGTTCGAACCCTGCCGGGGGTGCCACTCAAAACCCGTCCAGAACATCAAGTATAACGCCCGGCATGACCCGCAATGAAAAGGCGCGCCCTCTGGCGCGCCTTTTCACTGTCGCGGTCCGTGCCGTTGTTCGGTGCGATCATCTGGTGAACGGGATGCCGAGGTCCTTGCAAATCTTGCGGGCAAGGTTGTCGTTGACCTCGGCGTGGCGGGGAACAGAGGAGCGACGATTCTGGGATGGATTGCCCCACCACGAATGACTTCCGCCCTCGCGAATGAACACGCACCCGTGCTCACGCAGATGCTTGAGCAGTTCCATTCGCTTCATACCGTGACGAGTTCCTCTGTATAGTCGGGCGCCGCCGCCGCCAAGGCTTCCTCGCGGTTCAGTTCAAGGGCTTCAGCCAACGTAGTGCGCAGGCTCTGGACTAGTTCCGGTCGCGTTCGCTCCTGGCAATTTACGCCCGGCACCTCTTCGATCCATCCGATCCACCATCCGCCATCTTGCTTCGTGACTGCTGTGTATGTATTAGCCATGTTTGATCACCTCTGAGTTCAGGGTATCATCTCTCCATCTATCCTGTCCATACACCGAATCGAGTAGCCGGGGGAGGTTGCCCTCCCCCGGCTCGTTCTCCAAACTACTACGCCCTCGGCTGACTTCCCGGCGCGCTCCCGCGCCGGGATCTCCTTGAAA
>CAYWKN010000154.1:0-5439 GCA_964458765.1 uncultured Verrucomicrobiota bacterium
CCGCCGGGTACGGCTGGAGACACGGAGACACGGGGAAGATGGAAGAAGAGAATATAATGTTGCGGGTATTTCGCCCCCGGAGTACCGTGACCAAAATTCCCGCAACCATTCTTGGAGGAAGATGGAGAGGGCGCGGAGAAGTCTTGTTTGTTGATTCATTTCCGCCTTCTCCATGCATTCCTCCCGGAGAGGTGTTTTGCGATCTTTTCGAATGGTGTACTCGCCATTTGACAAGATCGCAAAACATTTTCTTCCTCCCTTCGTCCCTCTGTGTCTCTGTGCCTCCAGCCTGGTACTCCAGGCGGGTGGTGAAGGCATTTTGTTGCGCGGAATTCGACACTATTTAGTGGCCGGAGTAATAAGAGCCGGAGAGGAAGATCGGCAGCAGGGCGTCAAAGGTGTCGAGGGTGCGGGTGGGAGTCTCGGCGCCGGGCGTGCCGTAGCCGTAGGTCAGGAAGATGCTGGCGGCGCCGGCCCGGCGGGCGCATTCCAGGTCGGTATAGTTGTCGCCAATCACCCAGGTGTCGCGGGAGGTCAGTCCGGCGCCGCGCTGGATGGTTTCGACCATTTCCGGGTGGGGCTTGAGGTTCGGCACGCTTCCGCCGCCGAGAACGGACTGGAAGAGGGAGGCGATGCGGAAGTGATCGAGGATCAGCCGGCAGGCGGGCGCCGGCTTGTTGGTGGCGATGGCCAGGACATGACCGGCGTCCCGCAGGCGGGGCAGACCCTCGCGTACACCGGGATACAGGGTGGTCTGGTTGGCCACATTGGCTTCGTAGAACGGGCGCAGGACGGAAAGGCCCGTTTCCACATCCACACCCGTATCCTGCAGGGAGCGCGTTACGAGCATGCGGACGCCGTTGCCGATGTAGGTGGTGACGGTTTCCAGCGGCAGGGGCGGGAGGTGGAAGTGGGCGCGCATGAGGTTGACGGCGGTGGCGAGATCGGCGCGGGAATCGATGAGGGTGCCGTCGAGGTCGAAAATCAGCAATTGCGGTGTCATGGGCCGGCAGGATATACTATAGGCGTCACGGGGGCGACTGGTTTCGACGTGGTGGTTGAAGCTCCGGTGGCGCGCCGAGGATTCCGGTTGGCCTCGTTAATCATCCGGAAAACACATAGAAGCGAACGAAGAGTACGCTCTCGCGGCTTAAGCACCGCGACGTCTCGCCGCTGACACCTGCTAAGCGGAGTGAGGCGTCAATAGCAGGCTAGTCCTGAACCTGAGCGACCGGGATCCGGGGCGAAACATCACGTGGACGCTGGTTGCGGCGGTGGCCTGACGGTCGGCAGCTTCCGTGACGAGATTCAAAGACCGGATACGCGCGTAGAAGCCTGGGTGACTCCATTGCGGACGGGAGTTCGATTCTCCCCGCCTCCACCAATTTGCGCTGGGTTGGACTTGCATCCGTTTCTATTGTGATGTACTATTGCTGCATATTGGAAACGCAGCATGAACTGGATCGAATTCAAGAGCCGGATGTTCGACTTCGGATGCTTCAGCATCCAGCATGTCTATGCGTGGGATTCCGGGTTTGACAGGAACAACTTCAGCCGCTGGCTCAAGCGCGGCTATCTGGTGCGTTTGCGACAGGGGCTCTATACCTTTCCGGAGTACAACAGCAAACCGGATATGGCCGTGTACTTCGCCGGACGGATCTACAGTCCTTCGTACGTCAGCCTGCATTCCGCCCTTGCGTCCTACGGTCTGATCCCGGAAGCGGTCGTGCAAATCACCAGCGTCACGTCCTTGAAGACCGCGCGGTTCAAGAACGACTTCGGCGAGTACTCGTACCAGAGCGTTCGCGACGATCTGATGTTCGGGTACGAACCGCGAGCGCTCGCGGATGGGCGCACCGCCGCGTATGCCACACGCGAGAAGGCGTTGCTGGACTTGCTGTATCTGTATCCGTTCTACAACACGGCGGACGAACTGGAAAACCTGCGACTCGACAGGGTGGCGCTGCGCGATGAAACGGATCGGGATCGCCTGGAGGCGTTTGCGGCGCGTTTTCGTTCCCGCGCAATGGAAAGGCGTGTCCGCCTGCTGAGAAAGGTGTACGGCGTATGATCTCGATGGATGCTATCCGGAGTTTCTATCCCGAGCCCCTGAAGGGAAGCCCGTCGTTTCGCAAGCATCTCCTGAAGGAGTACGTTCAGTTGCTGGTTCTGGACTATCTGGCCGCGACGCCGCACGCGCGCAAGCTGGCCTTCATCGGCGGCACCAGCCTCCGGTTGCTCAAGGGGATTGACCGGTTCTCCGAGGATCTCGATTTCGACTGCAAGGACCTTGGCGAAGGTGAGTTTCGCGCGATGACCGAGGATACGCTGGTCTTTCTCAAGCGCAACGGGTTCAAGGCGGAATTTCGCGAGAAGGAAAGCGGCCGGTTGACCGCCTTTCGCCGCAACATCTGCTTCCCCGGTCTCTTGCACGACCTGGGGCTCACGGGACATCGGGACGAGCGCTTTCTGCTGAAGATCGAGGCGCAGGACCAGGAAGTTCCCTACGACCGCGTCATGGGGACACTCAAGGGGTGCGGTCTCTTCTTCTCGTTTCCCGTTCCGCCGGACCCGGTGCTGTGCGCGATGAAAATCTCCGCGATGCTGTCCCGCGGGAAGGGACGGGACTACTATGATGTCCTGTTCCTTCTGGCCCAGACCGCGCCGGACTATGCATTTCTTGCCGCCCGTTGCGGCGTTCACAACCTGTCGGAATTGAAAACGGCAGTGGAGAACTCGCTCCGCAACGTGGACATGGACAAGAAGCGTCGGGACTTCGAACACCTGCTTTTCCAGCAGGAAAACAGCCGGAGAGTCCTGCGGCTTCCCGACTTCATCCGCTCCTTATAGGCGGACCAACGAGGCGAGAGAGGAGAAGCGTTTCCACCCTCTGCTTGCCTGGCCGGAGCGCGGTCCCGCAGACAACGGTTGCATTTCCGCCGCCATTTCCTTGCATTCCTTGCACGTACGCAACTTGACTGAATTTCCAGGAGAGTTTCATGTATACCCGAAACGAGTATCTCGACCGCATCGCTCCCTTCATCGGCAAGCCGGTCATCAAGGTCATCACGGGCCTGCGCCGGTCCGGAAAGAGTTGTCTGCTCCAGCAGATCGCTCAGCGACTGCGGGAGCGACACGGGGCCGCGGCGGAAGACATCGTCGCGATCGACAAGGAGTCCCTGGAGTTCCACCTCGCGCTCATCGGGGCGAGTGTCCGGACAGGCTGATGGCCTGCTTGCCCAGTTTCAGGACCCAGGGGGTCGTGGCGCGCTCGGCCGTGAGCAGAACGCACCCATGGGTTTCGGCAAGGGCAACATAGACCCCGTCATAGACCGTGCAATGGAATGCCAGCGCGGTGGCGAGCAGTGCCTGACGCGGAGGCTCGACAACATCGAGCGGGGCATCGAGGTGAAGCACGGAGATGTCTTCCGCGAGGGAAGCCTCGATCTCTTTCCGGCGGACCGCTGTCCGCAGGACATTGGCGAACTCCTGATAGTGCAGAGCGGGAACCATCGCGTGAACCGTGCCTGCGAGAATCCGCTCCTGCCATTGGCGGGCAGCGGACGAGAACGCTTCGTTCAGATACCACGCGAGGGCAACGCTGGTGTCGAGCACGATGTTCACCGGCGGCTCTCCCGGTCTTCCCGGATCCTGTCCACCACCGTCTTGCGGAGGGACACGTCCGCCAGCCGTCGGCGCACCATGGCCAGGCGGTCGCGGTAGGAGGCGACCCGTTGCTGCTCGGCCTTGACCGTCACGTAGGTAGCCAGGGCCTCCCTGACCACCGCCCGCTTGCTCCGGGCGACACAGTACTTCATCGCTTCCGCCAACAGGTCGTCATCGAGCACAATGTTTGTTCTCATACACCTTGCTATACACCTTACACCCTTGAGGTGTCCACTACTCGATCCGGCCTTGGTAGAACCGGTTAGTCGCCGGGCCGAGGGAGAAGCGGAAGGTCACCTTGCCGTTGGCGTCGAAGACCGCGCCGGGCGGCGGGACGTTGGTGGAGGCGATCAGCGCCGCCGCCGCCCAGCAGCCGTTCTTCTATGTATTCAGCGCAGTGTGTATTTTGTTGTAGCACATTCTGCCGGAAGTGGTAGATTGACGGCTATGAAAAGGCTTATCCGTAACGATTTTGAGGCGTGGCGGGAGAGTCGCACTCGCAAGCCGCTGCTTGTTCAGGGCGCGAGGCAGGTTGGTAAGACCTACGCCATCCGGGAGTTCGGTCAGACCGCCTTCACACGTTGTCACTACATCAATTTCGAGGAACAGGCGCAGTTCGTGCCTGTGTTTGACGGTGACCTGAGCCCGGTCCGGATCGTTCAGGACCTCGCGCTGATACTGAACACGCCCATCGAGCGCCAGACCGACCTGTTGTTCTTCGACGAGATTCAGCAGTGCCCAAGAGCCCTGACGAGTCTCAAGTACTTCGCGGAGCGCATGCCGGAAATGGCGGTCTGCGCGGCGGGCTCCCTGCTGGGCGTCCATTTGGGCGAGAGTTCGTTCCCCGTCGGCAAGGTGGATGAATTGCGGATGCATCCGATGACCTTCGAGGAGTTCCTCCTGGCCGGCGCGAACCCCATGCTGCATGAGGCCTTCGCGTCCATCCGGGCGCTTGCCCCGCTTTCCGAGACGCTGCACGCCAAGCTGTGGGAGGAGTTCAAGTTCTACCTCGTCACCGGGGGGCTGCCCGAAGTCGTCGCGGCGTTTCTGAGCCGCCGGGACGACCTGTTCGCGGCTTTTCAGGAAGTCAGGGCCGTGCAGACGCGGCTGACGTCCGATTACGTTGCCGACATGGCCAAACACTGCGGCAAGCAGAATGCCATGCACCTGGAACGGCTGTGGCGCAACGTGCCGGCCCAGCTCGGGCGCGATCAGAGCGGCTCCGCGCCGAAGTTCGTCTTCAAGGATGTGCTTCCCGGCATCAGGGGCTACGAACGGCTGGCCGGGGCCATCGACTGGCTCACGGCCGCTGGGCTTGTCGTCCGCCTGCCCATAGCCAACAGCGGGTTGCTGCCGTTCCCCGCCTACGAGAAGGAGAGTTGCTTCAAGCTCTTCGTCTTCGATGTCGGCATCCTCGGCGCGCTTAGCCGGCTTCCGGTCAAGAGCGTGCTCGACTACGACTACGGAACCTACAAGGGCTTCTACGCCGAGAACTTCGTCGCCCAGGAGTTCCGGGCGTGCCGGCGGGACAACCTCGCCTGTTGGCGCGAAGGCCGCGCGGAGGTCGAGTTCATCGCCGAGGTGGACGGCGCCGTCATCCCCGTGGAGGTCAAGTCCGGCTGGGTCACGCAAGCCAAGAGCTTGAAAGCGTTTGCGGATAAGTACCATCCCCCCTTCAGCGCGGTGCTCAGCGGTCGCAACCTGGGCGCGGATCCGCACTTGGGGAAGCACTACTACCCGCTCTACCTGGCCTCCAGATTTCCGCTGCCCCCT
>CAYWKN010000155.1:0-5430 GCA_964458765.1 uncultured Verrucomicrobiota bacterium
CCATTCCCCCTCGCCATGCTCCTCACCCTCAAGGTTGAACAGATCGCTTTTGGCGGCCGCGGCATGGCCCGCCACGAAGGCAAGGTCTGCTTTATCCCCGGCGTGCTGCCCGGCGAAACCGTCGAGGCGGAGATCGCCCGGGATCGCGGCGACTTTTTCGAAGCCCGCGCGCTGCGTATCCGGGAATCCTCCCCCTGCCGCATCGCCCCCGAATGTCCCCTTGCCCTCGCCGTGGAGGCGGGCTCCGGCAGGCGTCCCCCCACCTGCCGCCCCGTCGTCTGTCCGGGCTGCTGTTACCAGCATGCGACCTACGAGGAGGAAGTGCGCCTCAAGCACGGGCAACTCTGCTCCCTGCTGGAACGTCATTTCCCCGACGCCGCCGCGTTCTGCCTGCCGCCCGTGGCCTCTCCCGTGCCGCTCGGCTACCGCAACAAGATGGCCCTGCACGCCGCGAAGGATGGACGGGAAACCCGGCTGGGCTATTTCATGGAAGACAACACCACGGTCGTGGATATCCCCGCCTGCCCGCTTGTCATGCCCCCGTTGAATGACTGTCTCGCCGAACGGCGCGCCGACGCTTCCTTCCTGCACGGGCTGCGCGACGGCATGACTGTCACCTTCCGCTGGACCGCGCGCGACGGCGCCGTGTGGTGGCGCGGCCGGGCGGCGGAGAAGGATGTCTGGCTGGTGGAGGATTCGCCGGTCGGCCCGCTCTCCGTCCCGCGCAACAGTTTCTACCAGACCAATCCCGCCGTCGCCCGGCGGCTGGTGGAGGAAGTCTCACGCCTGTTGGCCGCCGCGCCGCCGGAACGGGTGGTGGATCTCTATTGCGGTGTCGGCGTCTTCGCGCTCGCCGCGGCGTGCCGGGGCGTTCCCGATGTCACGGGGCTCGACGTGGATGGGCCGGCCCTGCGGGCGGCGGACCACAACGGGCAGAAACTGGGCTACCCCGGCATCCGGTGGATGGCCGGCAGCGCGCACAAGACCTCCCTCGCGGCCTTGCGCGGCGGGGCAGGCACGACGGTCATCGTGGATCCCCCGCGCACCGGGCTTGGCCGCGGCATGGTCCGCGAACTGGCCCGGCTGGCGCCCGACCGGATCCTGTATGTCTCCTGCGCCGCCGACACCCTGGCCCGCGATGCCGCCTGGCTGCGGGAGGCGGGCTACTCGATCCGCCAGTCACGCCTCTTCGACATGTTCCCCCGCACCCCGCATTTCGAATCCCTCACCGAACTGGTCCACCACCATTTGCCTTGACGCCAAAACCCCTTCCTTCCATCCTTTCCCCTCATGAACCTACGCCAACTGCTTGACCAGGTTGCCCGGGGCCGCCTCTCCCCCGCCGAAGCCGCCCGCCATATCGACGCCAGCCGCGAGAAGAATCTCGGGTTCGCCCGCGTGGATACCGACCGCCTGCGCCGCCGCGGTTTCCCCGAGGTGATCTTCTCCCAGGGCAAGGCGCCCGACCATATCGTCAAGATCATGGGCGCCCTTGCCGAGTCCGGCCAGAACGTGCTGGCCACCCGCGCCACCCGCGCCCAGTATGACGCCGTCCGCGCGGCCTTCCCTTCCGCCGTCTTCCACGAAGCCGCCCGCATCATCGCCCTCGACGTCACTCCCGCGCCCGCGCCCACGGGACTGGTCGGCGTGCTGTGCGCCGGCACCACCGACATCCCCGTGGCGGAGGAGGCGGCCATCGTGGCCGGGAAGATGGGCGCCCGCGTGAAACGCTTCTTCGACATCGGCGTGGCCGGACTCCATCGCCTCATCCACCAGCTCCCGGAAGTTCACAAGGCCCGCGTCCTGATCGTCGCCGCCGGCATGGAAGGCGCGCTCCCCTCGGTGGTGGGCGGCATGACCCGCTGCCCGATCATTGCCGTGCCCACCAGCATCGGTTACGGCACCAGTTTCCAGGGCCTCACCGCCCTGTTGGCCATGCTGAACACCTGTGTGCCGGGCATCACCGTGGTGAATATTGACAACGGCTTCGGCGCCGGCGTGGCCGCCGCCATGATCAACCGCCTGCCGGAGTCCTGCCGCACCGTCCGCGCCCCGGAACGGAAAAGGACCGCCCGATGAGCCGCACCCTCTGGTTCGACAGCATCGGCGGCGCCAGCGGGGATATGATCCTCGCCTGCCTCCTGGACCTCGGCGTCAAACCCGAAGCCCTCCGGGCGGCCCTGGCCAGCCTCGGCGATTTCGACATCGCCCTGGAAGTCAGCCGAGTGACCGATCATGGCCTGCACGGAACCCGCGTGGCGGTCCATGCCCATGAACATGCCCATCACCACGGCCATTCGCACACCCATGCTCCACACCGCGGCCTGGAGGAAATCACCGCGATCGTCAACGGCAGCGTCCTCCCCGACGCCGTCAAGCGGCAGGCCATCAGGGTCTTCACCCGCCTGGCCGAAGCCGAGGCCGACATCCACCAGACTACCCCGCAGGCCATCCACTTCCATGAGGTCGGCGCCCTGGACGCCATTGCCGATATCGTCGGCGCCTGCCTCGGCTTGTCGCTGCTGGGCGTGGACCGCGTTGGTTTCTCGCCGCTGCCCGCGGGGCACGGGACCGTTGCCTGCGCGCACGGGACCCTGCCGAACCCGGCGCCCGCCACCGTCGCGTTGCTCCGGGGGTTCCCGATCGTCCGCGTGGACGAACCCTTCGAACTGGTCACCCCCACGGCGGCCGCCCTGCTGACCACGTGGGCCGGCGCCGGCGCTGCCGGGTGGGCGCCGGCGTCCCCGGCGGCGTCATTCCCGCCCGATACCGCGGGCATTGTCCAGGGGGTCGGCCACGGCTTCGGCCATCGCAAGCTCCAAGGCCGACCCAATCTCCTGCGCGGCATGATCCTGGAATCGGATGACGGCAGCGCCCGCGACGAGTGCCTCGTGTTGGAGACCAACATTGACGACTCCACTCCCGAGATGATCGGCGCCCTGACACAGAAGCTTCTCTCCGCGGGCGCGTTCGACGTCTTCACCACCGCCATCCAGATGAAGAAACAGAGGCCGGCCGTACTGCTGACGGTCCTCTGTCCCCCGTCGCTCCAGCCTGCCATGCTGGACCGGCTTTTCACGGAGAGCACAACCTTTGGCGTGCGCGAGCATCTCACCCGGCGCACCATGCTCGAACGCCGCTGGGAAACGGTAACCACGCCGTACGGGCCGGTGCGGGTGAAGCTGGGCTCGTGGAAGGGCCGGGTGGTGACGGCGTCGCCGGAATACGAAGATTGCGCCGCCCTGGCAGACAAGGCCAACGTCCCCCTGCGCCAGGTTTATGACGCCGCGCAGTCTGAAAGCCGGCGGTTCACGGATGGAACCATGAACCAAGCCTGTTGATGCGTGGAATTCCTCGCTTCTCCGGGAATGACCCATCGCGCGTTTCTGACGCCGTGTATGGCCGCTGGCAGCGGACCGCCGGTCGGCTCACACATTCGAGCCGCGCCAATGGAGCTTCTGGCGCAGGACGGAGAAGTAGCTGTAGCCGGGCAGGTGAATGAGCCGTACCCCCTGCCCGCTGCGCCGGACCTGAATGGAATCGCCGACCTTGAGTTCCTGCCCCACCTGCCCGTCCACAGCCAGCCGGGCGCCCAGCGAACGATGCACCACCTCGACGGAAATCACGGCATCGTCGGGAATCACCAGCGGCCGCGTGCTGAGCGTATGCGGACAGATCAGGCTCGTGACCAGTGCCCGCCCCGACGGCATCAGGATCGGTCCGCCCGCGGAAAGCGAGTGCCCCGTGCTGCCCGTGGGCGTCGAAATCACCAGGCCGTCGCAGACAAAATCCCCGACCTCCTCGCCGCCCACGGTCATCCACAGCGTGGCCACGCGGGACTGCACGGACGTCAGAACCACATCATTCAGCGCCCGGTATTGCGCCAGTTCCTTGCCATCCCGCGTCACCGCGCACTCCATGACGGACCGGAGCGTGGTGGTATACTGACCGGCCAGCAGGCAATCCAGGGCGTGTTCCAGCTTGTCCTCGGTCACGCTGGTCATGAATCCCAGCGACCCGAGATTGACCCCCATCACGGGCACATCGCGCCCGTCCAGCTCGCGGCATGCCCGCAGCATGGTGCCATCGCCCCCGAGCACCAGCACCACGTCAACCTGTCCAAGCACTTCGCGAGCCGACCCCCGGGCTTCCAGCCTCATCAGGGCGGCCGTTTCCGGTTCCGGCAACAACTGAATCCCAAGGACGTCAGCCTTGACCTGCAGGCGGGCGAGAACCTCCGCCGCTTTCACCTTCGTGCAATTGGCCACCACACCGATTGTTTTCATGCTAGCCTGTTTGTAGAGGTTTCGTGTGTCAGGGCGAGACATTCCTAAGCAAATGTGCAACATCCAAAATCCAACAAGGAATATCCAATGTCCAACGGAGAGAAAAAGGCGAAGGCAGGGCCAGTTGTCCATTGATTCGCACAACTCTCTCCCACTTGGATGTTGGACATTCCGTGTTGGATATTGGACATTCAGTTCCTCGAAAAACTGAGCACCGCTCAGAGGCCGGCCTGATTACCGATTACTGATCACCGACTTCCTCCACCACGCCAGGAACTCCACATTCCCCACCGGTCCCCGCAAGGGCGACTCACACACCCCCAGCCATTCCAGGGCCAATGTGCCTTCCCCGAACTCCCGCACCTGCCGCACCACTTCCTCCCGCACCGCGGGGTCGCGCACCACGCCACCCTTGCCCACCTTTTCCCGCCCCGCCTCGAACTGCGGCTTGATGAGTGTCACCAGTTCGCCGCCGGGCTCGATCAGCGTTGTAACAGGGGGCAAGATCAGTGTCAAGGAGATGAAGGATACATCCACAACCACGAACTGGAAGGGCTCGGGAACGTCGGCCCGGGACAGGTAGCGGGCGTTGAGTCCTTCCCGGACCGCCACGCGCGGGTCGTTGCGGAGACGCCAGTCGAGTTGGCCGTGTCCCACATCCACGGCATAAACCCGGGCCGCCCCGTGCTGCAGGAGGCAGTCGGTGAATCCGCCCGTCGAGGCGCCGATATCCACGCACACCTTGCCGGCCACATCGAGGGCGAACGCCTGGAACGCCGCCTCCAGCTTGTTCCCGCCGCGGCCGACGAACGGCGCCGGCGCCGCCACCTCGATCGCCGCATCCGCCGCCACCTCGCGCCCGGGCTTGTCAGCCAGCTGGCCACCGACGCGTACGGAGCCGGCCAGGATCAGCCGCTGGGCCTTCTCCCGGCTATCCGCCAGGCCCCGCTCCACCAGCATCACATCCAGCCGCTGCTTTGCCATGCAACGGATGCTACCCTGTCACGGCGCAAAGTCAACGGCACACCCCGCTTGACAACCATGCCGGCGGGATGCTCCGAATGCAGCCGCCGGAACGGCGGTTGCCACCTATTCACCCTGCAGATCGTTGGACCCACCCCGCCCTGCGGGCACCCCTCCAAGG
>CAYWKN010000156.1:0-5351 GCA_964458765.1 uncultured Verrucomicrobiota bacterium
CTTAGCGAAGCGCGGCGGCGCACCCCCGCCGTGCTTCGCTAAGGATTCGGGTGGTCCAACAACCCGTAAATGCCACTTGACTCTTTCCGCGTGTTTCTGGCACTATGCAGCCGGATGAAAGAGAACAAACCCATCGCAGCCGCCCGGAACAGCGTAGTTGTCGTTCTGCGCACGGCAGGGGTGTACCTGACTCTGGTGTTGGTACCGGCCCCGCGGTGGGAGGGTGGCTGCTGAAATCGGTCGTCACCCGGGATGAGGCAAACCCACCGCAAAAAGCGGTGGGTTTTTTTGTTGGGATACATATAATCCAACGGCGGAACAACAGGAGATAGCCATGAGAACTGGGGCGAAATGTGTGATTGATGCGATCAGGAATGCCGGCGTCAAGTCGGTCTTCGGACTTCCGGGCGGCGCCGTGCTGGATATCTTCGCCGAACTGTATCATGCGCCGTTCGAGTTCTTCCTTGTCCGCCATGAACAGGGCGCCACCCACATGGCCGATGGATATGCCCGCGCCACGGGCAAACCAGGCTGCTGCATCGTGACGTCCGGCCCCGGAGCCACCAACGCCGTGACCGGCCTGGCCACCGCCAACATGGACGGGATCCCCATCGTCTGCATCTCCGGCCAGGTCCCCTCCTCCATGATCGGCAACGACGCCTTCCAGGAGGCCGATACCGTCGGCATCACCCGCGCCGTGACCAAGCACAACTACCTTGTCCGCAAGACGGACGATATCCCGTCCGTCATCGCCGAGGCATTCGAAATCGCCAAGAGCGGCCGGCCCGGGCCTGTCCTCGTGGACATCCCCAAGGACATGCAGCGCGGCAGGACCGACGCCACCTTTTCGGGCAAGGTCCACCGCCGCGGGCTGAAGGTCATCTACGAAGGGCAGCCCCGCCAGATCGCCAAACTCGCCAAGGCCATCAACTCAGCCCGCAAGCCCGTCATCCTGGCCGGCGGCGGCGTCATCGCCGGCGGCGCCGCGGCGGAACTTACCGCCCTGGCCCGCAAGGCGAAAATCCCCGTCACCACCACCCTGATGGGCATCGGCGGCTTCCCCGATACCGATCCCCTCGCCCTGCGCATGCCCGGCATGCACGGCAGCGTGGCCGCCAACAGCGCCATCAGCCAGTGCGACCTCATCCTTTCCGTGGGCGCACGCTTCGATGACCGCGTCACCGGCAAGGTCTCGGAATTCGCCCCCCACGCGGTCAAGGCGCACATCGACATTGACCCTTCCGCCATCTCCAAGAGCGTGGTCGTGGATGTGCCGGTCATCGGCCATGTCAAACCCGTGCTCCGGGAACTCCTCAAGCTGATCGAGCCCGTGGATCGCAGGGAGTGGCTGGCCCAGTGCCGGAAATGGTGCACGGAATCTCCGTTCGCCTACGACGAAAAGGAAACACAGTTGCTCCCGCAATTCGTGATCGAGAAGATCAGCGAAGTGACCCGCGGCGATGCGACCATCGTCACGGACGTCGGCCAGCACCAGATGTGGGCGGCCCACTTCTACAAGTACACCCGGCCCCGCACGTTCATCTCGTCGGGCGGCCTGGGAACCATGGGTTTCGGCCTCCCGGCCGCCATCGGCGCCCAGGCGGCCTGCCGCGACCGCAACGTCGTGACCATCGCCGGGGACGGCAGCATCCAGATGAACTTCCAGGAACTGGTCGTGGCCGTGGAACACGACCTGCCGATCACCGTCGTGATCCTGAACAACGGCTATCTCGGCATGGTCCGCCAATGGCAGGAGATGTTCTACCAGAAGGAATACTCCGCCGTCCGCCTCGCGCAGAACGGACGCGCCGGGAACGAGCGGATCGGCAACCGCCCGCCCGCGTACCTGCCGGACTTCGTGAAGCTCGCCGAGGCGCACGGAGCCGTCGGCATGCGCGTGACCCGGAAGAACGAGGTGACGTCCGCCCTGAAGAAGGCCTTCGCCATCCGGCGCCCCGTCGTGCTGGAATGCATTGTGAAACCGGACGAGAATGTCTACCCGATGGTTCCGCCGGGCGCCTCGCTCACAGAAATGCTCCAAAGCATCGCTTGAAAGGAATCCGCGCCATGAACAACAACATCAACAACAAACGGAAACACGTCATCACCGCGCTGGTGGAAAACCAGCCCAGCGTCCTCGCCCGCATCGTGGGCCTCATCTCCGGCCGCGGCTACAACATCGAGAACCTGAATGTCGGTCCCACCCAGGACCCCACTGTCTCCCGCCTGACCATGGTGGTCCCGGGGGACGACCGCGTCCTGGAACAGGTCACCCGGCAGCTCGAGAAACTGGTGGACGTCATCAAGGTGGCGGACCTGACCCGCGAGTCGTTCCTCAACCGCGAATGCATCCTCGTCCGCGTGGCGGCCACACGGAAAACACGGTCGGAAATCATCGAACTGGCCGAAGTGTTCGGCTGCCGCGTGATCGCCGTGCACGCCGGGTCGATGGTGATCCAACTCGTCGGCGAGCAGGAAATCGTGGCGGATTTCCTGGAACTGATGAAACCATTCCGGATCCTGGACGTTTCCAGGTCCGGCGTCATCGCCATGGCCTCGGTATAGACTGCACGGGACACCACAACGCGAATCCCCGAACGGGAGACACAACATGCCGGAAGCACTGGACAAGAACCGGGTGATCATTTTCGACACCACCCTGCGCGACGGCGAGCAGGCGCCGGGCGCGAGCCTGAATCACCGCGAGAAGATCGAGATCGCCCACGGGCTCGCCGCGCTGAACGTGGACGTCATCGAGGCGGGATTCCCCATCGCCTCCCCGGGCGATTTCGCCGCCGTGAAGGCCGTGGCCGAACAGGTCAAGGGCCCCATCGTCGCCGGCCTCGCCCGTTGCGTGGAGAAGGATATCGACCGCTGCGCCGAAGCCGTGTGCGCCGGACCCCGTCCGCGCATCCACGTCTTCCTCGCCACCTCGGCCATCCACCGCAAGTTCAAGCTCCGCAAGGCGCGCGGCGAGATCATCCGCCAGGCCGTGGCCATGGTCAAGTACGCCCGCCGCCGCTGCGCCGACGTCGAGTTCAGCGCCGAGGACGCCGCCCGGACCGAGCCGGACTTCCTGGCCCAGGTCGTCGAGGCTGTCATTGATGCCGGCGCCGGCACCGTGAACATTCCAGACACCGTCGGCTACGCCATCCCGAACCAGTACGGAGAACTCATCGCCGGGCTGTTCGACACCGTTCCCAACATCCGGCGCGCCGTCATCAGCGTGCATTGCCACAATGACCTCGGGCTCGCCGTGGCCAACTCCATCGCCGCGGTCCAGAGCGGCGCACGCGCCGTGGAGTGCACCATCAACGGCCTCGGGGAACGCGCCGGCAACTGCGCCCTGGAGGAATTCGTCATGGCCCTCCGGACCCGCGCCGACGCCTTCCACCTCCATACCGGCGTCAACACCCGCGAAATCCACCGCGTCAGCCGCATGGTCAGCCGCATGACCGGCATCGCCGTGCAGCGCAACAAGGCCATCGTGGGCGCCAACGCCTTCGCCCACGAGGCGGGCGTGCACCAGGACGGCATCCTCAAGGACCGCCGCACCTATGAAATCATGCGCCCGGAGGATATCGGAATCGAGGGCTCGGACCTCGTGCTCGGCAAACACTCCGGCCGCCACGCCTTCCGCGACAAGCTCACCCGCATGGGCATGACCCTGTCCGACGGCGAGATCGAGGCCGCCTACAACCGCTTCATCGAGCTGGCCGACAAGAAAAAACACATCTACGACGACGATCTGCTCTCCATCGCCCGCGAGCAGATGGACGAGGTCCCCAACGCCTACCTGCTGGACTACCTCCATGTCTCGGCGGGCACAGGCACCATCCCGACGGCCACCCTCCGCCTCAAGCGCGGCGACCAGGTCTTCCAGGACGCCGGCTGCGGCGACGGCCCCGTCGACGCCGCCCTCAAGACCATCGACCGCATCACGCAACTCCGCGGCCGCCTGCTGGACTTCTCGCTGCAGGCCATCACCGTGGGCAAGGACGCCATGGGCGAAGTGACCGTGCGGGTACAGTTCGGCAAGGAAACCATCAGTTCCAAGGCCGCCAGCACCGACATCGTCGAGGCCGGCGCCAAGGCGTATCTTTCCTGCGTGAACCGCCTCCTCTTCAACCGGGCGCTGCGCCGGACCGCCAGGCGGACAGGAGCCGGAACGCCATGAAACCCCTCAGCGGACACACCAGACCGTTCGCCGTCCTGGGGCATCCCATCGGCCATACGCTGTCGCCCGTCATGCACAACGCGGCGTTGGAAGCGCTGGGCCTGGATGCCATCTATCTGGCGTTCGACGTGCATCCGGACCGCCTGATGACTGTCCTCTCCTCCATGCGCGACATGGGCTTCCAGGGTGTCAATCTCACGGTGCCCCTGAAGGAAGTGGCTTTCCGGGCGCTGGCCGATCTGGACGATTCCGCCCGCCGGCTGGGCGCCGTGAACACGGTCCAGTTCATACCGTCGGGCCTGCGCGGCCATAATACCGACGGCAAGGGCTTCCTGCTCGCCCTCCAGGAGGCGTTCGGCGAGACGGCCCGGCGCCAGTCCCTGTTCGTGCTCGGCTGCGGCGGCGCCGGCCGTGCCGTGGCCATCACATCCGCCCTGGAGGGATGCGAACGGATCCTTCTGGCGGACTTGGATTTCAAGCGCTGCGAAGCCGTCGCCAGGGAAATCCGGGCGCTCGCGCCCGCCGTGCCTGTCGAACTGGCGGATCCCGACAAGACCCGCTGGGCGCCGGCGGCCCGTGCCTGCAGCCTGGTCGTCCAGGCCTCCCCCGTGGGCATGAAGCCGGACGACCCGTGCCTGCTCGCGCCCGAGGCGTTCGGCCCCGGCCAGTGCGCGTTCGACCTTGTCTATAACCTTCCGGAAACGGCATTCACCCGGACGGCGATCCGGGCCGGCGCGCGCGCCGCCAACGGCATCGGGATGTTGTTGCACCAGGGCGCCGAGGCGCTCACCCTCTGGACAGGGGTGCCCGCGCCGGTGGACGTAATGCGCGGCGCCCTCGAAGGCGCCTTGTATCGCCGTTGAGGCGGCATGTTCATCGCATTCCTGAGTATCGCGATTGGCCTCCACAGCGCACGATGGAATGAGGCCCTGATCTCCCGCATTGCCGCCCTGAACCCCGACCTGGTTGTCATGACAGGCGACTTTATTGATTCCTCCGTGCGCAATGTGGGCCCCCTTGCCGCCCGATGGGCGAGCCTTCGCCCGCCGCTGGGGAAGTTTGCCGGCCTGTACGAGGTCGGCGAACGCTCCCGGCTGTACGTCAGCCGCGGCGCCGGGACCTGGGGCCCCCCGCTGCGTCTCTTCGCCCCGCCCGAAATCACCCTGATCACCCT
>CAYWKN010000157.1:0-5329 GCA_964458765.1 uncultured Verrucomicrobiota bacterium
GAAGGTGCGGCAACGCCACCTCCCGCCAAAGCCTATGCCCTGCCCCATGATTTCGAGGGTTTTGCCATGGACAAGACCGACGGGAATCCTGCCGTCATGGACGGCAAGGGCGTCGTGAAAGGCGGCCGGCTCGCCATCGCCGCCGAGCAACCCGTGTTTGTCGTCGAATTGGAACGGTGAAGAAGGGCGAGGTAAACCAATGGCTAAAATTGCGCAGCGTTATTTGGATGTCGATCCCTGGATCGTGAGGGAAACGGGATTTCATCCCGACCGAAATCTTGTCTCGGAATCCATCTTCTCCGTCGGGAATGAATTCATGGGGGTTCGCGGGTATTTCGAGGAGGGCTACGGCGGCGAAACGATGCTCGGGAGTTATTTCAACGGCATCTTCGAGGAGCAGCCGGTTGACAACTTCTTCAAGGGGCTGATCCGCCGGACCCATTTCATCGTCAACGCGGTGGACTGGTTGCACACGCGCCTGACACTGGACGGCGAGCCGTTGGACCTGGCGAAAAGCCGCTTCGATGGGTTCGTCCGGTCGCTCGATTTGCGCGCAGGGGTGCTCACGCGCGAGTTCGTGTGGACCACCCGGCGCGGCCGCAAGCTGAAACTCACGTTCGAGCGGTTCACGAGCATGGCCGACAGCCATCTCGGGTGCCAGCGCCTTCGATTCGAACCGCTGAACTTCTCCGGAAGCATCCGTGTCGAAATGGGTCTCGATGCCGGCACGATCTGCGAAACGCACGACCGGAAGAACTTTTTCGACGAGGTGAAGATGGAGGCCAAGGGCGCCAACACGCTGGCCCTTCTGGCGCGTGTGGCTCGAAGCGGGCACCGGATCATGACCGTGGCGCGCGTGGTCGCGGAACCGTCCGGCGGCGCGCCGAAAGTCGTGCGTTCCGAAAAATACATCGGGCTCGCCTTCGACCTCGAACTATCCGCCGGTCGTCCGTCGGTCCTGACGCGATTCGTCGCCTGCTCGACGGAAAAGGACCGGAGCGTTCCGCAAGCCCGCGTGTGGGCGAAGGGGCTTGCGCTCGCCAAAGCGCGGAAGAACTTGACGTGGGAAGCGGCGCGCGTCCCCCACGAAGCGTACTGGCGGAAGACCTGGGACACCCTGGATGTCCGGATCGAAGGCGACCCCGAGAATCAGCAGGGGGTGCGGTTCGGCATCTTTCAGTTGCATCAGACCTATCACGGCGCCGACCCCGCCAACAACGTGGCGGCCAAGGGCCTGACCGGCGAGGCGTACTGGGGGGTGACCTGGTGGGACACCGAAACCTACTGCCTGCCGTTTTATCTCTTCAACAATCCCGAGGCGGCGCGCAACCTGCTGTTGTACCGGCACAGCAAACTGCCCCAGGCGATCGAGCGGGCCAGGCAGAAGGACTGCGAAGGGGCGCGTTATCCGATGTGCACGATTGACGGCACGGAGGCGTGCGGGACGTGGCAGCACGGCGATCTGGAGATTCACGTTCCGGCCGCCGTGGCCTACGGCATCTGGCATTATGTCCGCGTCACGGGCGACACGGCGTTTCTGTACAACCAGGGCATCGAAATGCTGCTGCAGATTTCGCGCTATTACGCCAGCCGGGGCGCGTGGGGCCAGAAATCGGGCGATTTCGGCTTCTGGTTTGTGATGGGACCGGACGAGTTCCACATGGGCGTGAACAACAACTGTTACACGAACCTGATGGCGAAGAAGACCTTCGAGTGGACGCTGGCGGCCGCCGCGCGGATGCGGAAAGTGAATCCCGGGCTGTTCGCCGCCATGGCGAAAAAGGTGGCGCTGCGCCCGGACGAACTCGGCAATTGGAAACGGATGGCCGCCCGCATGCGGATTCCGCGCGATGCTTCGAACGGAGTGTTGGAGCAGCACGACGGCTACTTCGATTCGCCGCACGTGGATTGCGGCGCCATCCCGGCGACCGATTTTCCGCTGTATCACCATTGGGCGTACTTCCGGCTTTTCCGGTCGGACATGATCAAGCAACCCGATGTCCTGTTGCTGCACTTCTTTTTCAGCCACGAATTCGATCTGGAGAACAAGCGCGCCAACTTTCTCCACTACGAGCCGCGGTGCAGTCATGAGTCCTCGCTGTCGCCCGGCATGCACTCGATTCTCGCCGCCGAACTGGGCTTGCACCGCAAGGCGTACGAATACTGGGGACATGCTGCACGGCTCGACTTGGATGATTTCAACCGCAACACGAAGGAAGGACTGCATACCACCTCCATGGCGGCGGCATGGCTGAATGTCGTCTACGGATTTGGCGGGATGAGGTCGGACGGGCCGACGCTGAGCTTCTCCCCCTCGCTGCCAGCCCGGTGGAAGGGCTTCCAGTTCCGGGTGCTGTACCGCGGCGCCGTGCTCGACGTGCGCGTCGACCGCGAGGCGGCGGCGTTCATCCTTGCCGAGGGCGCGCCCCTGTCCATCGAGGTCTTCGGCCGCCGCCTGCGGGTCGGCCGCAAGGGCCTGCGAGTGACCATGCCGGCGGATCGGATCGGGAAAGCGTGAAGCGTGATGAGGAAATCGTGACCATTAGAGGCGTCATTTTTGATCTCGACGGCGTGATTGTCTCGACCGACGAGTTCCATTATCTGGGTTGGAAGCGTCTGGCCGATGACGAGGGCATCTATTTCGACCGCGAGATCAACGAACGCTGTCGGGGCGTGAGCCGGATGGGCAGCCTCGATATCGTCCTCGAGCGCGCGCCCCGCGCCTTCTCGGAGGCGGAGAAACGGGAAATGGCCGGTCGCAAGAACCGCTATTATCTTGAAATGCTCGAGACCCGGCTTTCCCCGGCCGATATTCTGCCCGGCGCGATGGCGTTCATGGAAGCGCTCCGGACGCGGGGCGTCAAGCTGGCGATCGGGTCGTCGAGCCGCAACAGCCCGATGATTTTGAGCAAGATCGGACTGGAGGATTTTTTCGACGCCACGGCGGACGGCAACGACATTACCCGAAGCAAGCCGGACCCAGAAGTCTTTCTCATCGCGGCGAACAGGCTTGAGCTAAGACCGTCAGAGTGTCTAGTCGTTGAGGACGCCGAGGCGGGCGTGACGGCCGCCCTGGCTGGGGGCATGCGGGTGCTGGCGGTGGGTTTCGCCGCCCGAGATCCCCGCGCAACCGTGCGTGCGCCTAACCTGGCCTGTATCAATGTGGATGATGTGCTGGCATCGTTGGAGGGTAAAGCATATGCTTGATCAGACAGGCAGAGAAACCAAGAGGTTCAGAAGGATATCCGATGAACGTGGGACAAGAGGCGCTCGAGTGCCCTGGTACGGCCCCAATTACTATCTCGGTTTGCACGTGGACTTTCATGCCAATGATAAAGACGCCGAGATGGGTGGGGGTGCCGATCCGGAGGTGCTGGCAGAGCAGTTGCGGCGGATGGATGTGGATTATGTCCAGATCGATTCGAAGGGCGACCCGGGCTATACGAGTTATTTTGCTAAAACACCCGGAGCGCAGGTGTGTCCCGGGCTGAAGGGTGATCTTGTCAAAGCCTGGCGCACCGCGACCCGGCGCCTGAAACTGCCCTTGCATGCCCACTGGAATGCCATGGGCAACGGGCTGGCGGGCAAACTCTATCCCGACTGGATGCTCGTGGATGAAGCCGGCGTGAAGGATGCCAAGCGGTTGTGTTATCGGAGCCCCTACACTGACGAGGTCATGATCCCGCAGTTGTTGGAGTTGATCGGGGGCTGGGAACTCGACGGCCTCTGGATCGACGCCGAGGCGTGGTTCATGAAGCCGTGCTGGTGTCCGCGCTGCGTGGCCGCCTGGCGCGCCGGCGGAGAGGCCGAGGCTCCGCCGAAAGCCCCCGGCGAGGCCGTCTGGTCCCGCTGGGTGATGTTCCATCGCCGGGGTTTCGACGCACACGTGAACCATTACGCCGATGCCGTGCATGCCCGGTTTCCCAAATGCCGGATTTGCGACAACTGGAGTCTGACGCTGAGCCAGCCGGGGCAACCCCGCCTGCATGTGGACTTCATCTCGAGCGACGACGCGGCGGTGTATGGCGTCGAGAACATCCGCCTGGAAGCCCGTTTTGTGTCTACGCGCGGGATCCCCTGGGATTTCATGCAGTGGCTGTTCTACGGCGGCCGGACCATGCACGATCCGACCGTACCGCCTTCCGTGCGCCCGATCGAGCACCTCCAACAGGAGGCCGCCACGATCCTGGCGCTGGGGGGGCATCACCAGATCTACGAAAACCCATCCCCGCGCCGCGATGGGGGGCTCATTGACTGGCGGGTGGAGCGCATTGCCGCCATTAACCAGTGGTGCCGCCAGCGCCAAGCCGTCTGTCAGACCGCATTACCATGGGAAGATATCGCCTTGCTGAACTCGGAGCATCACCGTGAACGCCATGTGACCGGCGCCAACTTGTTGTGGTCCTTCGACCACACGTCCCTGCACGGGGCGGTGGCGGCTTGTCTTGCCCGGCATCGCGGGGTGGATGTGGTGGACGAGTGGTCGCTCCTGCCGCGCCTGGATGAGTTTGCCCTGCTGGTCATTCCCGAGCAGGAGGATGTTTCTGATGAATTGGTTGCGGCGGTCAAGGCGTGGGTGGCCAGGGGTGGGAGACTCCTGCTTAGCGGAGCTGCGATGCCGGAGCGCTGGGGTGCGGATTTTCTGGGTGTTGAGCCGGGTGAGATATCCGGGTCGGCGACGTACCATGTGCCCGTCGGCGTGGGACGTGTTCCGATCTGGTCCAAGACGTGGCGTTTGAACACGCCAGCCGGTGCCAAGGGGTTGGGTGTACTCTCGGTCAGCGATGATTTGGAACGGCAAATGACCCCGTACCCGGCGGTCACGCTCCATTCGGTTGGTGAAGGCGTCGTGGCATGGTTGCCCTGTGATGCTTTCGCCTTCCTCGAACGCTCCCGGTATGCCTTGCTCCGGGAGTTTCTTGGCAATGCTCTGGACGCACTGGGCGGCAGGCGCGAACTCACGGTCAAGGCGCCGCTAGGCATCGAGCCAATTCTCCGTCAGTGCGGCACAACCCGGATCATCCACCTGATCAACCGCAGTTCGGGTGTCGGCACCGGGCCAAACGATTATGCCATTGAGCAGATTCCCCCGGCGGGTCCGGTGGAATTACGCCTGCACTTGAAAACGCGCCCCCTCTCGGTTAAGGCGGCATGGGAAGCGGGCAATTTGTCGTGGTCATGGACCCCGGACCAGGATGGCGGAACTGCGGTTATTAGACTGGATCTTGTTCAGATCCATGAAGCGATCATTATCGAAACGAAGGCAGCGACCTGAATAGAACTTTGAAAGGAACTACGATTATGCCCACACCTCGCGAAACTCTGCCCC
>CAYWKN010000158.1:0-5302 GCA_964458765.1 uncultured Verrucomicrobiota bacterium
CGTCTCCACCAGGGCGACCAGACCATACGGCCGGCGACCGAAGATGGAGCGATCCGGAGTCAGCCCCGCGAGCCGAGGCCGATCGGAGCTATAGCGCGCGCGCAGCCGGCCGGCGGCCGCATCGTCGAGCACGTCGCGCCAGACAGGCTCCGCCTCGCCGATCACGATGCTGTCGGCCCGCAAAGCCGCCTCATCCGGAACAAGCGTGGGATGGAAACCGCCCAGGACAACGGGAACGCCGCGCGCCCGGAACGCGGCGGCGATCTGATACGCCCGGCGGGCGGTGTAGGTCTCGACGGTGATGCAGACCAGATCCGTGGAGGCGTCGTAGCGGATGGGCTCGAGGCGGTCGTCAAAAAAGGCGCGCCGGATTTCGGGCGGCGTGAGGCTGGCGAGCCTGGCGATGCCCAGCGGCTCCATCCGCCAGGAGGCGGGATAAGGTGTGCCGTCCGGCTTGCGACCGACAGCGGGCTGGATCAAGGTGATGTGCATGGTGGCGATGCGGGGCGGCACAGGTCCGCGAGACAAACCGGGATGAGCTGGCCCTGATGAAACGTGGCGTCCGGGCAGTTGATGCAGTGCGTCACACGCCCTGAAGCGTCTACTTCCGCTGGATTTTGAAACAACAGCCTCTTGGCGTGCAACCGGTGGCCAGGCAACAGCGCAGACGCTGCCAGGCGAAGGTTCCCTCTGGCGTTGCCGCCCAAAGCGGCGTTGAAAAGCAGCTGGATCCAGAAGCGTGACGCATTCCATGGGACAAAGAAAAGATAGCGCCCTGCGAGCTGGCGATACAGCGCCGAGAAAAGACGTTCGCAGGCACTGGCCCTGAGACCCTGTGTCACCAGCCGCCGGCCGCGGCGGCTGGTGGTGCCGACAAAATAGGAGAGCCAGCGGGCATCCTGCGGGTCACGATTGGAGCCAAGAGCAGCAAAGGGGCGAATGGCGTGTTTGTCGAGCAACAGGCGCTGCATGTCGAGGTGGGATCGCATGTTATCCGGCGAGGCGTGCGGTGTCCCCTCGACGGTCGCCTGGAAGCCTGCTGCCAGGTTCCCCTCGATAGCCACGATGGCGGCATGTTCCCGAAAACGGGTCACGAGCAGATAACCGAGGTCTTCCGAGTCCAGCGTCAACTGCACACCGTCCTCCACCTCCCCGGGGCGATCCGGGTAGGCGGTGATGGTCAACCCCGCCTCCATGCCGGCGGCCGTCACGCAGGCGGCTTTCTCGGCTATGAGCCGCCGCCTTTCAGGCCAGGCGGCAGAGGCGGGAAGATCGGGGCGGTCCTGGCCGCTGTCAATGTGCAGGAACACCAGATCGGTCCCGGCCTCTTTCAGGCGGGCGCAAGCGGCATAATCCAGCAAGAGCCCGTTCGTGAATAGCTCGACGCGCAGCCCGCGATGCCGCAGGAACCGGACAATCTCGCACAATTCCGGATGCAGGAGCGGTTCGCCCCCCACGATGGAAATAGACTGGAGCCGACGCAGGCGGAGCAGGCCATCCACTTCCGCCTTGACCACGTCGAGTGGTTTGGTCCCTGTTCCCGCCTGATTGTAACAGGCCCGGCACCTGAGATTACACCCGCGAAGGATGTCAAGCAGCGCGTGCGGCACATCCCCGCCGTCATCCCATGGCAGGCGCCAGATGCGCGAATCCCAGGGCGATTTAACAACTTCCATGTGCATCCTCATATTCCTTGGAACCGGGGAACGACTGGTCTCGGAAGAAATGGAGACACCCTTTCACTGGACCGACAGACGTATGAAAGGCCGATGCGCAACGAGCCAGGCGCTGTTCGTCAAGAAACGCAGCCCCCTTGTAATTGCTGATGCCGACATTGACCAGCGAATAGCGCCGTTTGGAAAAGGCAAGCCCGGAAGCGATTCGCAAGCAAGACGCCCATTTTCCGGGCCGGATCGCTCGAAGCACAAACCATGCAGGTACGAGACGGGTGGAACAATAGTTTCGACGCAAACGGCTCCGAGCCATTCGTGCATACACCGCCGCCATGTCAATCAGGCGGTTCAAAGGTTGAATACCATCCGGTGTATGAACCAAGACGAGGTGCGCCCCGCAGTCGGGATGGTTTTGGATGCCCCACGGCAGGTATGCCGGCAACGGGAAAATGTCATCCAGCGTGAACCCGTGCTTCTCCCCAACGGTCAGGAGCTGGCGGATGATCTGCTCGCGATCTACCGAGTCCTGCTGGGCGAGCGTGTAGCGTCCCACTGGGGCTGCGCTGGCAAAGGTCATGTTGCGGACGTTGATGCCGATCTCCAGCCCATGCGTCAGTAAATCGCCCACCTCTTCCAGATTGAGTCGGGTGACCGTGCAGTTCAGGCCAATGCTCAAGCCAGCCTCACAGGCGTTTGTGATCGCGTCTTGTTTTTCGCGCAAAAAATTGCGGCCCAGTGCCTCCAACGTCTGTTCATTGAAGGAGTCGAACTGGAGGCAGATCCGGGCAAGTCCGCGCGCCTTGAGTTTCCGAGCCAGCGCCTTGTCGGCACCGAGCCTGACCCCATTGGTCACAACGCCTGAGCTGAAGCCGAGGCGGCTGATTTTTTCAACAATCGTAAGCAGATCGGGGTGCAGGGTCGGTTCGCCTCCAAACAGATGGAGAATCCGCCCGCCCGCCTTCTTGGCCTGTTCGGCGCGTTTGCAGATCTCGTCAACGGACAGGAAGACGGCCGCGTCCGTGCCGGTCTTTGCGCCAGCGCCGCAGACAGCACAATTGAGGTTGCATGCGTTGGTGATGGAGATGTAGTTGAGCACATTGCGCAACCCCCGAGGCGGTTCGGCGGAGGTGATGTCGGTCGCACTTTTCTCCCGAATCGCAATGAACAGATCGGCGTCCGACGACACGTCATGCCGGATGTCGCCATCCGGGCAGTGGACCACACCTTCGACGCGGGATCCGGTTCTCACCAGTTCGGCGGGGTGCGACGCCGATGGGCACCGGTTACACAAAGCCCGGGTCTGTGCAATGATCATGGCGCATTTCCCTCCGAGCCGTCGCCGTAGTCTGCCACACAGCAGGGCACTAACGCATCGCCCCTCACAATGGCCGTGGGGCAGTATTCGCAATGCTCGACGCTTCCGTCCGCTCTGCGCAACGGACCGGAATCATAGGCAATCATTTTGTGCCGCACCCCGCCTCCAGAAAGCAGTGCAGCGGCGAAAAAGCGAAGGCCTCGGATCGGATGGAACGATGTGAGCGCGTTCAGCCCGACCCGGAAGAGCGTCAGTGTTGGGTTTTGTGTGGTCTTGTGGATGTAGCGCCCCTTGAGAAACCGGGGGACTTGCATCAGCCACACATCCACCCTGTTCGAGCACATGCGGAAGAGGGTATGCCGTTGCCCGGGTCCGTTTCCGCGATAGACGACCGGCACAAAGTACGAGAGCCATGAAATTCTATTGCTGTCTTGCGCCGGAATGTAGGCATACGGCTCAATACCGTACTCGGCTTCAAAAAAGGCCTGTAGGGTGTTGACATCGAAATCGGACTGGAGGAAGGGGCGTTCTCCCTCATGGGCGGGTCCCTGGCGTCCAGGGAGGATGCCATTGGAAATGAAAAGGAACGTGATTTCCGGTGTGCGGAAAAAGAACTGGCTCATGTCCCGCAGAAAGTGAGGCTCATTGCCGTAGAGCGTGGCGGAAACCGAGACATCCAGACCGCACTCAAAGGCCCACCCGACAAGCTCGGAAAGGCGTTTTGCGATGGAGGCGAAGTCGGGATTTTGCGGCAGGTCGGGCCGACACTGCCCGGCGTCCACATGGAAGAGGATCGAGTCGAGACCGCTTTGCTTGAGGGATACGAGTCGTTCCCGGTCCAGCAGGACACCGTTTGTGAGGAGAAACACATGGACCTGGCGTTGCTTGATCCGTTCGACGATCCGGCAGAGATCAGGGTGGAGGGTCGCTTCACCGCCAGAAATGGTCACGGTATGTACCGGGCGAAGCCGGGTGCCCACGTCAAGATCCTGCTGCACATGTTCGAGTGTCTTGAACGTTGTCCCATGCTTCTTATAGCATGCGCGGCACGCGAGGTTACAGGCGTCCGTCACCTCAATCATGAAGTTCGGCGCCGTCCAATGAGTCCATGGCATTTTAACCATCTGGCACTCCGTGACATCGTCTAGCTACAAGTCTCCGCCAGCGGCCGGTCATGCTCACGAAGCGGTTGGTGCTCGTGCCAGGCCGCCCTCACGCCGGGCTCGTGCGGGAAACGGTCGGCGTCGGTCTTCAGGCGATGGCCGTAGAGGCGGTAGGCCAGGTTTCCGACGGCGGCAATGCGGGTGTTGCGGTGGAAGCGCATCCGTCGGGCGGCCCTGCCGAGTGTGAAGCTGTCGCGCCAGGCGCGGATAAACCCGCGATCCAACTCGCCGGGCGACATGTGCCGGGGCTTGATGACGACATGCTGGGTGTCGTAATAACGCCAGTTTTCATGGAGAATCCGGTTCTCGGCCGTGAGGCGGTGGTAGGCCCGCGTATTGGGAAACGGGGTATAAAGGGCGAAGCGGGGAATATCAATGCGCAGCTCGTCAATCACCACCCGGTCGGTGATCATGAGGTGTTCATCCCTATTCAGTATCGGCATGGTCGAAGCTCCAAAGTCCTATCCGCTTCGTCCGTTCCGGGACGTACGGCCTTGCTGACAAGGGAAATGTCGAACGCCCAACGTTCACGCCCAACGCATATCGAGCTTACGACCGTTTTTAACGCAGTCTTGCAGGTAGAGGTTGATGAGATTCTGGTAAGGAACGCCGACCTCTTGTGCCATGTTCTTGAAATACTCGATGACGTCTGTTCCCATACGGATGGTCATCTGCTTCTTCAACCGTTTGGCATAAGGATTCGGACGGCTCTTCAGTGTTGATAAATCGTATTCCGCTTTCATTTTTCCCCTCCCGGATAAAACCTTCGTTCGTTGGCCGTCGCCTTTCGTGCTGAGATAATGCGTATCACAGAGCCTTCTCGGCGCTGGCAGTAGCACACCAGCAGTATCCGTAGTGTCGCGCTCATACCCAACAACAGGAAGCGGTCTTCCCACTCCGAGTGCTCGTCATCGTAGAACTCAACGGCTGAGTCATCGTAGAATACGCTTTGCGCCTCCTCGAAGGGCACACCGTGCTTCGTCCGGTTGATCGCACTCTTGTGCCTATCCCATTCGAAATGCAACCGATTCATGGCATACATAATACCTACAATGTCGGTATAAAGCAAGGGTGGGTTTCAGGAGATTGGTTCCATGCCGCCCTCACGCCGGGCTCGTGCGGGAAACGGTCGGCGTCGGTCTTCAGGCGAT
>CAYWKN010000159.1:0-5272 GCA_964458765.1 uncultured Verrucomicrobiota bacterium
AGAGGAAAGCATCCCGAGACCGGCATTGCGGCTTCGGGATGCCTGTAGGCCTGCATAATTGACAGGGACGAAGTCTGCCCATCCGCCATTTTCCACTGTTTTCCACCATGCACAGAACCCACATCCGCGCCAACCAGCCCTGGTGGACCGCCGACTGGAAGGAATTTGCCCATTACCGCGACCTCCTCTGGTTCCTGGTCCGCCGGGATTTCACAACCCTCTACAAGCAGACCATCCTGGGTCCCGTCTGGTACGTGCTGCAGCCCGTGGCCACCACGCTCGTCTTCACCGTCGTCTTCGGCAACATCGCCCGCGTCGGGACGGACGGCGTGCCGGCCTTCCTGTATTACTTGAGCGGCATGGTCCTGTGGACGTTTTTCCAGGGATGCCTCATGGATATTTCCGGCACCTTCGTGAACAACGCCCACATCTTCGGAAAAGTCTATTTCCCGCGCCTCATTGTCCCTGTTTCGCTCGTGATCAAGAATTCCGGCCAGCTCGTCCTGAATTTCCTGTTGTTCACCGCTTTCCTTGCCTACTACACGCTGTCGGGGGCGACATCGGCCCAGCCCACCCTGTGGCTCGCGTGGTTCCCCGTGCTGGTCCTGCAGACCGCCCTGTCGGGCCTGGGCGCCGGGCTCTGGCTGACGGTGTTCACCGCCAAGTATCGCGACCTGTCATTCGCCCTCACCCTCATCGCCCAGTTGTGGATGTTCGCCACACCCATCGTCTATTCCGCCGCCAGCGTTCCCGACCACTGGCGCTGGGTGCTTCTCGCCAACCCGATGGCCGGCTCCGTCGTTTTCAACCGGCTTGCCTTCCTCGGGGTCGGCAGCGCCGACCTGACCCTGCTGGTCGTCTCGCTGCTCGAATCCCTCCTGCTCGCCGTCTCCGGACTGTTGCTGTTCAACAAGGTCCAGCGCACTTTCATTGATACCGTGTGACGCCATGAGTTCCCCCATCATCCAGGTCCGCAACCTGTCCAAGACCTACCGGCTCGGCATCATCGGGCGCAAGACCCTGCAGGAGGAACTCCATTACCTGTGGATCAGGGCGCGGGGCCGCGATCCGCACCTGCACATGGGCCAGGTGGGGCGGTCACACCCCGGCGCCACTTCGACGGGAATGTTCCGGGCCCTCGACAATGTGTCGTTCGACATCGAGCGGGGCGACGTCGTGGGCATTGTCGGTCACAACGGCGCCGGCAAGTCCACGCTCCTGAAGATCCTCAGCCGCATCACCGAGCCCACCGCCGGCGAAGCCATTATCGAGGGCCGCTGGGGATCGCTGCTGGAAGTCGGAACCGGATTCCACCCCGAACTCACAGGCCGCGAGAATGTCTACATGAACGGCACCATCCTCGGCATGAAGAAAGCCGAGATCGACGGCAAGTTCGACGAGATCGTCGCCTTTGCCGGCGTGGAGCCATTCCTCGACACTCCCGTAAAACGGTACTCCAGCGGCATGATGGTCCGGCTCGCCTTCGCCGTGGCCGCCCACCTGGAGACGGAAATCCTGATCATTGACGAGGTGCTCGCCGTCGGGGACGCCCAGTTCCAGAAGAAGTGCATGCGCAAGATGGGTGAAGCCGCTCAGTCAGGCCGGACGATCCTGTTTGTGAGCCACAATCTCCAGGCCGTGCGCGCCCTTTGTCCCCGCTGCATCCTTCTCGACAAGGGTCGCGCCACCGGTCCGATGCCCACCCAGGAAGCCCTGCACCACTATGCCGGCACGGAGGACACCGGCTTGACGGCGTTCTGGCGGCCGCCCCGGCCGAAGGCGTTCGCCGCGGTCTTCCTCGCCCAGGATGGCAGGGCCGTTACATCCGTCAGGCTCTCCCGTCCGTTCACCATCGGCCTGGAACTGGTCCCCGCCCTGGTCCACCAGCCCACTCACGTTTCCATCCAGATTTCCAACGACAACGGCGACGTCATCCACCACTCGGCCGACCTTTTCGACCGCGATCACTACAACGAATGGCGGCGGGGACACCGGCAGGTGCTCCTGCCCGCGCACGCCCTGATGCCGGGACGCTACCGCCTCTCGTTCTGGATCTGGCATCCGGAGCAGGCCACCATCGAGTATGTCACGAACGGTCTGTGCTGGGACGTGGTGGCAGACGAACCGGCGCTGACCACCTATCCGCTGCCGCTGTGGAAAGGCGTCACAGGACCAGCCCTTCTCACGTGGGACTGCACGCCCACCATCGAAATCCCCGACGGATCCAACGAAACGAAAGGCTGACATGCATGCCCTTCTTCGGAACTTGATCCGCCACCTCCCGGGCAGGCGCCGGCCGCCGCCGGCGGCGGTTGACCTGGCTCTGGCACGGCCATGGCCAAGCACGTCCGATCGCCGGGCGGTTTTTTCCTATATCCATCAGCACAACCATTGGGGCGACCCGGAAAGCGTTTCGGGCCCCGGCTCCACCCTGGCCCACACCCGCAATATCCGCGAAACCCTCCCCCGTCTTTGGAAGCAACTGGGGATCAGGGTCGTTCTCGACGCGCCCTGCGGGGACTTCAACTGGTTCCGCGCGATGGATCGCCCCTCGGGGCTTCGGTATATCGGGGGCGATATCGTCGAGGCCCTCGTGGCGGCCAACCAGCATCGCTACGGAGACGCCTCCACCGCGTTCCAGGTAATGGACATCATCTCGGATCCGCTGCCGCACGCGGATTTCTGGCTTTGCCGTGAATGCCTCTTCCACCTGCCCAGCAAGGACGTCCTCACCGTCCTGCGGCGGTTCGCCACAAGCACAATCCCCTACCTGTGTACAACCACACACCATGAATGCCCCGTGAACACGGAGATCCATACGGGCACGTTCAGCCCCCTGAACCTCGAAAAGCCGCCCTATAACCTCCCCCGCGCCAGATTCTACATGGATGACTGGATCGAAGGCACGCTTCCGCGACGGCTCGGGGTGTGGCACCGGACCGACGTCGCCAGCGCGCTGGGGATCCATTCGGAATGACGCCCGCCCTTCACATCACCTTTGCCGTGGATGCGGAATACGTCCGCCCGCTTCAGGTGCTCTGGGACTCGCTGTTCTCCTCCCATCCGACGGGCACCTTGCACCTCCATGTTGTCCACACCGGACTGGCGCCGCGGGCCGGTCATGGCCTGCGCCGCGCCGCACTCCGTCATGGGGCCACATGCGCCCTGTATGAGATCCCCGCGTCACGCGTCCGCGATCTTCCGGTCAACAGGAGATTCTCCTCCCCCACCCCGTACTGCCGCTGGTTCATCCCGGAATACCTGCCCGCGGAGATCCACAGGGTCCTGTACGTCGATAGCGACACTCTCGTCTGCCGGAACCTCACGCCCCTGTTCCAGTCGGACTTGCAGGAACGTCCCGTCGCCGCCGTGGAGGATCTCGATGCCGCGAATTCAATACCCAGACTCGGCCTGCCGCCATCCGCCGGTTATCTCAATTCAGGCGTTCTGCTCATGGACACGGACCGGTGGAGGCAACTCGACGTCGCGGGGAGCGTGAGCCGCGACTGCGCACAGGCCCGCTACAATCCCGCGCAATGGAAATATCCGGACCAGGATGGGCTCAACCTGCTACTCCAGGGGAACTGGGCACGCCTCGCCCCGGAATGGAACTGCTACGCCTGCCTGCGGCTGCATCACCCGAACGATCTCTCGCCCGCGCAACGCGCCGCCGTCACGAATCCCGGCATCATCCACTTCACCGGTCCGGAGAAGCCGTGGATCGCCCCCCATGCCCCACCCTATCAAAACCTCTACCGTCATCACACCCGCCAGGCCGGCATCCGCTTCCCCCGCCCGCTTTCCATCCGCCTCCTGCTGGAACACCACCGCCTGCGCAAGCGCCTCGCAATCCAGCGGATGATACACCGGCAAGCCGGACTCCCCGACAACTTCTGACCAGGGTTGACCATGATGCTTCACATCGCGTGCACAGTGGACGAAAAGTACCTGCGGCCTCTCCTGGCGATGATGAGTTCGTTTTGCGAACACCACCGCGGCGAGGAGGTGACACTCCACCTCTTTTGCGATGAACTGGCGCCGGAGGCAAGAGCACGCCTGGACCGTTTTCTCGGGGATCGCCATGTCGTCCACCGTCATTACCCCCTCCGCCGCGATCAGTTCTCCGACATGCGGGTCTGCTATCCGCACTTTTCCAAGGCCAACTACTACCGCCTCCTCATCCCGGAACGCCTTTCCGGAACGGATCGCGTCCTGTATCTGGACGTCGACATCCTCATACGCAAATCCCTGGCTCCGCTGTTCCACACCCCCCTGGACAATCAACCTGTCGCCGCCGCGCCCGACGCCTATCCGCCCGGGGACTGTGCGCGGCTGGGCATTCCGGAACATCTGGGATACTTCAATTCCGGCGTCCTGCTCATGGACCTCCCCCGCTGGCGCAGCGAGGGAATTGCCGAACAGGCCATCGACTACGTGAGGCGCCACCACGGCGACCCCGTAAAATGCCTCTACAGCGACCAGGATGCGCTGAACATGACCCTGCTCAAACGCTGGAAACCGGTCAGCGAGACCTGGAATTTCAACATCTTCCATTGCAGGCAGTTTCCACAAACGCTCACGGAGGCCCGGCGTCAATGCCTCCGCAACGGGCCGGCCGTCATCCACTATACCCATCGCGAGAAACCCTGGATGCGGCACTGCGCCCTGCCCTTCCAGCGGGAGTACCTCCGCAACGCCGCAAGGAACGGGATCCGATTCCCGTTCCACCTCACTCCTCGTAACACCTGGATATGGATCACACGGCTGTATGCCCTGCACCGTGTGCGGCTTCCGTACCACCTGGCCGGGATCCCATGGAATCCCTGATCACAGACACCAGGCCCCGCGGCCCCCTCATCGCCCTCGTGGAACCCTTCTGGACCGGACATCCGGAAACCCAGCTGCGCCTGTTCGCCAAAGCCCTCCTCGCCTCACCCGGGAACCGTGTGCTGATCCTCTGCCAGCGCCCGGAGGCCATGCAGGCATGGATCCAGGGCGAACGCCCCGGAGAGGCTCACCGCTTCTTCACCGCGCCGTTTGCGTACTGCGAGAAGAGAGGAACCTATCCCAACCAGGGGCTGGCCACCTGGGCGCGGGCCGGGCAGGCGCTTTCGCAGGCGGAAGAGGCTCTGGGCGTCCCGGTCGAAAAGGTCTTCATCACGTGGCTCGATCCCTTTGTCTGCAACCATTCCGACCAGGTCGCCGCGCTCATGCCGAGGCCGTGGGTGGGCCTGTACCTGCTGCCCACCCATCTACACAACCAGCCCTCCTG
>CAYWKN010000160.1:0-5201 GCA_964458765.1 uncultured Verrucomicrobiota bacterium
GCACCGCTCAGAGGCCGGACTGAAGTCTGTGGTCTGTGGTCTTGTTTCTGAGTAAGTATGCAACGTGTTGGAATGCAACATCCAACATCCAACAAGGAATTTCCAATTTCCAAGGGAGAGAAAAAGGCGAAGGCAGGGCAAGTTGTCCATTGATTCGCACAACTCCCACCCACTTGGATGCCTGCCCGCAATGGTACGCATAGCGTTGCAGGCGGGTTGGACATTCCGTGTTGGATATTGGACATTCAATTCCTCGAAAAACCTGAGCACCGCTCAGAGGCCGGACTGAAGTCTGTGGTCTGTGGTCTGAAGTCTGTGGTCTGAGGTCTGAATTCCCCCTACTCCTTCCCCCGCGGCTTGGCCGTCAGGCACAGCGAGATCACAGCGCCGACCGCGAGGAATGCCGCGCCGATCCGGAAGGCATACGCCGCCGCCTGGGCGCCCTGGTGATCCCGCAACCACGCCACAATCTGCGGCCCCGCGATTCCCGCCGCCGACCACGCCGTCAAGATCGTCCCGTATACCACCGGCATCAGCCGCGTCCCGAATACGTCCAGCACAAACGACGGCATCGTCCCGAACCCGCCGCCGTAGCACAGCAGGACATAGCACACCAACGCCGCGAATATCCAGGGATGCCCCACCACGGAAAGCAGGAGGAATACAACGACCTGGGAGAACAGCATTATGCGGAACGCTTGAATGCGGCCGATCCGGTCGGACAACCCTCCCCAGAAGAAACGGCCCGCCCCGTTGAAGAGGGAACTGACGGCGATCAGCGTGGCGCCCTGCGCCGCCAGGGCGGCCGCCGCCAGCGCCGGATCCCGCCGCCGCAACAGGTCCTGCAGCAGCGGCGACTGGAACCCGATCAAGGCGATCCCCGCCACAATGTTGCAGAAGAAGATCACCCACATCATGGCAAAACGCCACGACAACAACGCGCGGCCTGCCGAACCGTCTTCCGCCGCCGTCGCCGCGCCCCCGGCAGGATGACCGGCCACCGCAAAGTCGGGCGGCGGATTCCGGAGCACCGCGCCGCACCCCGCCGTCGCCACCGTGAACACCACGCCAAGCAGGGCGAACACCTTCACCAGATCGCCGCCTGTCACGGACAGCAGGAACGGCGCCAACACCTTGCTCATCAGCAACGCCCCGAACCCGAACCCCATGATGACCATCCCCGTCACCAGGCCCTTCTTGTCGGGGAACCACTTCGCCGCCGTCGCCACCTGCGTATTGCTCCAGTGATAGGCATCCACCAGCGGCTTCTGGAAATAGCTCCAGGCATACACCGTTCCCAGGCACAACTGCAGCGCCGTGCCGGCCATCGCGATATTCCAGCGGTTTCTATTCATGCGCCGGATTATGCGCACCCGCCCCGCCGCGGGTCAATGTTCATTCGGGACATGCACTTGACTCACGGCAAGGAAGAACCCACCCCTACCACCTCCAGGGAGGGGAACCGGGAAAAACCCGCTGGAGATCCTTCCGCCAGCGCACGTGCGTTGTGGCAAGACAAGCCAGGGAGAGCAATGGGCGTGCCCGCAAGAGCTCCCCTCCCTGGCGTTTCCTGCCGTAGCGTACCCGCGTAGGCGGAAGGGGCCGGGGGTGGGTTGCACGCTGCATCGGCGGTTGAGTCAAGTGCATCGCTCTACTGTTCATTCGGCGCCACCCCGCCTGCGCCTCACAGCCGGCCGGGCAGTTCGCCCGGAAGTTCCCCATGGCAACGCCCCGTCATTGAAAAACTTGATTGGTTCTATGGACAGCGGAGGGGGCCCGGTCGTATAATACTGGCGTGGGGAGAGAAACGGGGTTTCAGCCAGGCCAAGGCCGGCTGTCGGCCAGACGGACTGAACGCAGAATCGAGCTGACCCCAAAGACGAGGATCGCGGTTGAACTCTCCCCGTTGGGAAGAGCGGTACCGGGCGAAAGGAAGGTCGCGGGTACCGCTCACTTGTTTCCGCCTCCGGAGAATCCGTTTGACCGGCTTTTCAAGCCCCTGCTACCGTATCCGCTCAATTTGTGAAAGGACTTCCATGAGCGCATCCACAGCCAGTTCCGCCGCCGCACCCCACCCCCCCAATGACTGGGAAAATCCCGCCCTGATGCACAGGAACCGCGAACCTGGCCACGCCACCCTCATGCCCTTCCCTTCGATGGACGCAGCGCGTCGCCAGGACCGCTTGCTTTCGCCCTGGTGCCTCCTGCTCAACGGAACCTGGAAATTCAAGTACCTGCCGAAAGGCGTCGAAGACACCCCGGCCGGCTTCGAATCCGTGGACCATGCCGACGCCAGGTGGAATTCCCTCCCTGTCCCCGCCTGTTGGCAACTGCACGGCTACGACATCCCGCAATACACGAATGTCAACTATCCCATCCCCCTGAATCCGCCCTACGTTCCCAACGAGAACCCCGTGGGCCTCTATCGCCGCGCATTCACCCTGCCGCCGGCCTGGAAAGGCAGGCAGTTCTTCCTGCACTTCGCCGGCGTGGATTCCATGTTCAACGTGTGGGTCAACGGCCGGTTCGTCGGCATGAGCAAAGGCCCCCACATCCCCGCGGAATTCGATGTGACAGCCGCCGTGCGGCCCGGACGCAACATCGTGGCCGTCCAGGTCTTCAAGTGGTCGGACGGAACCTATCTCGAGGACCAGGACATGTGGCGCCTGAGCGGCATCTTCCGCGACGTCTATCTCTGGTCGGCGCCCCCCCTGCACCTTCGCGACGTCCACATCACGCCCGCCCTGGGCGAAAAGGGCCAGGGCCGGATGGATATCTCGCTCTTCCTGCGCAACTACAGCGCCTCCATCCGGAAAGCCGAAGTCACCGCCGTGCTCCATGATCCGTCCGGCCGCACCGTGGCCTCCGGCAGGGCCCGCCTCGCCGCGCCCGCCATCGGCGGAGAAACCTGCGGGGCGCTCACACTCCGCATTCGCAACCCCGCCCTCTGGTCCGCCGAAACCCCGAACCTCTACCGTCTCACGCTCTGCCTCTTTGGCGACGGCGCCCTCCTCGAAGCGCTGGCGTTCAACGCGGGATTCCGGACGGTGGCCATCCGCGACGGCCAGCTCTGGATCAACGGCGTGAGCCTCAAGGTCCGCGGCGTGAACCGCCACGATTCAAGCCCCGACACAGGCCACTACGTGAGCCGCGCGCACATGGAGCGCGACGTCCAGCTCATGAAGCAGCATAACATCAACTTCGTGCGCACCTCCCACTACCCCAACGATCCGTACTGGTATGAACTGTGCGACCGGTACGGATTGTTTGTCATGGACGAAGCCGATTTGGAATCGCACGGTCTTGGCGTCAACGGCGACTGGAGCGAATTATCCCTGCATCCCGACTGGCGCACGGCCTTCGTGGACCGCGCCGAACGCATGGTCCAGCGCGACCGCAACCACCCGTGCATTGTCTTCTGGTCGCTGGGCAACGAATCCGGCTTCGGCCCGAATCATGTGGCGATGGCCGACCGTATCCGCGCCCTCGACACGTCCCGCCCCATCCACTACCACCCCGCCGACCGGGACCCCTGCGTGGATGTGATCAGCAGCATGTACACCAACGTGGACCGATTGAACAATCTCGGCGCCGGCGTGGCCGAACCCGACCCCCGCCCGTACCTCCTGTGCGAATACGCCCATGCCATGGGGAACGGCCCCGGCAGCCTGAAGGAATACTGGGAAACCATCTGGCGCTACCCCCGCCTCATCGGCGGGTGCGTATGGGAATGGACCGACCACAGCATCCGCAGGCGCGGGCCCGGCGGCCGCGACCAGTTCACCTATGGCGGGGATTTCGGCGACTTCCCCAACGACGGGAACTTCTGCGTGGACGGATTGGTTTTCCCGGACCGCCGCCCGCACACGGGGCTTACCGAACTCAAGAAGATCTATGAGCCGCTTTGCGCGGAAGGCATCCACTGGAGCACCGGCCGGCTCTCCGTGCTCAACCGCCATTTCTTCATGAACCTCGATCGCCTGGAAGCGGTCTGGCAACTCCAGCGGGAAGGCAATACCGTCGCCCGGGGCCGCCTGAAGATCCCGTCCATCGCCCCGATGAGCCGGGGCGAAATCGCCCTTCCGGCGGCGGCAACCCGCGGCAGCGCCGGAAGGGAAACGTGGCTGACGGTGAGCTTCCGCCTGAAAAGGAACACCCTGTGGGCGAAAGCCGGTCACGAGGTGGCCTGGTGCCAGTTTGCCGCGCCTTCCCCGGCCGGCGCTCCCGCAAGCTCCTCCAGTCCGAAGCGGACCGTCGCGTTGAAGGTGACGGAGAAGCCATCCCTGGTCCGCCTGTCCGGCGCCGCGGGCGAAGTCGTGTTCGACCGGCGCAGGGGCTCGCTGGTGCGCTGGACGCTCGGCCGGGAAGTCCTGCTGGCCCAACCGGTGGAGGCGCAGATCTGGAGAGCTCCCACGGATAACGACAAGCAGATGGCCGGAGATTGGGTCAACCACGGACTCGACCGGCTGCTGACCCGCGTGAACCACACGGAGTTCACGCCGTCCAGGCGGGGAGCGCCCGCTGTCTTCACGGTCGAGACCACGCTCGCGGCCATCATGCACCGGCCGGTGCTGGACGTGGCGTGGCGCTACGAGATCGCCGATGCCCGCAGGCTGCGGCTTTCCGTTACGTTCCGTCCGCGCAGGGTGCCCAAGTTCGGCTACCCCCGTCTCGGCATCCGCCTCCGGCTGCCGGAATCCCTCAACCGCGTGACATGGTACGGCCTGGGGCCCCACGAGGCCTATTCGGACCGACGCGAGAGCGTGCGGGTCGGACGCTACAACGGCGCCCCGGAAGACCTGTACGAGCCCTACATCAAGCCGCAGGAAAATGGCGCGCGGCTGGATACCCGCTGGGTTGTGCTGAAGGGCAAGTCCGCGGCGGGGCTCCGGGTCAGCGCGGTCAACCACCCGTTCATGTTCTCCGCGCTACCCTATACAGCCGCCGAGTTGACCGCCAAGCGGCACTACCATGAACTGAAGCCTGGCGGCTACACCGTGCTGAGCCTGGATCACAGCCAGTGCGGGCTGGGAAGCAACAGTTGCGGTCCCTTGCCGCAGGAGTCCTACTTCCTCACCCCGAAGCGGCCGGTCACGCTGACATTGGATCTGGAAGCCGAGTGACACCAACAGGTGCAACGCGGAATGGATTTACCGGCCGGCAAGCTGCTGGCGCAGGACCCATGCCAGCCATTCCTGTTC
>CAYWKN010000161.1:0-5164 GCA_964458765.1 uncultured Verrucomicrobiota bacterium
GACCAGGCCTGGATGCGCGCCAACCGGGACCGGGTGATACGGACTCGCGGGCGGCTGGCGCCGGCCCTGGAAAAACTCGGGTTCACCGTGTTCCCGTCCGAGACCAATTTCCTGTGGGTCAAGCCGCCCCGCGGATCGGCCGAGACGCTTTATCGGAAGCTCGCCCAGCGGCGGATTCTCGTGCGATATTTTTCGGAAGCCCGCACGCGGGACTATCTGCGCATTACCGTCGGAACCGATGCCCAGGTCGATGCGCTCCTGAAGGCTTTGCGCGCTGTCTTGGGCGGGGGCTAGCCTGTCGCCTTGCGTGCGCAGGGCGATGACGGTCCTGTGGATGGATTATTCGCGACTGATCGCGAATAATCCAGGCTAGTGGAAAAACGGAACATGGGGCGTCGGCATATTCAGGAGACATTCATGAAACTGAAATCGGGATTAGAGCTTGGAATGGCCATCGGCATATTGATAACGGCCTGGGCGGGGTGGGGCGGCGAACCGGCGCCAAAGCCCGCAGCGGACAAAGACAAGGCGGCGTTTCAGGCGGCGGATACCAACGCCGACAACCGGATCACCCGCGAAGAATTGATCCAGGCGGTCAGCCGGGACGCGTTCGCCAAGCTGGATAAGAACGGCGATAAGGTCGTGACCTGGGAGGAATGGGCCGCCGTGGACAAGGAACCGGGCGCCCGGGAGCGCTTCGACGCCATCGATGCGAAGAGAAACGGCCAGATCACATTCGACGAGTTTTTGGAAGCCGTCAGGAAAAAGTCGGACCTCGACACGACGTTTTCCCTGCTCGATAGCGATGGGAACGGCGCCCTGTCTCAAAACGAATATTCAGGGCTTCCGCATTTCAGGATATTGTCCGTTCGGTTTTAGCGCCGTCGGCGCGGACCGAGGGGACAACCAGCACCGAGCAGAGCGATTGGTCGATGATCTGCTCCGGGAAACTGCCCCGCAGGATATGTTTCAGGATGTTTTCATCGGGCTGGCCGGTGATGATCATGTCCGCGTCCTGTTCCTTGGCCAGCCGTGAAATTTCGTCGGCGGCGTCGGCGAAGAGAATCACCGTATCCAGGGTGACGCCGGCTTGCCCGGCCGCCGTCTTCAGTTCCCGGCTGATGTTCTCCGCTTCGGCCCGTCCGCCGCGGGGCGGTTTGATGGCCGCCGTCACCCTGCCCCCGTATTCCTTCGCAATCTTGAGCGCTTCCGCCAGCGCCGGCGCGGACGAGCGGGCTCCATTGACGGCCAGAATGATGCGTTCCCACTGGATCAACGCCGCCAGGGGCACAATCAGGACCGGGCAAGGGGCGTAGAACAACAGTTGCGACGTCAGGCTTTGGAACAGCAGGCGCTTGAGGAGACTGGATTCCCGGCGTCCGATCATGATCAAATCGGCCTGGCGTCCGATCGCTTCGTCCAGGATGGTGCGGTAAAAAAGCTCTCCTTGCCGGACGATGGTCTCGAACTTGATGACGCCGTCCTCGCTGGCGATGCCCTTGAACGTTTCCAGGAATTTCCGGGTGGATTCCTGCAATTGCTGGGTAATGACGACCGAGGATCCGCCCAACGGGTCGATCGCGATGATCCGGCTGAGCACGTGCAGGAGGTAGATTTCACTGCCGTATTTCCGGGCCATGGCGGTGGCTTCAAGGATGGCAGAGGAGCTGTGCGACGTTCCATCGGTGGCAATCAGTATTTTTTTATACATACGGCCCTCCTGTCCTGGTTCCTATTTCCTGAAGTCTAATCGTTTTACGCGGCAGTGACAAGCATTGAACGACGGCCGGTCGTAACCCCATCATCTCGTGGGTAAAATGGTGCGCTAGCGACCAGATAATGAGACTGAAAAACGGGTAAAAAGGGGTAACACTTTCTGAGCGTGGAGAGCGCATCAGGGAGTGGTACCGTGAGAGAAGAGAAGCAGCAGGATGAAGGATCCCCTGCCTCGCCCCCTAGGGGGCGACCGGCGGGCCGGGTGAAAGTCGGTCGGTGCGGGTACGAGATTCGGCGGCGGGCGGTCCAGCTCCGCGTCGAAGAAGGTATCCCGAGCAGACTCGTGGCCGAGGAACTGGGGGTTTCGTCCAAGTCGATTGAGACGTGGACGCGGAAGTACCAGCAGTATGGCGAAGCGGGCCTACGCGACCAGCCGCGGCGGCGGCGGCAAGGGCGGTTGCCTGGAGCGGTCACCGCGAAGATCGGGGATCTGAAGCAGGAAGACCCCAGCCGCGGTGCGCGGCGGATCTCGCAGATTCTGCGGCGCGTGTTTTTCATGCAGGCCAGCCCTGGGGCGGTGCGCCGGCACTGCCGGGCGCAGGGACTGGTCACGGCCCGCAAGAAAAAGCGGTGGGTGCAGACGCTGGCTGATCGCCGGTTCGAATACTCCCGTCCGAATCAGTTCTGGCAAAGCGACATCACGGTTTACAAGCTCGCTGGCCAGGATGCCTACCTGATCGGGTTCATCGACGATTACTCCCGGTTCGTTACGGGCCTGGGAGTTTACCGGAGCCAGAACGCCGAGAACGTGGTGGAGAGCTACCGGCGGGCGACGGGCGAGTATGGCGTACCGCAGGAGATGCTGACGGACAATGGGCGGCAGTACGCGAGCTGGCGGGGCAAGACGAAGTTCCAGAAAGAACTGGCCAAGGACCATGTCCACCACATCCGGTCGAGTCCGCATCATCCCCAGACGCTAGGAAAGATCGAGCGGTTCTGGCAGACGTTGAAGGACGAGTTCCTGGTGCGGGCCCGGTTCGACACGTTCGAGGAAGCCCAGGAACGCATTGCGTACTGGGTGAAGCACTACAACCACCACCGGCCGCATCAAAGCCTGGAAGGGCTGTGCCCGGCGGACCGGTTTTTCGAGATTCGCCAGGAGATGAAGGCGACGATCGAAAAAAACATGGCGGCGAACATGGCCGAGCTGGCGTTGCGCGGCAAGCCCATCGAGCCGTTTTACGTGGTCGGGCGCGTGGGCGGGAAGAGCGTTTTGATCGAGAGCGACAAGAAAAAGATCAGCGTGCTGGTGAACGGGCGCGAGATACAGGAGGGTTCCCAAGATGACCAAGCCGGAGACAACAGACAGGGAGCAGCCGAAAAAGAGAACGTTGCGGATGTTCAGCGCGAAGGAGAAGGCGCAGGCGGTGCTGAGCCTATGGAGCGGGCGCCGGAGCACCTCGGCGCTGATGCAGGAACTCGCTGTGCCCTGGGGGGTGCTGCACGGGTGGGAACAACGGGCGATCGGCGGGATCCTGACCGCCTTGGATCCGGGCTGGCAACAGACGGCCGAAAAGGCGGTGAGCCTGCCGCCGCGGGTGGAGCGGCTGATCGAGAAAACGCTGGTGCCGAAACCGCAAGCGGAATGAACGGAGGGGACGATGGAAGCCATGGAACAGGAGAAGTACGGGGTTTTGGAAAAATGCCGGGCGGTGTTGGCGGTATGGACCGAGCGGCAGAAGTCGGCGGGGGTATGTCGGGAACTGGACATCAGTCCGAGTCTGTTATGCCAGTGGCAGGACCGGGCGGTATCGGGTATGCTGGCGGCGCTGGAACCGCGGGGTCAGGAGCGGGGGGAAGGACCGGCGCTGGGCCAACAACTCAAGCGCCTGCTGGACCGGAAAGTCCGCTACCGGGAACTGATGAGCGTGGGGCGGAGTCCCCGCAAGGTGCGGGAAAGTCAACCCCTGACGCAGGTCTAGCACGAACGGAGGTGATGAGGCTTGGCCATGCAGATGGAGAACGAGGCGAAAGCCCAGGAATGGCAGCAAGTCATCCTGGAGGTGGCCAGTGGCCGGATCACGGCCACGGAAGCGGCGGCCCGGATGGGCGTCAGCCGTAAAACTTATTACGAGAAACAGGACCGGGCCCTGGGGGCCATGCTGGAGGCGTTGCAGGATCGGCCGACCGGCAGGCCGGGGAAAGCCGTGGATCCGGAGAAGGCGGAACTGCTGGAGGAATTGGAGGCCGGCCGCAAGACGCAGGAGGTCCTGGCGGCGCGGCTGAGAATCCAGGAGGTCATCCGGCAGACCCTGCTGGAATCGGGCGCCTGCTCGAACACGGGTAAAAAAAAACGAACGGTATAAAGCCATGATCGCCGCCGTGGAGAGTCTGAAGGATCGGACGCAGGCGCCCTATCGCGCACTGTGCCGCGATCTGGAACTGCCGTATTCGAATCTGATGCGGTGGAGGATGAAGCAAAAAGAGGGCAAGGACCTGGTTGAGCAGCCAGGGCCGCGCAAGAAGCAGGCGCTCGATCTTTCAGCTCTCTACGGTGGGATCAACGTCTTGAAGTTCGGAGACCAACGGGTGTGCGGAACGACAGCGCTGACCAAAAAGTTCAGAAAACAAATCTCCCGGCGGGAGTTATACGGCCTGGTGAAGGCGACCCAGGCGGAGATCGAAGCAGTGGAACGCGCGCTGGAACGCCGGATCGACTGGTTGCTGCCCGGCGGAGTCTGGGGTATGGACGACATGGAGAAAGCGTGGCTGGAAAAATACAAGGCGTTCGTTCTGCTGGGACGCGACATGAGGAGCCGGCACGTGCTCGGCCTCCGCGGTGACGACACAAAGCCGAACGGACTGGTCACCGCCATGCTGCTGGAGCAGCTGTTCGCGGAAGCCGGCTTCTGCCCGCTCTTTCTTAAGCACGATCGGGGGAGCAACTTTATGTCCAGGGAAATGCAGGAGGTGTTGTCCGATGCGCACGTCATTCCGCTGATCTCGCCCCGGCACTATGCGCCCTACAATGGCGGCACAGAGCGAGCACACCAGGAAATCATCCGGCGGGTGGACTACCTGCTCCGGGATGGCCAAGCCGATGGCCGAACGTTCCGGCTGGCCTGCGAAGTCAGCCGACATGAGGTGAATCACCTGCGCCGCGCCAGCCTGGCGGGCCTCTCGGCCTGCTATACGCTCGATCAGGCACGGCCGTTCATGCAGGCGATCACCCGCAGTTACAGGAAGGAGGTCTATGAGGAAATAACAGCATTGGCCGTTGACATCGTTGAGGAACTGGGCGAGGATACCGCCAAGGCGCGTGAGACCGCTTTTCGGTATGCCGCCGAAACATGGATGCAGTTAAACAATATGATCCGCGTCACACAGAACGGAAAAGTGTTACCCACTTATCCTCAATTTTGGTCTCATTAATTCGAGAGCGCGGCAC
>CAYWKN010000162.1:0-5127 GCA_964458765.1 uncultured Verrucomicrobiota bacterium
CCTCGGCCTGGATGCTGTCCGCATGCGCGACCAGGACACGGCCCGGATCCGGGCCCGGAGCGCCTATGGCGAGAGCGAGGGGCAGAAGGATTCCGAGAATGCCACCGCCATGGCCCGCTATGACCGGCACCTGAACCGCCGCCTCTACGTGCTCGGCGACGTGGACTGGCTCACGGACACGATTGCCGATGTGGACTACCGGGTGCTGGGCATCCTTTCCCCGGGTGTTAACCTCGTCCGCAGCGAGCGCACCGTCTGCAAGCTGGAACTCGGCGCCGGATACCTCACCGAGAAGAAGGGCAGCCAGGAGGAGTCCTTTGCCGCGGGGCGCGCGGCGGGGATTGTGGAGCGGTTGTTCAACGAGCATGTGCTGGGGTGGTGCTCGGTCGAGTATCTGCCCAAGCTGGCCGATCGCGAAGTGTTCTTCGTCAATGCCGAGGCGGGGATTGTCTCCATGCTGACCCGCGACCTGCACCTTCACTGCGCCGTGGAGGATCGCTACGACAACACCCCCGCCGACGGCAAGACCGGCAACGACCTGGTCTTCACCACATCCGTTAGCCTGAAGTTCTGATGCAGGAAACGCCATACACCATTCACCGGACACATGCCGTGAGCAGGTGCGCGGAATCGTCCGTGAATGGCGTCAGTCAGCACGAACGTGCAAGTTATTGGCTAGCCCACCACCACCAGCCCGTTCTTGAGCCGGATGAACCAGCCGGGATAATCGGCAGGACGCAAGAGCTGGAAAATGTAGTACTGGCGAAGAGAGTCACGGAATAGCGGCGGCAGATCCACCTCCGGGGTTTCGCGGATCCGCCGATTGACGGCAGCAAAGTGATCCCGGGCGTAGGCTTCCTTGGCTTTCGTTTCGTCGGTCTCGTCCTCGTCGCTCTTGATCTCGACCACGAAAATCAGGTCTTCAATCCCGGCGTTCTGGAGTTCATGCAACCGGGCAATGCCGCTGATAGCCGCGTCAGCCGTCAACTTGGCCAGATAACCGCCCAGGTTGACCCGGATGAAGAAGTCGGGATTGAAGGAACGCCGCACACGGTCCTTGCCCTTGCGCCAGTATTCGTAGTCAATGCCGTAAAAGTCCGTGTCCGCCGCCTTGATCCAACCGTCCACCCACTTCCCGTGCTCGACCAGCCGGAACATGAACTGGCGCTCAGGGGCGTGACTCAGGATCACCAACTCCTGGGGCGTCCGAAAGAGCGATGTATTGGCAGCATAAAGATGCTTCAGGGGCCCGAGCTGGCGGATGGATTTTTCGTCGAAGCGTTCGATATTCTTCAACTCCAATTCCCCCTGCCGCGCCTTGCCCCGCCCCAGCAATTCCTTCATGACGAAGGCATTCTGTTCGCCCAGTTCGGTCTCGTGATCCTCGGACACGAAGACGCTGGCGTCCTGTTCCACCGCGCCCGCCCTCAGGCTGGACCGGTGCATGGCGCGGGTGGCAATCCCCACCACCGCCCCCTCGATGTTTTCGCGCACCACCTTGCTCTTGCCAACGGGCAGGTAACTGTAGAAGAACAGCTCGATTTCCTGTTTGTTTCTGAGCGATAGACGCTCCCCCTCCTGCCCGATCCGGGCCATCGCGGCCCGGATCACCCGCTCGATATCCTCCCGCCCCGGAACATGGTCGCAAACAAACCCATCCCCGAAGTCAAACTGCTCGCGCTCGAACCGGTCGAGCCGGAATTTCTGCTCGATGTCGTACACTATCTGGGCCACGCTCACGAACTCGCGGCTTAACTGGAATTGGCGGGTGTCCTCACGGTAAACCACCTTGACGTCCAGTTTCTCGGCACAGGGGGTCAGCGCCAGGCGGCGGGGACCGGAAGGCCCCGCCTTCTCCTCATCTGACCGCGCCTCGATCCGGACGGCAGGACGATACTCCAGGTTGAAGAGGTTGAAGTTGTACTTGGCGCGCTCCAGGCCATCGGCCGCCATCACGCTGGACTCGAACCGCATCTCGCATTGGGTCACTTCGTCGAGCAACTCGTTGACATGCGTGGCGAATTTCTCGTGGTTGGTCACCGTCACGACCGGAAAGTTCTGCTGGATGTCGGCCCAGGGCACTTGGCGCGGGATCCGCAACCCCCGGCCCAACACCTGGGAAATGAGCAACTTGGAGTTGAACACCCGCTCCTCCATCGGCACGATCTGGAAGACGTTGTCCACGTCCCAGCCCTCCGACAGCTTGTTGACGGCAAAAATGAACTCCACCTTGCCGCCGGTCTTCGCGAGGTCCAGTTGCTCGATCTCCTGCAACTTCTCCTGGTAGTCGGCGTCGCCCAGCTTGCTGGTCACGCAAATGACCTTCTCCCGCGCCGCCTGCTCCAGCGCGGACCGGGGCAGCCCCTTGCAGGCGGGGTCCGTGGCCTTGAGGCCGACGGCCAGCACCTTGACGAATTCATCGGCATTGGTCCGGGCCGATGCCGTGGACTTGCAGACGAAGATCGTGATGGGCTTGAGCCTGGATCGCCCCTGCCGGTCGGCATAGCGGAAGCGGATCCGGTTCTCGGCGTGCGTCTTGAGAATCTGCTCGAACCGCTGGAGCCTCGTGAGATTCGCATCCCCCTCATCGGTCTCGGTATGCAGGATGGGATTCACCCGCTTGACCCGCTTGGCATCGGTGGCATCCTTGATGGAGTATTCGAACAGGACATCGGCGAAATAGTCGTTGCCGCTGTAAGGTGTGCCGGTAAAGCCGATATGCCGCCTGATCCGGAGCTCGGAGCGCAGGAATTTCATCCATAACCGCTCGTCGCGCTCCTCGCCCTTGCCTTCCTTCCCATCCTCGAAATCGAAGGCCAAGGCATCGCCCGCGAAATCGAGATGGGAATAGGCGTGGTGGACCTCATCGCTCAACACCAGCACCTCGCCATCGCCATTGAACAGGGTGTCCCCGATGGAGTTATTCTCCTGGCTATAGATCGCATTGATGTTTTCGATCACCACCGCGCCATCCTCGATCGGGTCGTTACAGTTCAGCAGTTTGACCACCCGGTTCCGGTAGCGCTCAGGGAGCTTCTCGCGGAGTTCCGCCCCGCGCGCGCCATACATGAGTTCCTTGAACTTCTCGGTCAAGCCCTGCTCGATCACGGTCGAGGACGGCCCCAGCACGAGCACGCGCTTGACCTTGCCCAGGATGAGCGAGAGGTAGGCGACGGCAAAGATGACATAGGATTTTCCCGTGCCGGTGGCCAGATGGCAAACGCCGGACACCCGGTCTGGCAGGGGCAGGAGGCGGAGGAAATGATCCTGGCTTTGAAACCGCTGCTGGATGGCGGACTTCCGACTGTAATTTTCCAGCGCCAGATCCTTGAGACACTTGTACCGCCCGCCCCACAGATAGGTCATCAGGCCGCGGATGGCGTCAAACTGGTACTCGCGCCCCTCGGTCAAGGCCCGGACATAATCCTCGATCTCGGCAAAATCGAAGGCATCCACGTCATACGCGCGCAGGTTGATGTCGAGGGTGTGTTCGGAGAGCGATAACCGAGACATTATTTCACCGTCACAATCTGGCTTTCATTACCATGCTTGTCCACCGCGATCAGGGCGGTCTTGGCGCCGACGTCCTTGAGCGTGACTTCGCCTTCCTTCATGTCCTTCTGGTAGATGCAACTATCCACCTTGAAGGTCTCGCCGTCGTAATCGGTGTCCACCAGGATCATGGCCAGGCCGTCCAGCCCCTCGAAAGCCTTCTCGTTGGTGTCGGTGATCGTGGTCTTGAAGCCGGTGACCTTGAACCCCTTGCCGGTCTTCTTGACCTTGAAGTCCACCTCTTCGTTGAAGTAGAAGCCGACGGACGAGATGAGCCGGTTGATGTTCTCGGGCGAATCGGGCTGCTCGGAAAGCTGGAAGTGCCGGGCGGCGTCCTCCAGGATCTTGTAGGGGAAGGTCATGGGCTTGAACGTCACCTTGCCGCCATTGCCGTTCGGCAGGGTCAGGTCGCCCGCGCGCGTGCAGGCTTGCGGGGCGATGAGGTAATAGGTCCCCTTGAGCTTGCCGTTTGCCTGCTTGACGATCCCCTTGAGGTATTCCTCGTCAATCCGGACCTCCTTGAGCCACTTGTCCTCCCACACGGGATAGACCTCCACGGGGTGGCCGTCCTTCTCGGCGATGACGTTGCTGACGTGGTATTTCTTGGCGAAATGCGCGCCACGCTCGGTGATGCCGAAGATTCCCAGGACAAAGGCGATATAGGCATCCCTGTTCCGGCGCAGGTCCATGATGCGGGAGAAGTCGAAGGCGCCGACGGAAACCACCCCGAAATCCTTGGGGGCCTTGTCGTACTTGACTTTCTTCTTGGCCTGCTCGGTGGTCAGGCCCAGTTTCTGGGACTCGGCGATGGTGGCGATCCGGCTCTGCATCGTGTAGATGGCGTGCTTGCCGAAATCGCAGGTGATCCACCGCCGCCCCAGTTTCTCCGCCACCGCCGCCGTCGTGCCCGACCCGCCAAAGATGTCCATCACCAGGTCGCCGGGGTTGCTGCTGGCGAGGATGATGCGCTCGAGGAGTTTTTCGGGCTTTTGAGTCGGGTAACCACACAGTTCAGCAGATGTGTTATGAATCTTGCTGATATCAGTCCAAATGTCTTGCAGGGGTACTCCATCATATTCGTCCTCGTAGCGCTTGAGACGAGGGACCCCGCCCTTCTTGGCAGGCCAATGCAATCGCCCTTGTTCATCATGGCGCTTCAGAGTTTCGATCGGACATCGCCATAAAGTTCGTACACCCTTGTATTCATAATCGTATCCGCCGCCAGACAAACCGTATGCAGATAGACTTATGCGCTGATATCGCTTTTTCCGTTCGTCATCATATTGGTCAAAGAAGGTCTCAATGTAGTCGGGATCCGGCGGCTGCAGTATTGTATTCCACGTCCTTGCGTTTCCCTTGCCATAAAACAGCAACACATCATGAATGATCCCAAACCGAACAGAATCGCTATGACCAAAAGCACGTCTCCACACTATCTCGTTTACAAACTGATCCCGCCCGAATAGTTCATCCATAACTACGCGAACATACGCGGCCATCCTCTGGTCCAAGTGGACATAAATGCTACCGTCGGCCGCCAAAACTTCGCGCAGAAACATCATTCGTTCCCGTATT
>CAYWKN010000163.1:0-5123 GCA_964458765.1 uncultured Verrucomicrobiota bacterium
GGGGGGAGGAGCAGGGGGAATTGCTGGTGGAGCATCTGGAGGGAAGTCCCTCCGCCTTCGTCAACATCCTGCTGGGCTGCGACCGGCATTGTTCCTACTGCATTGTGCCCGTCGTCCGGGGCAGGGAGTGGAGCCGTCCGGCGGAGGGGATCCTGCGGGAGGTGGGCGCGCTGGCGGCGCGCGGGGTGCGCGAAGTCACGCTGCTGGGCCAGAGCGTGATGTCCTACGGGCGGGCCAATCCCGTCTGGCCGGAGAACCACGTATCGCCCCGGGGCTTCCGGGAACCCCTGCCAAGGCTGTTGGAGGCCGTGGGCGCGACGGAAGGCATCCGCCGCATCCGTTTCACATCGGGACACCCGTCGGGATGCACGGCGGAACTGGCCCGCGCCATGGCGGAGGTGCCGGGCGTCTGCGGACACCTGCATCTTCCGGTGCAGTCGGGGTCGGACCGCATCCTCGGGCTGATGCATCGCGGATACACGGCCGGGACCTATCTGGAGGCTGTCCGCCGCCTGCGCGCGGCGGTGCCGGGCCTGGCGTTGACGACGGATATCATCGTCGGTTTCCCGGGCGAGTCGGTGGACGATTTTGAAGCCACGCGGTTGCTGATGGAGCAGGCGCAGTTCGACAACGCGTTCATTTTCAAGTACAGCCCGCGCGAGGGGACACGGGCGGCGGCATTGGAGGATGATGTGCCGGCCGAAGAGAAACTCCGGCGGAATCACGTGCTGCTGGAGGACCAGGACCGCCGGGGAAAGGCGATCAACGAAGGGCTGGCCGGCCTGTCGCTGGAGGTGATGGCGGAAGGGCCGAGCCTGCGGAACCGTGACAGGTGGGCCGGCAGGACAGGATCGAACAAGATTGTGATTTTTGAGCCTAGCGCGGGGCTTCTGGCCGGTGATATAGTCCGGGTCCGGATTGAAAAGGCTGGCGCGCAGACCCTGTATGGCGCGCTGGTGGAGAGGGGCGGATGAGCATGAGTGTTACGCAGATCCTGATGGCGTTGGGAGTGGCGCATGGGTTGGCCGGCCTCTGGCTGGCGGCGGCGCCGTCGGCGGCCCGCGCGATGGCGCAGCGGTTTCCGCGCAATGTCTGGGCCGGGCGGGTTCTGGCGGCTGTGGCGATGGCGTGGTCCGTCTGGCTGGTGCGCGAGATGCCGCTGGGCTGGTTTGACGCCTACAAGGGGTGGCTCTGGGCGGCGGGTCCCGTGGGCTACCTGCTGGTGATTCTCTTTGTGGACGAGTTGCTGGCGTCCCGCGCGTTGGGCGGGTTGCTGCTGCTGATGGCCAATCCGATATTGGAGGCCGTTCGTTTCAAGGATTCCGCGTGGCGGCTGGCGGCGGTCATCCTGGCGTACCTCTGGGTTTTTCTTGGCATGGCTCTTGTGCTGGCGCCCTACCGTTTCCGGAAGTGGACGGAGTTCCTCTGTTCCAGCGAGACCCGTTGCCGGGGACTGGGCGGGGTATTTCTCGCCGTTGCCGCGTTTTTTCTATGGTTGGCGTTCCGCGGTCTCGACGCCTGATCCACGCCTGATCTTGCGGCAAGAAACTGTTGACAGGGTTTCGTGGCGTCTGGTATGTATGGCGCCCTTCTTTCACGGCGCACCCGTGGTGGAATTGGCAGACACGTAAGATTCAGGTTCTTATACCGCAAGGTGTGGGGGTTCAACTCCCTCCGGGTGCACCAACTCCTTCCTCTGCTTCACAGTATCTCCGCGACACAGCGGTGCTGTGCCATGAGACACACCGCTCCCCGATTCAGTCCGTCCGGGCAAGAACGGCAAAAGGTTGCCGCGCAATATCTTGCAATATTTTTGCGCAAGAGCCATCCGGCAGGCATGGAACTTGCGATGTCATTATTCCTGACGGGAGTTCAATTGTTTCCTCGGGAGTGTGGGATGGACATACAAGATGAAAACATTGTTCGTTTGAAGTTCCTGGCAGACCAGTTGGTGACGTTCGCCGATTCGGCCGGGCAACAGAGCTGTGATGACCGGTGCTTTCTCCTGTACGGGCTGACGCGGGATTTTGGATACAGGATCCTGGCGGAGGCCGAGAGGGAATGGAAAAATCACAAGGATTTACCGGAAGGTAAAGGGTGATGGGTGCGGGTGGCTGAGCAGGGGGAGCCGCGCCGGCAGCCGGACGGGGCCGGCGCGGTTTTTTGTTTGTTTGGCCTGATTCCGCTTGAGGCTTCTGCGGCAAACTGTAGAATCGGAAGGTAACGAAAAGGAGTATAGGCCATGCGGTATGTTTGCAACGTGTGCGGGTATGTGTACGATCCAAAGAAAGGCGATCCGGATCATGGCATTGCGGAGGGAACGCCCTTCGAGAGCCTGCCGGAGGACTGGGTGTGCCCGGATTGCGGAGTCAGCAAGAGCGAGTTTGCGGCGGAATAGGGAGGAATCCAATGACGACAAGACAGGAAGTGTACAAGTGCGAGGTCTGCGGGAATATCGTGGAAGTGCTGCATGCGTCGGGCGGAACGCTCACGTGCTGCGACAAGCCCATGAAGCTCATCCAGGAGAACACCGTGGATGCTTCCCGGGAAAAGCATGTTCCGGTGGTCGAGCGCGTGGCCGGCGGCATCAAGGTTACGGTCGGCAGCGTGGCGCATCCGATGGAGGAGAAGCACTACATCGAATGGATTGAACTGATCGCGGATGGCAGGATCCTGCGGCAGTACCTGAAGCCCGGCGCCCAGCCTGTGGCGGTATTCGAAGGCGTGACGGCCGCGACGGTCGTCGCCCGGGAATACTGCAACCTGCACGGGCTTTGGAAGGTGTGAATGGCGGCGAACACAACTGAAAAAAGGAGACCAACATGATCGGCAAGAAGATGCGGGATGCGATTAACAAGCAGATTAACAACGAGCTGTACTCGGCCTACCTGTACCTGGCGATGTCGGCGGAGGCTGAAATCAAGGGATACAAGGGCACGGCCCAGTGGTTCCGGGTTCAGTTCCAGGAGGAGATGGAGCACGCCCTGAAATTCAAGAAATACCTTCTGGAACAGGGGGCGGAAGTGGAGCTGGAAGCCATCGCCAAGCCCAAGGTCGGGTTCAAGTCCGTGCTGGCGATATTCGAGAAGACCCTCGAGCACGAGCAGTTCATCACCGGCTGTATCCACAAGCTGATGGATCTGGCGAACCAGGAGAAGGACTACGCCACGCAGATCCTCCTGCAGTGGTATGTGAACGAGCAGGTGGAAGAGGAAGCCAACGACAACGAGATCATCGGCATGTTGAAGATGGCCGGTAGCTCGACGGGCGCCCTGCTGATGCTGGACAAGCAGTTGGGCAAGCGCGGCATCAAGAGCTGACCGGATCCCGACGCAAGGACGGACTGAGGACATGCCGGTGCGCCCGGAAGGGGGCTCCGGCATGTTGTGTTTTGGGGAGCGTGCTGGTCGTGAACTACAGGAAATGCAATAATTGCGGTCACGTGTGGCCCACCCGGGAGGCGTTTCTGACCGACCCGGCGCTGGTGCTGATCGGCTACCAGGCCTCCTTCCAGTACCTTGCCGCCGGTTTCTTCCTCTTCAACCACGAAAGGGAGGATTGCCGGACGACACTGGCGGTCCCCGCCGGGGATTTCTTTGACCTGTATGCGGGCCCCCTGTTCCAAGAACGGCTGGCGGGTTCCAAGGAGTGTCCGGCCTACTGTCTGCAGCAGAATGAACTGGCCCGGTGCCCCGCGCGATGCGAATGCGCCTTTGTGAGGGAAGTGCTGCAGATCGTGAAAGACTGGCCGAAGACAGCGGATGGAGCGGTGAAGGGGGGCGGCTGACATGTCGGCGGGGAGAATCCGGGCCGTGGTGATGGGAGGCGTGTTGGCGGCGGGGCTGGCCTTGGCAGAGGATCCGTTCCAGGTGGAGGCGCTCCAAAGCCGGCAGGGCACGGCAGCCGTGGTTGTGGTCCGATTCAAGGTTCCGCAGGGACATCACCTGTACGACGACAGCTTGGCGGTCCGGGTTGCCGGGGCGGAGCAGCCAAGACTGGGGGGTGACGGTCCGGTGAACCTGCGGGATGCGTTTTCCGAAGCGTCGCGGGCTTCCCATACGGGCGACTTCTCCGTCGTGTACGCACTGCCCGCGGGCGCGCAGGCTGTGGAAGTCTCGTATCAAGGGTGCGATGAAGCCACCTGCTTCTTTCCCCAGACGAGGACAGTCCGGCTGGGCGGTGTGCCGGCGCCCGGCGGGGAGGCGGTTTCCGGGTATGGGCCCGGACAGGCGCCGGGAAAGGCGGCGGGGCTTGCCGTGCGCGGTCGTGCGTCGGGCTATCTGCGGACGGGCGAATTCCTGGCGTTCCTTGATCGTGTGGAGGGGAAAACCCGGGCGGGGGCTTCCGGCGCGGCTTTCTCGTTGCGGGTGCGGTTCCGGGAATCCATGGCGCTGTTCGGATCCGATCCGCTGGAGTTCTTCCGGCAGCACGGAGTGTGGTGGACGTTCCTGATCATCCTGCTGGGCGGTGTTCTGCTGAACCTGACGCCCTGCGTTCTCCCGATGATTCCGATCAACCTGGCGATTATCGGCGCCGGCGCGCAGGACGGCTCGCGGATGCGGGGATTCGCCCTGGGCGGCGTATATGGTTTCGGGATGGCGTTGGTCTATGGCGTGCTGGGGCTGGCGGTGGTGCTGACCGGCGCCCGGTTCGGCGCGGTGAATTCCCTGCCGGTCTTCAATGCCGCCATGGCGGCGGTGTTTGCCGTTCTCGGGCTGGCGATGTTCGACTTCGTGGCGATCGATTTTTCGCGGTTCCAGGGGAATGTCGGCGGGGGAGCGCTGGTGTCGCGCAAGGGCAGTGTCCTTGTGGCGCTGGTCATGGGCGGTCTGGCGGCCCTGCTGGCGGGCGCGTGCGTGGCGCCGGTGGTGATTGCCGTCCTTCTGCTGGCGGGCAAGCTGTATGCCGCCGGCGTTGGAGCGGGGATTCTGCTGCCGTTCCTGCTGGGCGTCGGGATGGCCCTGCCGTGGCCGCTGGCCGGCGCCGGATTGTCGTTCCTGCCCAGGCCCGGCGCGTGGATGACGTGGGTCAAGCGCGGGTTTGGCGTTTTCATCCTGGTCCTGGCGGCATACTACGGCCATGTGGCCTGGCAGGGATGGAGGGGGACGGCGGTGGCACGGGGG